>JAZNDP010000075.1:0-19298 GCA_045588165.1 Eubacteriales bacterium | reverse complement strand
GCGGCAAACATTGACACCGCAATGAGCATGATCGCAGGAACTGCACGCAGCATGGGCGTTGTGGTTGAGGACTAAGGAGGAACAGAAAAATGGGTAAGAAATATACAGACAGCGTAAAGCTGATTGACAAGAGCCGGGCTTATGACCCTGCAGAGGCTCTGGATCTGGTATGCCAGACTTCCAAGGCAAAGTTCGATGAGACTATCGAGATTCACATCCGTCTGGGTGTTGACTCCCGTCACGCTGACCAGCAGGTCAGAGGCGCGGTTGTTCTCCCCAACGGTACCGGTAAGAACGTAAAGGTTCTGGTATTCGCAAAGGGTGACAACGTACAGAAGGCTCTGGACGCAGGCGCAGATTACGCAGGCGGCGCAGAGTACGCAGAGAAGATCGTTCAGGAGAACTGGTTCGACTTTGACGTCGTTGTTGCAAGCCCCGACATGATGGGCGTGATCGGTAAGCTGGGTAAGGTTCTGGGTCCTAAGGGCCTGATGCCTTCTCCCAAGGCAGGCACCGTTACCCCCGATGTTGCCCGTGCGGTAAACGAGGCAAAGGCAGGTAAGATTGAGTACCGTCTGGACAAGACCAACATCATCCACTGCCCCATCGGAAAGGCTTCCTTCGGAACCGAGAAGCTGACCGAGAACTTCAATACGCTGGTAGGCGCTGTGATCAAGGCAAAGCCTGCCGCTGCGAAGGGACAGTATATCAAGAGTTGCGTGATCGCAAGCACCATGGGCCCCGGTATCAAGATCAATCAGGCAAAACTTGGCTAATTGAGGGACCAAATCAAAAAGGAGCTTCTTCAGAGGCTCCTTTTTTGCGTTTCATCTTCTTAAAAAGTGGCAAAAAGGGGACAGATTCCGTCAAAAACGCTTGACAAGGGGGACAAAATGGTGTAAAATATTAGTATAGTGTCATAGTATGCGATGTTGCATCATGATTGTCCCCAAGGGGCGGATGCTTTTTCAATAAACCAAGAGAACGACCGCGGTGCGTCGTAGGGAAATGATACTAAAGAAAGAAAACGAAAACTAAAAAAAGAGGAGGTGTTTTTATGGAATTGTGGATGTTGTTTGTCGGCATCGGCGTAACTGCTGTTGCCGGTATTGGCGCCAGCGCGGTTTCCTTCCGTGTTGGTTATAAGCGCCGCCAGAAGAAAGCGGAGCGCGAGATCGGTTCTGCCGAGGCGGAAGCCAAGCGAATTCGAGAGGAGGGCGCAAAGCAGGCAGAGACTCAAAAAAAGGAAGCGCTGCTCAGCGCAAAGGAAGAGATCATCAGACAGCGGAACGAGGCAGAGAAGGAGCTCAAGGAGCGCCGTTCGGAGGTGTCCCGCATGGAGCGTAGGCTTACCCAGAAGGAAGAAAATCTGGATAAGAAGACCGAGGCGCTTGAGAAGAAGAGCGAGCAGCTGGACAAGAAGCTGAAGGAAAACGACGTGCTTCGTGAGCAGATCAACGAGCTGCGAGAAAAGGAAATGGTTATTCTGGAGCAGATCTCCGGTATTTCCGCGGAGGAAGCAAAGGAAGAGCTGATCACTCGCGTAGAATCCGAGGTCAAGCATGAGCTTGCGCAAAGACTTGCCGATTTGGAATCTCAGTTTAAGGACGAGGCGGACACGAAGGCAAAGAATATTATCTCTCTTGCCATTCAGCGATGCGCGGCTGACCACGTGGCGGAGACAACTGTATCGGTGGTTTCTCTCCCCAATGAGGACATGAAGGGTCGTATTATCGGACGTGAGGGAAGAAACATTCAGATGCTGGAAAAGCTGACGGGTGTGGAGCTGATCATCGACGATACGCCTGAGGCAATTACCCTGTCGGGATTTGATCCCGTGCGCAGAGAAATCGCCAGAATCACGCTGGAGAAGCTGATCTCCGACGGACGGATCCATCCTACCAGAATTGAGGAAACGGTGGAGAAGGCAACTCGCGAGGTGGAGGCAAGCATGAAGCAGGCGGGCGAGCGCGCAACCTTTGACGTGGGTATCCACGGAATCAACTCGGATCTGGTGAAGCTGCTGGGCAGACTGAAATACAGAACCAGTTACGGACAGAACGTATTGAAGCACTCCATTGAGGTCGCCCTGATCGCCGGCATGATCGCTGACGAGTTAGGAATCGACAGTACGGTGGCAAAGCGTGCGGGACTGCTGCACGATATCGGTAAGGCGCAGACTCACGAAATGGAAGGCTCTCACGTCGAGCTGGGTGTCAACCTTGCCAAGAAATATAAGGAAAGCCGCGACGTGATTCATGCCATTGAGGCGCACCACGGTGACGTAGAGCCTCAAACCATTACGGCAGTGATCATTCAGGCTGCAGACGCGATTTCCGCCGCGAGACCCGGCGCGCGTCGTGAGGATCTGGAAAACTACATCAAGAGACTGGAGAAGATCGAGGAGATCGCCAAGGGCTTTGGCGGCGTTGAGAAGGCGTTTGCCGTTCAGGCGGGACGTGAGATTCGCGTAATGGTGAAGCCCGAGGAGGTCAACGACGACGGAATGAAGCTGATCGCCCGTGAGATGGCGCAGAAGATTCAGGACGAGGTCAAGTATCCCGGACAGATCAAGATCAACTTGATCAGAGAAAGCCGCGCGGTAGATTACGCCAAGTAATCGGCGCGTACTCAAAGGATCGTTTGGTTTCCCAAATGGGATGAATATAGAATCTATATAAAACCATTCAGGTAACAACCGCGCTACGGCGCGTCAGATAGATCAACGGGAAAGAGCCGTGACGTACACGTCACGGCTCTTCCGTATTTTTACAGAAAAAATCTTTGGGATTGTGTTGAAATTGAGGAAAAAATATGGTACAATAGAACCATCAATGACGACCGTTTACCGAGATGGGAAAAGGACAAAGGATAAAGAAATATGAATCAAAATCAAACACCTCAGAGAACACCTCAAAGACCGCAAGGCGCCCCCAATCGCCCGCCGCAGAGACCGTCACAGCAGATGCAGCGTAAGCATGGCGGCATGCTGGCGGGATTGCTGATCGGAACCGTCTCACTGCTTGTCATCAGCTTGATCGTATTGTGCGTGGTGCTGGCAATGGGAGGCTTGGATCAAAAGCCCGCGAAGAATGACGGCGATGGAGGCGGAAGCTCCAATCAGCAGAGTGAGCAGACCGGAGGAGCTTCGAATACAACCCCGAATACATCCACTCAAAAAACAAAAACGGGAATTACCCTTCCCAGCGCGACGAAGGCGGGAAGTTATTCTTATTCCGCTTCTGCCGCCGCTGATATTTCGGGTGATAGCCAAATCCAGTCCGCTGCCGCGTCGCTCATTGACGTGACGAACGGAAAGGCGGTCGCGGTCAAAAACGGAGGAGAGAAGGTGTACCCCGCGTCTATGACGAAGGTGATGACACTGCTTGTTGCCTGTGAGAACGCAAAGGATCCCACCGCTCTGTTAACGCTGACCGAAGAGATGGCAACGAAATATAAAAACGCATCGACAACTACCAAGGATTCGCCCTCCCTTGCCACCAATCTGTGGAAGGTGGGTGTTCAGGTCACGGTGGAGGATGCGCTGTATATGGTGATCTACAAATCGGATACATACGCATGCTGGTTACTTGCCGACTATGTCGCGGGAAGCGAGGCTGGATTTGTGCAGATGATGAATAACCGCGCAAGCGCTTTGGATCTTACGGGAACGCATTTCGAAAACTGTACGGGTCTGTATCATGATAATCACTATACCACCTGCTTGGATATGGCGACCATTATGGCGGCAGCGATGAACAATCCCGTTGCCGAAAAGGTTTTGACCTCTTATAATGCCTATACCGCCGATCTGTACGTAAACGGGACCAAGAGTACCTCTGTCTCCATGTATAGCGGATGGTATACGGGACGGCTGGAGATGTACCCTTACGGAGAAGCGGCGGCAAAATATGCCGGAAACGGATCGGATATTATGCTCGTAGCGGGAAAGACCGGATACGAGGCAATTCCGAAGTATTGCTTTGTTACCGCAGGTAAAAATGACGAGACGGGCACGTTGTTCGTGTGCGTACAGGTCGGAGGAGCAAGTCCGAAGGAATCCACGGACGATAGCAGAGAAATCTATCAGAAATATGCAAATTATTAAACGTAAATACAGGTGATAAAAAATCCCCCGCCGCAGATTTTTTGAAATCTGCGGCGGTTCTGTTATATGGGTCTGCGGTTCCATTTCATTATTAAAATTCTTTGAAAGGGTTTTAGGGGAGACTTTCTTATAAGAAAGTCTCCCCTAACGCATCTTCTTAATACAGCTTATATTTGAGTCTGAGGTTATCAGCAATCATGGCGATGAACTCGGAATTGGTAGGTTTGCCGCGGTTGTTTTGGATGGTGTATCCAAAATAAGAGTTAAGGGTATCCACGTCGCCTCTGTCCCACGCCACCTCAATGGCGTGGCGGATGGCGCGTTCCACGCGGCTGGTGGTGGTCTGGTATTTCTTTGCCACGCTGGGATAGAGCACCTTGGTGACACTGTTGATCATCTCACTATCCCGTACCGTCAGCAAAATTGCCGTGCGGAGATACTGGTATCCCTTGATATGGGCGGGTACACCGATCTGGTGAATGATACGGGTTACCTGGGTTTCGATATCGGGCGTTCCGTCCCCTCGCTTATCCGCTTCGCCATTCTCACCCGACCCTCCCGCGGCTCGGCTTGCCGTCAGGGAACGAATATGCTGACAAAGGCTTTCCATATTATAGGGCTTCAACAGACAGAGGTCTGCCCCCGCATGTGCCGCCTCCATAAAAATGCTTTGATTGGAAACCATGGATACGATGATAAAGGCAGGCGGGAGATCGTCTCCGAAATGCAGAGATTTGCAGTTTCGCAGAACGCCGATGCCGTCCAGCTTGGATAGCCACACATCCAGAATTGCCACGTCGGGGTGGTACCGTCCGATTTTGATCAGCGCCTCCTCTCCGTTGGTTGCTTCTTCTATGTTGACAAAGCCCGCGCGACGGAGCTCTCCCGCCAGAGCCTTGCGTTGCGCCGGATTCTCATCGGCGATGAGTATTTTCGTGGTGTTTTCCATTTCGTCCTCCAATTTCTGTATTTGATATACATATTTTACCATATTCTGGTAAAAATATCAAGGTTTTTACAAAAATTTCCAGTTGGAACAATAAACAAAATTTTTATCTTTTTGCCTCCCTTTTTTAGAATACAATTGTAAATATTATACAAATTTGTAAAAATAAGGAAGGAATAGAGATGAAAAGGGAGAAATTTGTAGAGGGGCAGAGATTGCAAAAAAGGGGTCAAATCAAAAACGGACCCTTCCAAAAGGAAAGGTCCGTTTTTCGTTTGCCTAAAGAATATCTCTAATTCGCTCAACCAATGTACAGGATACGTTCATGGTACTGCCTCTCAGCCGTTGTGCCCCAGCGTACGCATGTGGGCGAAAATGATATTTACGGTTTTCTCAAAGCCACGTTTTTTTGTATCATGAAGCAAGCGGTCTGTCAATGAAATTATCAAAAAAGCGAAGAATTTGTTCTTTCCGCGTTTGATTCATTGACAAGCAGAGACGAACATGGTACAATAGAGGGGAAGAGAGGATAAGGAGTGGGATATGGAGAACAAAAAAGAGGTAAGGGTACGGATCAAGTCGGTAAGATATGAGGTGGAAGCATCTCTGTTTTCCGAGGAAAAGGATCTGCTTAAGGTTGGTGACGAGACATCCTCGGAGCCCGAGACGATACGAATGAACACCTTGGGCACCATGAGGGTAGAAAATGGCAGGGTAGAGATCGGATACGAGGAAACACAAGCGACGGGAATGGACGGATCCACAACCGTGATTACCTATATGCTGGAGCAGCCCGAGGTGATCAGCATGATTCGAGAAGGGGTGGTCTCTACCGCGTTGGTGTTTGAGGCGGGAAAGAGACATCACTGCGTGTACCGAACGCCCATTATGCCCTTTGAGGTGTGTGTGCGAACCATCAAGGTGGAGAATCGACTGTCGTATGCCGGGACTCTGATGCTGGATTATGTCATAGAGATCCGCGGAGCGCAGGCGGAGCGCACGAAATTTTATATGGAGATTCTGTAATGCAGAGGACCGAAAAAGAAAAAAGGATAGCCGCTTATCGGAGCGGCTATCCTTTTTTTATGCCAATAAAACGTCGCTGATCAGAATCAGACAAAAACCGATCAAAAGAGCGTAGGTCGCACCCTGTTGATGTCCGTGCGCGTGGGTTTCGGGGATCATTTCGTCGCTGATGACGTAAAGCATCGTTCCCCCCGCAAAAGCGAGCGCAAAGGGAAGGATCGCGGTGGAGAGGCTGACGGCAAAGTAGCCGATCAGAGTTCCGATTACCTCCACAAGCCCCGTCATGATGGCGAGAATGAGAGTTCTGGCAGGTCTGATTCCCGCCGCCAACATCGGCGCGATAATCACGATTCCCTCGGGGATATTTTGCAGGGCGATTCCTCCCGCGATAAGAAGCGCTTGCGCGTTGTCGCCCGAGCCGAATCCAACACCCGCTGCAATTCCCTCGGGGAGATTGTGAATGGCGATGGCGGTAACGAACAAAAGGACTTTTCCTGTGTTGCTGTTTCGGTGTGCCTCGTCCTCTATTCCGGCCAGCTTATGCAGGTGAGGAACTAACTTATCGAGGAGATTCAGACAGGCAGCGCCTGTAAAAATTCCCGCCAATGTAATCAGCAAGCTGAATTTCCCTCCGTATTCCAGAGAGGGGAGGATCAGCCCAAGCACCGCCGCCGCCATCATGACTCCTGCGGCGAAGGACAGGACGATGTCGGAAAATTTGTGTGAAGCTTTTTTAAAAATAAATCCGATGAGGGCACCAAGAATGGTGGCACCGCCCACTCCAAGGGCGGTCAGTAATACAACAGTCATAGTTTCTCCTAGAAAAATAGTAAAAACGCTCCCGCCAAGACAGACATTCTGGCGGGAGCACAAGCAAAATTAGTAATTCTCTGCGTGGATCTCAAAATAAGCCTTGGGATGTGCACAAGTGGGGCAGATCTCGGGCGCCTTGGTGCCAACCACCAGGTGACCGCAGTTGCGGCATTCCCAAACCTTGACCTCGCTCTTGGCAAAAACCTCAGCGGTCTCAATGTTCTTCAGCAGAGCGCGATACCGCTCCTCGTGGCTCTTCTCAATCGCCGCTACCAGACGGAATTTAACGGCAAGGTCGTGGAAGCCCTCCTTTTCTGCGGTCTCGGCAAAGCCCGCATACATATCGGTCCACTCGTAGTTCTCACCGTTGGCGGCTTCTACCAGATTCTCGGCGGTATTGCCAATGCCCTGCAGCTCCTTGAGCCACATCTTAGCATGCTCCTTTTCGTTATCCGCGGTCTTGAGGAAGAGCGCGGAGATCTGCTCGTAGCCTTCTTTTTTTGCTACCGACGCGAAGTAGGTATATTTGTTTCTTGCCTGGGATTCTCCGGCGAATGCCGCCTTCAGATTATCCTCAGTCTGCGTACCCTTGTACTTGTTTTCTGCCATGATTCATATTCCTCCTGGTATTATATTATGCTTCCGAAAACATATCCTTGCCAACACCGCAAAGGGGACAAGCAAAATCTTCGGGAAGATCCTCAAATTTGGTTCCCGCGGCAATGCCGTTGTCGGGATCCCCTACCGCCTCGTCATATTCCCAGCCGCAAACGTCACACACGTATTTTTTCATGGTTTTTCTCCTTTTTAAAACTGTAAATTATGGGTTATTGAATGGGTTCGAAATCAGAAGCTCCGTGCTTACACAGAGGACAGATAAAATCCTCCGGCAGAGGATCACCCTCGTACACGTAACCGCAGATCTTGCAGACGTAGCCCTTCTTACCGGCAGTTTCGGGCTTGGGCTTTACATTCTCGTGATAATAAGAATAGGTCATGGTCTCCCTGTCGGAGAGCACTCTCGCCTCACTTACCGAGCAGATAAACATGCCGTGAGTATCCAGATCTACGTATTGCTCCACCTTCAGGGACATAAAGGCGTTGATATAACGGGGCAGGAACACCAGACCGTTATCGGAACGCATGGGTTCGCAATCGGCGAATTTGTCCACGTTTCTGCCGCTTTGGAAGCCAAAGACCTCAAAGACCTTAAAGGGCGCGTCCACCGTCAGACAGTTGATATTCATCTTGCCCGTCTGCTTGATCACGTGGTGAGAATAGTTGTCCTTATTGATGGTTACCGCGATCCGATTGGGGGTGTTGGTAACTTGGGTGACCGTGTTGACGATCAAGCCGTTATCCTTCTTGCCGTCGTTGGAGGTAACCACGTACAGACCGTAGCCAATCTTAAAGAGGGCGGTCATGTCGTTCTTGTTTGCGGTATCGCCCCGTTGCGCCACGTACTCGCGGCACAGCTCCTCCGCCAGCGTGTTCAGCTGGTTGCTGCTTTCCTCGTTCAGGGCGGAAAGGATTCGTACCGTGGTGTCGGTATAGGTCAGATTTTTACAGGTTTCCAGCATGCCCTTCATGACCTTAGCGGCGAGGGGCGCCCAGCTTCCGTTTTCAATAAACGCCACGGTGCGGTTGCTGAAATTCCGTTCGGTGAGGTGATGGATGAACTCCCGCATGAAAGGGAAGGTTTCAGCGTTATAGGTGGTGGTGGCAAGAACCAGCTTGTTGTATCGGAAGGCATCCTCTACTGCCTCTGCCATGTCGCATCTTGCCAGATCGTTTACGACCACCTTGGGACAGCCACTTGCGCGCAGCTTTTCCGCAAGGATCTGTACTGCCTTCTTGGTGTTTCCGTAAACCGAGGTGTAGGCGATGACGATGCCCTCTTCCTCGGGTTGGTAGCTCGACCAGGTCTGATACAGATTCAGGTAATAGCCCAGATTTTCGGTCAGCACGGGACCGTGCAGGGGGCAAATGATTTGGATATCCAGAGCTGCCGCCTTTTTCAGCAAAGCCTGAACTTGGGCACCGTATTTACCCACGATGCCGATGTAATAGCGTCTTGCCTCGCAAGCCCAGTCCTCCTCTACATCTAAAGCGCCGAACTTTCCGAATCCGTCGGCAGAGAAGAGAACCTTGTCGGTGCTGTCGTAGGTCACAAGAACCTCCGGCCAGTGAACCATGGGAGCGGTGACAAAGGTCAGCGTGTGCTTACCCAGCGTCAGCGTATCTCCCTCGCCTACCACCAGACGGCGGTCGGCGTAGTCGGTTCCGAAAAAGTTCTTCATCATGGTGAATGCCTTTGCGGTGGCTACGATTGTCGCGTCCGGGTAGGCCTTGGCAAAATTCGCAATATTGGCGGAGTGGTCAGGTTCCATGTGCTGTACGATCAGATAATCGGGCTTCCTCCGCCCAAGAACACCCTGAAGGTTGTCCAGCCATTCGTGGGTAAATCCTGCGTCTACGGTATCCATCACGGCAATCTTTTCGTCCAGAATCACGTAGGAGTTATATGCCATTCCGTTGGGAACGTCGTACTGTCCCTCAAACAGATCGACCTTGTGGTCGTTGACACCAATGTAGCGGATGTCGTTTGTAATATTCATGGTCATACCTCAATTTTTCTTCCTTTGATGAATTTAGTATACCACATTTTGATATGTTTTTCAACGAGATTTCAAAATTTATTCCAAAATTTTTCCGTCGGTGGTGACGGTTACTACCTGCCATGGCAAAAACTTACCGCTTGCCTGTAACGCCCGCTTGACGGCATTTTCCAATCCGCCGCAACAGGGCACCTCCATGCGGAGGATCTTCACGCTTTTGATGTCGTTATGTAGGAGAATCTGGGTTAGCTTTTCGGCATAATCGCCCTCGTCCAGCTTGGGACAACCGATGAGGGTTACGTGGTTGCGCATAAAGTCCTGATGAAAGCTGCCGTAGGCGTAGGCTGTGCAGTCGGCGGCGATGAGCAGGTTCGCGCCCCTCAGATAGGGGGCGTGGAGGGGCACGAGCTTGATCTGGCAGGGCCATTGCGCCAGCTGGCTCTGAACCGCACCCGCACGGGTGGGCGCAGGACACGCTTCTCTGTGTATGGCTCGCGCCCGCGTGCCGGGACAGCCGCAGGGGAGCGGAGAAGTCGTCTGTTCTGCCTTGGATGCCTTTACCGCCTCCTCGTCGTAGGCGGGAGCTTCTCTCTCCTCAAAGGTGATAGCGCCCGTGGGGCAGGCGGGGAGACAATCCCCCAGCCCGTCGCAGAAATCCTCACGGGTCAGCTTCGCTTTCCCGTCAATCATAGCAATGGCGCCCTCGTGGCAGGCCGTGGCGCAGGCGCCGCAGCCATTACATTTTTCTTCGTCGATTCGAATGATTTTTCTGATCATGTTTTTTCCTTCCTTTGTTAAAAACATTTTTCGCTTTTGCAATCCTCGGTATTTCCGCACCGATAGCAAAGCTCATTTTGGCATTGACCGACCTTAAAAAAGTCGGTAAGGTTTTTGACGGTGGTTTCCGCGATATTCGCCAGCGCCTCCTCGGTGAGAAAAGCCTGATGGGAGGAAACAATGACGTTGGGCATGGAGATCAGCCGCGCCAGCGTGTCGTCCTCCAGAATGTGTCCCGAAAAATCCTCAAAGAAGAGCTCGGATTCCTCCTCGTATACGTCAAGACACGCAGCGCCCACCTGTCTTGCTTTAATGGCGGCAAGGAGCGCTTCCGCGTCCACCAGAGCGCCACGGGAGGTGTTCAGCAAAACCACACCCTTCTTACATTTTTCCAAGGACGAGGCATTGACCATGTGGTAGGTCTCCTCGGTGAGCGGACAATGGAGGGAAATGATGTCGCTGCTCGCAAACAGCTCGTCGAGGGAAACGTAACGGATCGTGTCGCCGTTGTCCAGTCCCGCGGCGGGATACTTGTCATAGGCTAAAACCCTCATGCCAAAGCCTCGGCAGATGTCAATAAATACCCGACCGATTCGTCCCGTTCCAATGACTCCCACGGTTTTGCCGTGGAGGTCAAAGCCCGTCATACCGTTAAGACTGAAATTGAAATCTCTGGTGCGGATATACGCTTTGTGGATCCGACGGATCGAGGTGAGTAGCATTGCCATGGTATGCTCCGCCACCGCGTAAGGGGAGTAGGCGGGAACTCGAAGCACGTGGATCTTGCCATAAGCGTATTTCATATCCACGTTGTTAAATCCCGCGCAACGGAGGGCAATGACCCTCACTCCCATCTCGCAGAGACGGTCAATGACAGGGGCGTTTACCGTATCGTTGACAAAGACGCAGACACCGTCATAACCTTTTGCCAGTTCTGCCGTGTCCTCGGTTAGCTTGGTTTCAAAAAATTTAAAGCGAATGCCCGCTTCCTTGCCGTACCGCTCAAAGGACGGCAAGTCGTATGGCTTGGTATCAAAAAAAGCAATTTTCATGAGCAAATCTCCTTGATTTTCTGTTATTATTATAGTATAATTAAGGAGAAAAATCGGTTGAATTTTCAACAAAAGGAGAAAAAGTTGAAAAAATATCTGGAAATTTTGAAAAAATGCTCCTTGTTTTCCGAAATTCGGGAAGAGGATCTGGAAACAATGCTGGTCTGTCTTGGTGCAAGGGTGGATTTTTTTGATAAAAAATATACCATTCTGGCAGAGGGAACCCCCGCGCGGGATATTGGAATCGTTCTGTCTGGATCGGTGCAGATCCTGCAGGTGGATTATTACGGCAACCGCAGTATCCTCGGGGAGCAAGGAGTATCGGAGGTTTTTGGAGAGGCGTTTGCCTGCGCCGAAATCTCCTCGATTCCCGTAACCGTGGTGGCAAACGAGCCCTGTGAGGTGATGCTCATCGGCATCGATCGTATTCTGCATACCTGTTCCAACCATTGTGGGTTTCACAATCAGCTGATTTTTAACCTGATGAAGGGTCTGGCGGAAAAGATGATTCAGTTCCATCAGCGGATCGAGATCACCTCCAAACGAACGACTCGGGAGAAGCTGATGGCATATCTGATGATGCAAGCCAAGCGGGTAGGGAAGGATCGGTTTGAGATCCCCTTTGACCGTCAGGAGCTTGCCGATTATCTGGAGGTGGATCGAAGCGGTCTGTCGGTGGAGATCGGCAAGATGAAAAGAGAAGGGATCATCGAATGCCAAAAAAATCGGTTTGCCCTACTTTAAAACAAAAAAAGAGCTCCCGAATGGAGCTCTTTTTTTGTTTTATTGAAAATATTCCAGCGCCTGTCGGTATCCCTCAAAGCCCAGACCGCAAATGGTTTTGACGGCAACCATGGATACGTAGGAATGCTTTCGGAACTCCTCGCGGGAGTAAATATCCGACAAATGTACCTCTACCGTGGGGATCCCAACTGCCTTCAACGCGTCCAGAATTGCCACGCTGGTGTGGGTATAGGCGGCAGGGTTGATCACGATCCCATCATAGACCCCGTAAGCGGACTGGATCACGTCTACGATCTCACCCTCGTGATTGGATTGAAAGAGGGTGACGGTATGCCCCAACTCCTTGGCGGAATCGCGGATATAGTCCTGCAAAGCGGCAAAATCCTGCTTACCGTAGATGGTAGGCTCGCGGATTCCAAGCATATTTAGGTTGGGTCCGTTTATAACAAGAATCTTCATGGTTTTATCCTTTCTTATACTGACAGTAAGCGGAAATAATTTCCTCGGCGGTGTTCGCAACCACCTCGGTGCTGTCCACCGTCAGATCGGCAAAGCGCTCATAAGATGTGTGGCGAGCCTCATACAGTGCCTCGGGAGAGCTTTTTTGAGAGAGAGGTCTGCCACCCGTTGCCAGCCGGGACAGCTCGCGGCGCAAATAGACGATCACTCCGTTTTGGTGCAGGGGCGCGTAATTGATCTCGCGGGTCACCGCTCCGCCGCCGCAGGAGATGACCGCGCCGCTCTTTTTGCCAAGCTCACAAAGAACCGCATGCTCCATCTTGCGAAACTGATCCTCGCCCTCCTCCTCAATGACGTGGGCAGGAGTTTTTCCATAGGTGGAGGTAAATTCCTCGTCGGCATCAAAGAAGGGGCGACTCATTTTTTTGGCGATGGCTTTTCCCACTACGCTCTTGCCACAGCCGGGCATGCCGATCATAATGATATTATGGGTGTCAGCGGTGATCTTGGCGGCGATGGTCTCGATGGCTCCCGCCTCGGCAGATTCCCCTGTGAAAAATTCCATTGCCTTGGCGGCTTGCGCCACCAACATGTAAAGTCCGCTTATGCAAGGGATTCCTCTCGCCTCCGCGTCCAGAATCAGGGCGGTGCGACTGGGGTTGTATACGACATCCAGAATGCCGCGGCACCGAGGAAACAGAGACAGATCTACCAAGGATTTTCCGTTATTCGGATACATGCCCACGGGGGTGGCGTTGACAATGATTTGGGCATCAGCGTGAAGGGGAAGATCGGAATAGGGAACGGAACCTTTTCGGTCAAACACCAGAATTTCCTTTGCTCCCCGATTACGAAGAACGGCGCAAACCGTAAGAGATGCGCCACCGTTCCCCAGTACCAGCGCCTTCGTGCCAAAGACGTCGATTCCCGACGCGGTGAGCATCCCGTCGAAACCGAAATAATCGGTATTGTAGCCATCCAGCGTTCCGTCCTTGCGACGCACGACAGTATTCACCGCACCAATGGAGGCGGCTTCGGGAGAAATTCGATCCAAAAAGGGAATCACGGTTTTCTTGTGGGGTATGGTGACGTTAAAGGCGTCGTAGCCTCCGTTGCGTATGAAATCCTCCACGGCGTCGGTAGGAATGTCCACCACGTCGTAGGAATAATCCGCAAGCTCGCTATGGATACGTGGAGAAAAGGTGTGTCCCAGATGCTCTCCCAACAGGGCGCATCGCAGATGAGAAAATCCCTTTTTCATCAAATCACCTCCGAATAGGAGCCAAGATAGGAGAATCCATCACATTCCGCCTCCAGCTCAGCCAGCAGCTGCGCGAGCTTGGGGGAATAAACCGATGCCTCCAGATCAAAATAGAACATAAATTCAAAGTCTCGGTCGGGAATCGGTCTGGATTCCAGCTTCAGCAGATTGATGCCCAGAGCGTTGAAGCGGGAAAGCATCCGATAGAGGGCGCCCGGCTTGTGTGGGGTAACGACCATCAAACTTGTCCGATCGGCGCCGGGATAGATCTCGGTTTTGTTGGTGATACAGATAAATCTGGTATGATTGTTTCCGTTATCCTGAACTGCCGAGCGAAGAACGGAAAGCCCATACTGCCCCGCGCAGGAGCGAGAGGACAGAGACGCTACGTCGCGTCGGTCTGACTCGGCAACCATCTGCGCCGCCTTTGCCGTATTCTCCACACGGGTGATCTTGACGTTGGGACCAAGGGTCGCCAGAAAAGAGGCACATTGATCGATGGCTTGCTCGTGGGAATAGATCTCCCGTATCTCCGAAAGTGCCACACCGTCTTTGGCAAGCAGATTGTGGTCGATCTTAATGCGAACCGTGCGAACGATGCGGAACTTTCGATCGATCATCAGGTCGTATACCTGCTTTACCGAGCCCGCCGTACTGTTCTCAATCGGAATGACACCGTAGCGGCAAAGACCCGCCTCAATGGCGGAAAAGACCTTTTCCCAATTGGAAAAGAAGAGGATATTGGGCGCCTTGAAGAGTCGCTCTGCCGCGATTTGGGAGTATGCTCCCTCCACGCCTTGACAGGCGATGGTGGCGCGATCGGGGAAGAGGGGGGAGGTAGTCTCCAGCGCCGTTCTGATCTCTCGGTACAGAGGGGATTGAGCGTCCAGCCGCATGTGCTGATACGAGCGAGAAAGATCCAGAATGGTGGAATAAAGGGTTCGGGTATATTCCTCGAACTCCTCCCCCGAAAGATTTGAGACCTTTTCCAGAAGCGCGCGCTCTCTGGCGGGATCCAGTACTCGCATATTGTTTTCTCTCTTGTACTCGGCGACCTGCGCGGAGCAGTTCATTCTCTTGACGAACAGATCCACCAGCTCGCGGTCGATCCCGTCGATCTGTTCTCTTAATTCCTTGAGTTCCATAAGGTATTCCTTTTCGTAAACGAGTTTGCAAGGGGAGGGACCCTTTTTGCTTATTTTTTGGATTTTTTCCGAAATCCCAGATACGCCATAAACAGGATGAGCATGGGGAAAACGGTGGAGATCAAAAATGAGATCCGAAGATTATTTCCAAAGGACTCGGCAATCCAGCCGGCGGCAGTGGGTCCTGTGAGACAGCCAATGTCGCCCGCCATGGCAAGAAGCGCGAACATCCGAACGCCCCCATAGGGGATACGGGCGGAAGCAAGGCTATAGGTGCCGGGCCAAAGGATACCAACCGCCAGACCGCACAGGGCACATCCAAATAGGGAAAGCAGTGGGTAGGGCGAGAGGGATGTAATCAAAAATGAAATGATACAAAGGATAGAGGAAAAGACGATAAAGCGGCGAAGATTCAGCCGCCCGCCCGACCATCCGTATATCACGCGGGCGATACCCATCAAAATGGCAAACAGACACGGTCCGAGAATATCGCCAAGCGCCTTCGCGACGCCAAGTCCCGATTCGGCGAAGCTGGACGCCCACTGCCCCATTGCCATCTCGGCGGCGCCGGAGCAGAACATCATAATAAAGAAGATCCAGAAAATGCCCGAACGAAGCAAGGGGGGAGCGGCTCCTTCAGCCGGCTCATTTGCTCGAGTCGGTTCCAGCTGATAAATGGGGACGAAGAAAAATGCCAGAGCGCCTATAGCGGGAATGATTGCCCAGAGACAGGCAAGAATCCGCCAGTTTTCAATTCCTACCAGTGCAAAAAACAGGGTGGAGAGCAGAACAACGGCGGCAAGACCCCAGCTGTAAAAGGAGTGTAACAAGCTCATGGCGGAGCTTTTGTTGTGGGTGGGACACGCCTCCACAATGGGGCTGATCAGCACCTCAACGATTCCTCCTCCGGCAGAAGCAAGCATGACCGACAGAACGAGACCGACGTAAGGGTTGGGGAGCACATCGGGCAGATAGGCAAAGCCGGTCAGACCGATCACAGCGAGCACGTGCGCCAAAATAGCTCCCGCGCGGGGATTGAATTTCTGGGGAAATCTAGCCCAGATAAGATCCGCTCCCAGTTGAGTCAGAAAGCTGATGGCAATCAGCAGACTAATCTTTCCCAGAGAAACCCCGTAGGTTTTCTCAAAGGTAATAAACAGCAGAGGAGCGAAGTTGATGGTGATGGCTTGGGTCAGATAGCCAATATAGCTGGCTCTGACCGTATGTCGAGCAGTCAGTTTCATAGAAAATAGCCTTTCGCTGGAGATCAGGTATCCCTGTCGGCAAGAAGATCGCAAAGGGTAATGGCTGTCACCGCTTCAAAGACGGGGAGTGCGCGAAGAACGATACAAGGATCGTGTCTGCCCTTGATGGAAAGCTTTACCGGCTTCATGGATACCATATCTACGCTGTCCTGCTCCTTGAAAATGGAAGGCGTAGGCTTCATTGCGGCGCGGAAAACCAAAGGCATTCCCGTGCTCATACCTCCCAGAATACCTCCCGCATGATTGGTTTTCGTTCGGATCGTCACGCCATCGGTGACGAAGGGATCGTTGTTCTCGGAGCCGCGCAAAGAGGCGCAGGCAAAGCCGTTGCCGAATTCAATTCCCTTGACACCGGGAATTCCGAAAACGATGGAGGAAATGCGATTTTCCACTCCGTCGAACATATGCTCTCCCAGTCCTGCGGGAAGCCCAATGGCGGCGCACTCAATCACGCCTCCGATCGAATCCCCCTCGTCGCGAATCTTTTCTATCAGGGCGCGCATGCGCTCTCCCGAGGGCTCGTGGAGAACGGGGAATTTGGATCGTGCCCAAAGAAGATCCATGTCCTTTTGGCTGACCGTAGCAAGATCAAAGGGCTTGTCCGTGATATCTCCTATCGAATAAATATGAGCGGCGATGCGAATCCCTCTTTGCCGCAGATACTGGAGGCAGATGCCGCCAACGATGCAAAGAGGGGCGGTCAATCGCCCTGAAAAGTGTCCGCCACCCCGCAGATCCACTTGCTCACCGTATTTCATGCGCGCCGCGAAATCCGCATGGGAGGGACGGGGGACGAAGGACAGGTTGGAATAGTCCTGTGAGCGCTGATTTGTATTTCGAATGATGGCGTGAAGGGTTTTTCCGTTCAGGGTATCCTCCCCCTCCAGACCTGACAAAAATTCGGGCATGTCAGTTTCCTTCCGCGGAGTGGTGAGTCCACTGCCGCCGGGAGCGCGGCGGGCGAGGAAGGAAAGCAGCTCCTCCCGATCAAAGCGAAAGCCTGCGGGAAGACCCGTGGCAACAACACCGATCTCGGGGGCATGGGAGCCGCCAAAAATAGAGATATTGATATTTTTTCCGTAGCTGGTGGACATAAGTAACCCCTTCCTTCGGTCATGGATAAATAATAATTCTATTATAATACCAAATTGGTTTCTTTGCAAGGGAAACGCAAAAAATACGTCATTTTTCAGGAAAGGATCTCAAAGGAAAGTCCGATTTCCTTCATATCCTCCCAAAAGGAAGGATAGGATTTGGCGGTGACATGAGCATCCTTGACAGTAACGCTCTCCGTACACGCGAGAGAAGCAACCGCGGCGCTCATGGCAATGCGATGATCTCCAAAGGAGGAAACGCGTCCGCCCTTCAGTGTGGGCGTACCTTCAATGATCAGTCCGTCCTCGGTGACGCTTACTCTACCGCCTAAATCGGTAAGAAGCGCTCGTACACTTTCCAGTCGATCACTTTCCTTCAAGCGCAGACGGGCGGCTCCGCGGATCACGGTTCGTCCCTCGGCAACAGAGGCAACCGTTGCCAGAACGGGAACCAGATCGGGAATCTGTGTCGCGTCGATCTCGATTCCGCAAAGCGGAGCGGGGGAGACGGTAATGCGGTTATCTTCCTCGCAAATCGTCGCTCCAAAGCGGCGAAGGAGAGATAGAATTTCTCTGTCTCCCTGGGAGGAGGAAGGATTCAATCCGCTGACGGTAATGGGGTGTTTCCCCACAGCGCCCATGCACAGAGGGAAAGCGGCTCCTGACCAGTCGCCCTCTGTGATCACGGCAGAGGGGGAGCGTAAGCGTTGATTCGGAGGAATTTTATATTCTGTTTCTTCCTTTGTCACGGTTATTCCAAACAAAGATAGCGCCCCAAGAGTCATCTCCACGTAAGGAGCGGATTCCAAGGTGCCCCGTACGGTGATGGAGCCGCCTCTGCCCGATACGGCAAGGGAAAAGAGAAGTCCGCTGATAAACTGGGAGGAGACATTCCCCGCAATGGAAAAGTGGGTATCGGTCAACTTCCCTCGACAGAGAAGGGGATTGGATCCCTGTGGAGACAGGGTGATTCCGCAACGCTCCAATTCCTCCCGCAGGGGGGACAGAGGCCGCATGGGGAGCCGTCCCTTCAGCTCAAAGGACGCGTCTGTGCCAAGCATGCTTACTACCGGAAGCAGAAACCGCAAGGTCGATCCGCTTTCTCCACAGGGAAGAATCGCCATTTGTGGGGAGGAATCAATGGGGTGAACCAAAAATTCACCTTTTTCGTACTCAATCAAGGAGCCCAGTGCCTTCAGACACGCAACGGTGGCACAGATATCCTCGTTGATCTCCTCACAACGGATTCTCGTTTCACCGTCGGCAAATGCGGCGCAGATCAGTAAGCGGTGCGCCACGGATTTGGAGGCGATTGCCTTGACCGTTCCCTTAGGCGTTGAAGGAAAAATTTGAACGTTCATGCTTCCAGTCCTTTCGAGATCCACAGGGAAAGATCCTCCGTCGGAATTTTCATCAGCTCACAAGTGCCGATATCCCGAGGAACTACCAAGGTAATACAGTCGCCTGCCCGCTTTTTATCCGACAGTGCGATCTCGGTCAGCTCCCGGGCGGTAAAGGGGCATTCTTCGGGAAGTCCCTGCGCTCGGAGAAGAGTCAGAAGCTCCTCCAGCGCCGAGGCAGGGCAGTAGCCGAATTTTGCAGCGGCACGGGTAATGATTACCATGCCGATGGAAACGGCGGAGCCGTGAGAGATGGAAAAATCCGAGAGGCACTCTATGGCGTGTCCTACCGTGTGCCCCAGATTCAACAGCTGACGCGTGCCGCGGTCAAACTCGTCCTGCTCCACGATCGCTGCCTTGTTGATCACGCAAGCTGCGATAATTTCCTCCATCTGATTTTGAACACCTTTGGACAAACGGTTAAAGAAAGGACGGTCGTTGATTACTCCGTATTTGATGACCTCCGCGCAGCCGTCGGCAAAGATGTGGTCGGGAAGGGTGTTCATCGTATTTGTGTCGCAAAGCACCAGAGAGGGCTGATGAAAGGCGCCTGCCAGATTCTTGCCCGCCTGCAGGTTGATGGCGACCTT
>JAZNDP010000074.1:0-9269 GCA_045588165.1 Eubacteriales bacterium | reverse complement strand
GTCGCCATTTAGTACAGCCCTTGCTGTATGCCTCTGTAGCTCAGTTGGTAGAGCAGGGGACTGAAAATCCCCGTGTCGTTGGTTCGATTCCGACCGGAGGCACCACCTATGCGGATTTAGCTCATTTGGTAGAGCGCGACCGTGCCAAGGTCGAGGTGGCGGGTTCGATCCCCGTAATCCGCTCCAGAAAAGTCACGGGCACGAAGAAAATACGTGCCCGTTGATTTTTGTAAGCCGGACAACCGAGAGGTTGCCTGTTTATATACTGATGTCCCGTCGATTGAGACAGAGGACGTCAGAGCATTGAAAAAAGCGTCGCCAAATCGGCGGCTTCATACGGCGCCATAGCCAAGTGGTAAGGCAGAGGTCTGCAAAACCTTTATCCCCCGGTTCAAATCCGGGTGGCGCCTCCAAAAAGAAAAACCAGCCAATCGGCTGGTTTTTCTTTTTGGAGACGCCACCCCTTTGCGAAACGGAGTGAGCAAAGCGAACCCCGGTTCTAATCTGAAAGCGAAGTGAAAACGATTGAGAATCGTTTTCGCAAAGCTTTTCGCCACAAAGCAAGGAGCCGACAGAGCCGAGCAGGCGCAGGCGATCGGCGGCGACTATGCGACTGGTGCGTCGTGGCGCCGAAGCCATCGGGTGTGTTTCATCTTTTCTTCTCCGAAAGTCCGATAAAATAATCGGCAGATACGTTATAAAATTTACAAAGCGTAATCAGGTCGTCAATTTTTAGCTCTGCCCGACCGTCCTCAATATGTCCGTAGCCCTGTTGGGATTTGTTAATGACCGCCCCCACTTCCTTTTGCGTCAGATCCCGATCCTCCCGCAGGTTTCTCATTCTGGTTCTGTAATCCATAAGAATCTCCTTACACAAATAGTATGTAAAAAGTTTATCATACTCATAAATTGAGTATTGACAAATACTCAAAGATTGAGTATAATATAAGAGATATCAATCGAGGTATGTTGTATTTTGCGGATGACTTTGATTGTGCAGACACTCTTATGCTTCATGGAGGAAAATTATGGGGATTATATGTAAAAAATGTTCTACAAGCAATTCTGATGAAAGTAAATTTTGTAGTGGGTGCGGCTCTCCGTTAACCAATGATAAGGTTCCAAATGTAGATAATTTAACAAAGAAGGGACAGAAAACTATCATTGTTTGTCCCAAATGCGGATCTGATCAGATTCATTTTGTAACGATTCAATCATCTCAACAATTGGATAAAAAGAATGCGTGTTGCGGATATTTGCTTTGTGGTCCTTTGGGATTGCTCTGCGGGGTAGATGGAAAGACGGAGAGTAAAACTGTTAGAAAGTGTATGTTTTGTAATCACGAGTTTTGATTATGACAGAAAAGCAATTTTTGTTCTGGCAACGGACTATGCGGTTTTGCAGAAAAATATTTCGTTGTCATCAATTAAGTGATAGATCCTTTGTTATCAGGGGAATCCAACTTCCTCTGTGCGCAAGATGCACAGGTATAGTGTTAGGGTTCTGTGTGATGGGACCGATTATCAGCTTAATTACCACAGGGAACGTGTTTGTTTCTGTTGCTTTGATTTTTGTTATGTGTCTTGATGGATTTCTCCAATTGAAAAATATTATTATATCAACTAATTTTCGCAGAGTTATAACCGGCTTGGGATGTGGATATGGTTTGTTCTCTATCCTGATACATAGCATTCTTCGTTTTGTTTCTTTTTTTTTTAATAGTACGATGAAGGGAAGCAATTTTATACCAATATTCTTTGTTGCCTCCTAAATGAAAAACCGCTCTCCCGTGGTGGGAGAGCGGTTGTTTTTTAATTATTGATCAAAGGAAACCTCGGCGAGTCGCATATAGAGAGAATTTTCACATTCATACAGCACGTACGCTTTGCCTGTGCGGGTCGAATAGCACAGGTCGCTGTATCCTCCCGTGGGAGATATCTCCAGGGATTCCAGAATCCGTCCCTCTGTGTCGAGACGGCGGATGGTCAGGTGATCCCGTTCCTTTTCGTTTTGGGAGTTACAGTTGGTGAACAGTACCTCTCCCTCTTTGCGGCAGATCGCGCCCTGACAGATGGGATCGGGCAGGTTGGGGGCAAGAGTCATAGGGGAGAAGGTGTTTCCTCCGTCCTCACTGATAGAGACGGCGCGGAGCATGTGCTCACTCTCGTTGCGGATATTCATCATCAGTCTTCCATCCTCAAGCTCGACCAGAGATGCCTCGTTGGGGTTGGGAATGTCCTCTCCCTCCAGAGGAGCGGTGACGTGCGGTGCTCTGTCGCGTATCATGCAGCTTTGCACCCGCGCCAGCGAGAGCCGCACCGCGGAAGGTGTGGCTACCGACCCGATTCTGGACTATATCAACCGCCATCTGGATCAGCCGCTCTCCTTGGATCTTTTGGCGAGAGAAAGCCATTTTTCCAAGTATTATTTGTGCGATCTCTTTCGCCGCAAGACGGGAATGACACCCATGCGATATATTCGTCTTTTGCGGATTTCCCGCGCCCAGCGATTGCTTCTTACCACCAAGGACACGGTCTCTAACATCGGACTTGCCTGTGGCTATGACAATTTCTCCTTTTTCTGCCGTTCCTTTCACTCGGTGAGCGGGATGAGCCCCACCGAGTATCGGAAGAGAATGGGAGGAGAATAAAAAGAAAGTAGGGAAAATAACCAAGGGGTTTTCAAAAAAGAACGGTTGAATGGGCAAAATGCCGAAATTTTGAGAGGCGCCGAAAAAATAGTGAAAAATACTTGACAAAGGATTGAATTTTCGGTATAATTTCTATGGTTAGGTAATCCTAACCATGATGATTCAAGGAAAGAAAAAACGCGGATAGGAGTTTTTCGATGAATTTGCGTCAAGCGGAGGAAGGAAAGGAATATATCATTCGGGCGATCTCCACGGGGGATGAAGAGCTGGAATCGTTCCTGTTTTCTCTCGGTTGCTACAGTGGCGAACCCATTACCGTGATTTCCCACCTGAAGCGCGCTTGCGTGGTGTCCATCAAGGACGGTCGGTATACCATCGACGAAGATCTGGCAAAAGCCATCGAAATCTGAAAAATGATCCCTTGCGGATTATTTTTTTGGATCAACAGTTAGCTTTAACTAACTTTTTAAGATGCATTTTCCCAGCCAAGCTGTAAAATAACCATACGTATTTTTTAGGAGGAACAGCATGAGAATCGCACTGACGGGCAATCCCAACAGCGGGAAGACCACCATGTACAATGCCCTGACCGGCAGTAACGAAAAGGTGGGAAACTGGGCAGGCGTTACCGTGGAGCAGAAGGCCCACCCCATCAAGAAGAGCTATTATAAGGGATCGGAAGGGTTGATTGCCGTGGATCTGCCCGGCGCCTATTCCATGTCTCCCTTTACGTCGGAGGAGAGCATTACCAGTTCCTACGTGAAGAATGAGAATCCCGATGCCATCGTCAATATCGTGGATGCCACCAATCTGAGCCGAAGCCTGTTCTTTACCACACAGCTGCTGGAGCTTGGAATTCCCGTGGTGGTGGCGCTGAACAAGACCGATGCCAACAAGAAAAAGCAAAATAAGATCGACGCGAAGCTTCTTTCCAAAAAGCTGGGCTGTCCTGTGGTGGAGACGGTGTCCACCAACGGTGAGGGACTGAGGGACGTGATTGCCGCTGCTGTCGCCTCTGTAGGCAAGCCACAGACCGCTCCTTACGTACAGAGAGGAATCGATCTGACCGACAAAAAGAAAGTCGAGGAGGCGGACAGAAAGCGTTTCGCTTTCGTAAATCAGATCGTTAAAGCGGTAGAATCGAGAAAGGTTCTTACCAAAAATAAGAATTTTCAGGATAAGATCGACGCGGTGCTTACGAACAAGTGGGCGGGTATCCCGATCTTTGCCGTCGTCATGTTTCTCGTGTTCCAGATCTCTCAGGCTTGGCTTGGAGAGTGGCTCGCCAACGGAATTGACATCGGCGAGACCCATATCTGGGGTCTGGTAGACTGCATCGGTTGGTTCAAGGAGATTGTAGCGGGCTGGATGGAGGGCGCTCACGTGCTTCTTCAGGCAATCGTGCTGGAGGGAATCATCGAGGGTGTTGCCGCCGTGGTTGGTTTTTTGCCTTTGGTTATGGTGATGTATTTTCTCATCGCTCTGCTGGAGGATTGCGGATACATGGCGCGAGCTACCATTGTACTTGATCCCATCTTTAAGAAGGTGGGGCTGTCGGGCAAATCCGTGATCCCCTTTGTGGTGGGCACAGGCTGTGCCGTTCCCGGTGTCATGGCGTGCCGTACCATCAGAGGCGAGCGGGAGAGAAGAGCTACCGCCATGCTGACGCCCTTTATGCCTTGCGGCGCCAAGCTCCCCGTCATTTCTCTCTTCGTGGGCGCGTTTTTCCCCGGTCACGGATGGGTAGGAACCGCGATGTATTTCCTTGGTATTGTGATCATTCTCCTTGGCGCGCTGCTGATCCGCGCGCTGACGGGATATTGGGGGAAAAAGTCCTACTTTATCATGGAGCTCCCCGAGTATAAGGCGCCCTCCGTCTGGCGGGCGACCATGTCCATGTGCCAGAGAGGCTGGTCTTACGTCGTCAAGGCGGGAACCGTGATCCTGATTTGTAACTTCGTGATTTACATGATGCAGAGCTTCAACTGGCGCTTTGAGCTTGTGGACGATCCCGCGCAGTCGATCTTGGCGGGCGTGGGCACTCCCGTAGCGTACGTGATCGCTCCCATTGTGGGCGTGGTGATGTGGCAGCTGGCGGCGGCAGCCGTTACCGGCTTTGTCGCCAAGGAGTGCGTAGTGGGAACTCTGGCAACCTGCTTTGCCTTTGAGGCGCTCCTGGATGAGGAGATGATCGGTCTTGCTGAAGGTGTGAACGCTTCGGGAGCGGCAGGCGCCATGGGAATTAGCGCCGTAGCGGCTCTGGCGTTCCTGATGTTCAATCTGTTTACCCCTCCTTGCTTCGCGGCAATCGGCGCCATGAACTCGGAGATCAAGAGCAAAAAGTGGCTCTTCGCGGGCATCGGTCTGCAGTTCTCGGTCGGTTATACCGTATCGTTTTTGACCTTCTTCTTCGGTACTCTCCTGACGGGTGGCTCCTTTGGATCCCTTTGGATGCCCGTCGTTGGCTGGGAGATTGTTGTCGCCATCGTGGCGATCTATGCCGGTATGATCGTGCGTACCAACGCAAAGGTCAAGGCAGAAAAGGCTTTGGCGCGCAAGAGTTCTGACAAGAAAGAACCGGCAAAGGTTTAATTGCATCGGATACATATTTTAGAATAGGAGGAGCGATGACCCTGACGGATATTCTGGTTTTGGCGGCAATCCTGTTGATTGTGGGAGGCGCTACCGCGTATATCATTCACGCGAAAAAGAGCGGGAAGAAGTGTATCGGCTGTCCCGACAGCGGCTCCTGTGCTTCTTGCTCGGGCGGAAAAAAATCCGGCTCCTGCGGAGGATGCGTCGGCAGCTGTCATTGCAACGGGGAAGCCAAATAAGCAACCTAAATTTATTTTGTAGTAAAATAAGGGCTGTCGCAATTCGCGACAGCCCTTTGGGTATTTTAAGGGGGGATTTCTCCCCACGTAAAAAAACAACCGCATATCGATTGAAAAGGGGAATCCCTATTTTTGGACTATTGTAAAGAACCAGTCGAGTTGAGGTGCTCAAATCCCCCCCCGTATGGCGAGGTTTTCGTCTTACAACAAAAAGACAGAGATGACTCTCTGCCTTTTTTATTGTTTATTCTCCCAAGTCAAAGAGCTTCAAGGTCTTGATGGCACTGCCTTCCTCGTATTCTCTGACTTCTCCCAAGGCGTAAAACGCGTCGCTCGCCGAGCAAAGGCGGACACGCGCTCCAATCTCGTAAGAGGTGCGGATTTTTTTCTGATAGATCTCACAGCCACTCCGAGAAAGCTTCTCGAAAAAAGGGGGGAGACAGACGGCGGGAAGGGAATCAAAGAGTCGTTCGGTTGGAATCAAGCAACCGATGCGCTCTGTCTCGGTCATGCTCTCAAGGTCGGAGACGGTATAGGACTCCTCCAGCGTAAAGCTTCCCGTAACGCGGCGTTGAAGGGTCGCCATCACGCCCCCACAGCCCAGCGCCTTGCCGATATCGGCGCAGAGCGTTCGGATGTAGGTGCCCGAAGAGCAGTGAACCTCCAGACGGTAATCGGAGGGAGATTCGGTGGGGACTACAGTAAGCTCGTGGATCGTCACCGTCCGTGACTCTCGTTCCACCTCCACACCCCGTCGCGCCAGATCGCAGAGCTTTTGTCCGTTTACCTTGAGCGCGCTGTACATGGGGGGGATTTGGGAGATCTCTCCTGTAAATCCCTTGCATACCGCGAAAACCTCCTCTGCCGAGGGGAGTGTATCGGTACTGCGCAAAATTTCTCCCGTTATGTCCTCGGTGTCGGTTTCTATGCCGAGACGCAGGGTAGCTCGGTAGACCTTGCTGTCGGCAACCAGATATTCCGCCGCCTTGGCGGCGCGCCCGATGAGAACCACCAGAACGCCCTCTGCCAGAGGATCCAGCGTTCCCGTATGCCCCACCCGACGGGTACCGTAGAGTCGGCGCACCTTGCCCACAATATCGTGAGAGGTCACGCCCGCGTGCTTATTGACAATCAGAATTCCGTTTGGCTCCGCCACGGCGTGTCCCTCCTTGTGATAATGAAAAAATTCAGGAAATGATCAACTCGTCAAGAGGTCTCTTGGGAACGTAATGAACGTTATTTTCGTCCCGATAATAGGAGACCTCACCGTTCTTGGCATCGGTGAGAACGATCTCCTCGGCAGGCGCTCCCAGACCGAGAACCAAGGCAGGATGGAGATGGGACGGAATTTCCAACAGCTCGGAAACTGCCTCGGGTACGGCGGAACCAAGCATACATCCTCCAAAGCCGCGCTCGCGGGCACCAAGCATGATGGTCTGCGCCGCGATACCCACGTCAATATTGAAAATAGGGCGCTCCTCTGCGATGGATCGATCGTGACAGATGACGATAAAGGCAGTTGGCGCATGTCCCTCGGGGGGCATTTTTTGAGACAGAGATGCCGCCCAACGGGTCTTTGCAAGAAGCGCAGAGACCTCCTGCGGCTCAAATACGAGACGGTATTTGAGTACCTGAAGATTCATGGCGGCGGGACAGGCTCGTGTCAGAGCTACCAGCTCCCGAAGAACCTCCTGGGAGATGGGCTTATCCGCCCGAAAGCTACGGTAGCTTCTGGAGGATTTGACAAGTTCGGTAAAGCTCATAGACGCCTCCTTATTTCGGTAATTTGACCCATGCCGAGCAGATGGAAAAGCCCTTTTCGGAGAAATTCTTTTCATACTCGGTCATGACGTTGTCGGTATTTTTTTCGCTGTTGTGAAGATCTCTCGTGTGCCAGAGGATCTCTGCGCCGTACTCGGCAAACTCCTCCATGCTGAAGTCAAAGAGCCCTACGTTGTCGGTCTTGAAGCGCAGGATCCCGTCCTCCTTCAGGAGGATCCTGTAGATATCCAAGAAGGAGCGGTGAGTCAGTCTGCGTTTCGCGTGTCCCGATTTGGGCCAAGGGTCGCTGAAATTCAGATAGATGCAATCGAGAGAGTGGGGAAGGACGTTTTCGGCAAGAAGCTTGGCATCGCCAATGAGAAAACGAAGATTGTCGTTCTCTCGCTCCTCGGATGCCGCCATCGCCTTTTCCAAGGCGATACAACAAACGTCGGGAACCTTCTCCATGGCGATGAAATTAACGTCAGGGTATTTTTTTGCCATACCGACGGCAAAATTTCCCTTGCCGCAGCCGATCTCCAGATGCGTGGGGCGCTCGGCGTCAAAAATACCCGAAAATCCTTCTTTCAGAGTGGTGATATCACGGATCAGCAGGGAGGAGCAAGCCTCGATTCGCTCGGCTCCGTGCTTCTTTTTTCTCATTCTCATAAAGAACCTCTTATACGTTGAAGCGGAAGAGAACGATGTCTCCGTCCTTCATCACGTATTCCTTGCCCTCGGAGCGGTACAGACCTGCCTCGCGAACGGCGTTCATAGAGCCGAGACGCTCCAGATCCTCAAAGGAGACCACCTCAGCGCGGATAAAGCCTCGCTCAAAGTCGCTGTGGATCTTGCCTGCCGCGCCGGGCGCCTTGGTTCCCTTGACGATGGTCCAGGCGCGAACTTCGGTGGGACCGGCAGTCAGATAGCTGATCAGCCCCAAGAGGGAATAGCTTGCCTTGATCAGACGGTCCAGACCGCTCTCGGCAATGCCAAGGTCCTCGAGGAACATTCCCTTTTCGTCATCCTCCAGCTCCGCGATCTCCGCCTCCAGCTGAGCGCAAACGGCAATGATCTGGGAGTGCTCCCGCTCCGCCTGCTCCTTCAGCGCCATGTAGTTTCGGTTTCCCGTAGGCTCCGAGCCCACCTCGTCCTCACTCACGTTTGCCACGTAGATCACGGGTTTCATGGAGAGCAGAGGCGTGTCGTGGAGATAGCTAAGCTCATTCTCGTCAAACTCCAGCTCGCGGGCGCTCTTGCCCTCGCTCAGAGCCTCGTGGAGACGCTCAAAAAGCGCCAGCTCCGAAGCCAAGGTACGGTCGCCCTTCATTGCCTTTTTGGTGCGGTCGATGCGACGTTCCACCATCTCGATGTCGGAGAAGATCAGCTCCAGATTGATGGTCTCCAGATCGCGCAGAGAGTTGATGTTGCCGTCCACGTGAATGATGTTCTCGTCCTCAAAGCAACGAACTACGTGAACGATGGCGTCCACCTCGCGAATGTGGGAAAGGAATTTGTTGCCAAGACCTTCGCCCTTGGAAGCGCCCTTCACCAGCCCCGCGATGTCCACAAATTCGATGACGGCGGGGGTGTATTTATCGGGATTGTGCATCTTTGCCAGAAAGTCCAGACGGCTGTCGGGAACGGCTACCACGCCAACGTTTGGTTCAATGGTGCAGAAGGGATAGTTTGCCGATTCCGCGCCCGCGTTGGTCAGCGCGTTGAACAAAGTGCTTTTTCCCACGTTGGGGAGTCCTACGATACCAAGTTTCATTTTGTTTTTCCTCGTTCGGTAAATATTTTTCTATCAATAGCTTATTATACTATACTTTTGCGATTTTTTCAAGAACTTTTAACAAAATCGGGGCGGAATGTGTGAGAAATGTGAAGGTTTTTTGTTGATTCACGGAAATTGCCAAAATTATTTTTTATTTTGTAAAAAAATGTTTGCAATTATGGAAAATGTATGGTATAATGATATGTGATAAAGAAGGAAGTCTTGTGAAACTTGCCGATTTGTTTAT
>JAZNDP010000073.1:0-7619 GCA_045588165.1 Eubacteriales bacterium | reverse complement strand
AGGCGACTTCGTAAGGGTTGCAAATTCAAGGATTTTATGTTATAATTGTGCCTAAAGAAAATTATTTAAGACCCGTGTTTCGACACACGACTATTTTTGAAAATGCGCCGCGTTCTTTATCGGTTCGTTTCCATATTTAATTTAGGAGTCTATATGATATTTTTTGGTATAATCCTATTGCTGTCCGCTCTCTTTATTTCCGCTTTTTTGTTGTTTGCAAAAAAGTATCCTCAAAAATTAAATATTGTTTTCAAAGGAGCTGTGTTACTCTTTTGTGCCATTGGATTCTTCCGCTTTATGTTGTCGGACTCCTTCATGTTCGTCATTAATGGAGGATATTACGACAACGTATTTTATGAGTCGACAGACCCGCTGCAAACCTATTTGCGCTGGGGGTATTATCTCAATTACGCTGTTCTTCCGATGGCAATTTTCTTTGAGAGCCGTCTGTTTCGCAATATCGCGTCATACATCTGTCTCCCCTTTTCAATTCTCAGCGCCGTGTTTTTCAATGACTTCATGCCTTATTTCCTCTCCGACGAGGGCAGAGGGCTTCATTTGAATCCCGACTTCCGCTACGCCTACTTTATCGCGGAGCTGGCAATCGCCATCGCTCTTCCCATTCTTATTCAGATTTGTTACCGCCATGTCTTCCGCGTGAAGAGCGGTCGGGAGTGGCTCAATTTTGCGCTTTCCGTCCCCGCCATTGTTTTGCTGATGATGCCGGTGTACGCCCCCCAATCCTTGATCGGATATACCAAGATGAGCGCATCCAGAGGATCGGATTTCCATGTGATTTGGATCGCAATCCTTGCAATCGCCACGCTTGCTCTTTATTTTATCTTCCGTTTCCGTCCTCGACATGAGCGCTATATGCTCTGCGTGTTCCTGACAATCGTTCTGTTTTTCCATTACGATTCCCTGTATCTGATGGGATTTAGCATTGCCCGTCTTCCCGTTCAACTTTGTAATCTGGCGGCGTATCTGTATCTGATCGCGATTCCCTTCAAATGCAATCGCCTCTTCCAGTTCTGTTTCATCGCCAACCTTACGGGCACGCTGATTGCTATTCTGTTGCCCGATCAAGCCTCCGGCGCCTTCGGCTTCTGGAACATGCATTTTATATTGGAGCATTCCCTCGTCCTGATGATCCCCGTCCTTGCCATGGGACTGCGGCTCTTCCCACGTGTTGATAAGTCCGCGCTGAAAATTTCCTTTATCGGATTTAGCATCTATTTCGTATTCTGTCTGATCTCCGGTATCATTCTGAATGGTTATTCCGACATTACGGGACATCGCGTGAATTATTTCTTCCTGTTTGATCTGGAAAAAGCGTTTAATTATTTCCCCTTCTTTACCTTTACGGAAAAGATCCATTGGCAGTTCGGTCGGTTTGAGATTTATCCGCTCTTCGTGCTGCTGATGTACGCTGTATTCCAGCTTCTTACCGTTTGTTACTATCTCGTCGTTCGCTTCATTTATAAATTTGAAGACGATCATTTTGCCCTTCGCGGATCGGCAATTGAACTATATGAAAAAAGAACGGGAAAGATTTCCCGCAGACCCAAGAAATACATTGATTAAAGCAAGGAGTCCCATTTACTTATGGTAGAAATCAAGAATCTGTCCAAATGCTACGGCAACTCAAGCGTCTTTGCGGTAGAGGATCTTTCGATCTCGTTGCGCCCCGGTGAGATCTACGGCTTTCTCGGTTCAAACGGAGCGGGAAAAAGTACCACCATCAAATGTCTGGTGGGCATTCATCCCTTCCAGCACGGTGACATTGAAATTAACGGCGTGTCGATTAAGACCAATCCTCTGGAAGCAAAAAAACAGATCGGTTACGTGTCTGACAACCACGCCGTATTCGAGAGACTGACCGGTCGGGAATATGTCAATCATATCGCCAATCTTTACCGTGTAGATATGAAGCAGGTAGAGGAGCGGTGCTCCCGGCTGCTCAAGATCTTTAAACTGGAGGAGGCATTTGACCGTCCCACCAAGAGCTACTCTCACGGTATGAAGCAAAAGATCACGGTTATCGCCTCATTGGTTCACAACCCCAAGCTCTGGGTTTTGGATGAGCCGCTGACCGGTCTCGACCCCCAAAGCGCTTATCAGCTCAAGAAGGTTATGAAGCAACACGCCGCTGAAGGAAATACAGTATTCTTCAGCTCCCATATTCTCGACGTTGTGGAAAACCTGTGTGACCGCTGCTGTATCATCGAAAAGGGTCACCTTCAGGGCATCTACGATTTGCGTGAGCTGAAGCAAGAGGGACGCTCTCTGGAGCGCATCTTCATGCGGGTAACCGGAGAGATCGAGGACGGCGAGGAGCTTTGATATGACGACAATATTCAATCTTCTGCGATTGCAGATCGATAATAAAACCGATCTGTTCAAGACGGCATCTCCGCAAAAAATGATCCTGTCCGTGATCAAGGTGCTCGTCTTACTGGTTGCCGCCGTGCTTGGTGTCACCTTTCCGCTCTCCAAGATTTTTTCCCTTGGAATTAACATTAACGCTGAATTGCTTGCAATCGTTCTTCTGGTAGTTCAGGCAGCCTCGATCTGTTTTGCTGTGGGACACATTATTTCCACGCTGTACATGTGCCGAGACAACGCCATGCTGATCTGTCTGCCCGTTACTCCCAATCAGCTCTTTATCTCCAAGATCCTCTTGCTCTACTTTAAGGAGCTGGGCGTAAATTCCTTAATTTCCCTGCCTCTGTTTATCGCCTTGGGCATGTTCAGCAGCTTTGGTATTTCCTTTTATCTGTCCATCCCCTTGATGCTGTTTATGTTCCCCTTCTTTTCCTTGGCGGTGGCAGCATTGCTCAGTCTGCCCGTGATGGCGGTGATTCGTTTCCTGAAATCCCGCGCCATCCTCTCCATCATTGCGATTCTCGTTCTCGTGGCAGCATGTCTTTACGGTTATATCACCTTGATCAGCAGCTTTGCGGAAAGCTTTAACATCGCAAGCAAGCAGTTGGAAACGGTACGGCAGATCAACGCGGATATTCTGGCGCTTGGATGTAAGATCCCGGTATATTTTCAGTTTGCTCTTGCTATGCTGAATTTTGGAAAATGGCACTTCTTTGCCCTCTACCTCGCCATCTCGGTTGTGGTATTTTCCGCCGCGATCCTTCTGATCCGTCCCCTCTACTTCAAGATCGCTATGTCGAGCCTTGAAAACACTACAAAAAGCAAAAATCGGGCGGGACATTTTGCGAAGCACTCTCCCTTTGTCAGTCTCATTGGTCGAGAGATTCGCTGTATTTTCCGCTCCCCAACCGATATCTTTGAGTATTTTCTCTTTACTCTGCTGATGCCCTTCATCGTATTTTCTTACGATAAGCTTCTGATGTCCATTACGGTCAATCAAGCGGGTATCAACATGATTGCCGGCTCTCACGTCATGATCGTGGCGATTCTCGCCATGCTCTCCAATATCGTGTCCGCCTCGGCAGTCTCCCGCGAGGGAACCAATTTCCATACCACAAAGATTATTCCCGTTACCTTTTTTGAGCAAATTTTTGCAAAGCTTACCTTTAATGTCATCTTCACCGTTGCCGCGCTGATCCTGACGATGATCGTTTCCTTCTTCATCTACCCTGCATGGCAGGTCATTTTGGGAACGATTGCCGTGGCGTTCACCGCCGTGGGACATATCGCATGGAGCATTGATATGGATATCAAAAATCCCACCATCAATCTGCAAGGTAACGAGGAAGCATCCAATGCCAGCAAGAGTACGCCCAAGAGCCTTCTTTCCGGTCTGATCATCGGTTTTTTGATGGGTCTTCTGGTCATTATGTATTCGGGCGGCGGAGATCCCCTGACCGCATATCTGTTGTTGATCGTCGCATCGATCCTCTTCATGATCTATCGGCTTCGCATGCTGGTATTGCGGATCAACCTTGCCTATGAAAAAATAGAAATGTGAGATTATCATGAAAAAAACAGTTATTCTCATTCTCGTCCTTTTACCCATCGTTCTCGTTATTACCATTGCCTTTGCAGGCAAAATTCTCTCCCTTTATCACCACATTCCCGTGGAAAAGGTGGAGTTCGTAAACGAAGTGGGTGACGAACTGAACGATAGTTATATGTTTATCGTAAACGTGGGTGAAACCAAAGCAACCTCGATTCGGATATTTCCGGAAATGGCGTCCAACCAGCTGGTTACCTACAGCTCGCAGAACGAATCAATCTGCACTGTGGACACACTGGGTAATATCACCGGTGTCTCCGTTGGAAGCGCAACCGTTCGGGTAGAAACCCAGGAAAGCGCCAAGGCGGATATACTCACCGTTCTGGTGGTAGCTGATGGCGTAACAGGCATCACGCTTCCCTCCTCCGAGTTAACTCTGACCGCCGGAGAAATGAGCACCCTCGTTCCAACCGTTGAGCCCTATACGGCAATCAACAAGAACGTCACCTTTGAGAGCAGCAATCCCGCTGTCGTATCCGTAAGACCGGGCGGACAGCTGACTGCCCGCACCGCGGGAACGGCAGTGATTACCGTAACGACACAGGACGGCGGCTTTACCGCAACCTGCACCGTTACCGTAGTAGACGGAACGCCTCCTCTCGTATTCGACATGACGGGTGCTACAGACGTTACTGCAAACGATACAGGCTATATCTTGAGCAACGGAACCATTGACCTTGCCCCCTATCTGCGATATAATGAAACAAATGTAGATCCCTCTTCGATTCGCTGGCGTCTCGCCTCGGGTCAAAATGTCGCAACTCTGACGGATACCACCGTAGCCTTTACCAAAACGGGTACCGTTCTTGTAACCGTTTACGTGGGAGACGCGGAAATTCCCTCCTACCAGACACAAATCAGACTGTTCTATCACAAGCAGTAACAAAACCAAATGATTATAATGCGAACGCCTTACAAACGGACGCATTTATAATAAAAAATTTTAAGGAGATTTCATTATGAAAACCGTAAAAAAGCTACTTATTGTTTGTCTTGCGGTACTCATGCTCGTTACCATGGTCGCGTGCGACAGAGAAGAAACACCGACTCCCGGAAATGACACGAATACCAACGACACCACCAACAACACGAACACCAACAACAACGACACAAGCAACAACAATAACAACAACGAAGAAGAAACCAGCGAGCTGGTTCTCTCGGCTGACAAGACCACGGCAAATGTAGGTCAAACCGTTACCTTTGCCGTTCTTCTCCAGAAGGGAGAGGAAAAATCCGTTCCCACCGGCGTCACTTACGCCATCGTTGAGGGCGGCGACCACGCTACTCTGGTAGGAAACACCCTGACCATCAAGGATACCGCCGCAAACGGCGCCCAGGTCAAGGTCAATGCAACTTATGACAAGCTGACCTCCAACGTAGTAACCGTAACCGTTTCCAAACCCTTGACCTCTCTTGCCATCTCGTCTGATAAGACGGGCGAGATCAACCGCGGCTCTCTCGTTACCTTGAGTGTTACGAAGACTCCCGCCGACGCTGCAGCTGAGGTTACCTGGACCGTAGTTGAGGGCGCCGATAAGGCAACCATTGAAGGAAACAAGCTCTTTATCGACGGTAGCGCCATAGGCGGTACCATCATCAAGGTAAAGGCTACTGCAGGAACTGTGGAAAGTAACATTCTTACCTTCACCGTAGCCCTGAATCAGCAGGAGCTGAACGACAACCGCTTTATTCTGAGCTTTGACGAGGACAATGTCGTGCTCGATAAAAACGGTCAGGTTGCTCCCATGCTGAATGTCAGCGTTTACAACGCGAACTTCGTAGAGCAGACGGATAAGATCGTGGATTACGCCGTTCTCTCGGGTGATGAATTCGTTTCCCTGACTGCAAACGGCAACGCTTGCGCTCTGACCGCTCTGGGTCATGGAACCGCAACCATTCGAGCAACAATTCGCGGCACGGCAATCTCCGAGACCGCTACGGTTAAGGTTATCGTTCCTCCCGATGCAATCAATCTCCCCGAGATGCTTCAGGAGCGTACCAACCACACCTACTCCTTCTCGATGAAGAATCCCAATGCTCAGGAAGCTAACGTAATGCCCTTCGCCGCAACTCCTGCCGGCATTCGTTACGCCCTTGTATGTCAGGATATGACCGTATCCTTCACGCACAAGGACGGTTCTACCGGTGACAGCGTCGCAACCTTTGGCACCGACGGCATTACCTTCTTGAAGGAAGGTGAGGTAACCGTAACCGTTTCCTCTAATTCGGGAAGCCGTGTAGAAACCACAACCTCTTATAAGTTCAACATCAACAAGGGATATAATATCTCCACCTTTGAGGAGCTTATCGCCCTTGGCAACGATTCTACCTATACCGGATCTCAACCCATTAACTTTGTAGTAACCCAGAAGCCCGTCGGCGCAGGCAAGGCATACGGCTACGATATCGTTCCCGCAGTTGCGCTGAAGCCCCAGACCACGGAAGGTCAGACACTGAATGAGCTGAAAACCGGCGCATCCGCTCAATTCATAAATAAGGGCATCATTATCAACGGAAACCGTCACAAGATCGATGCGTCTCAGCTGCGGGTTCCTACCGCAGACGAGCGTCAGGCAAACGACACCTGGGACAACCCCGGCAACCTGTTGGAGATCACTCCCTACACCGCCGCGCAGGAAATGCAGCCTCTGGCTACTCACCGAGTAGAGCTCAACGATCTGACGATCATTGGTAACTGTCCCATCAACTATAATGCAGAGTCCTCGTCTCCCTTCGGCGTTTACCACCGCGGTATCAAGATCGGCGGAGAGACGAACAGCAGACAGCCCGCTAACTACTATCTGACCATGAACAACGTAACCACCGAGGCATTCCGCACGGGTATGCGTCTGATGCATATCGTTGACGGTCGTGTCAACAACGCCAAGGTCGACAACTGCTTCGGCAACGGCTTTGAGATCGGCGCAAGCATTATTGAGCTCCACAACACCACCTACGGCGCATGCGGAGCAGTTGGTATTGAGGTATCCCCCGAGCACAGCGATAAGGCAGGTGTTTCTCAGAATCAGGCTCAGCAGATCACCTTCTCCGGAGAAACCAGCTTCACCTTCTTCAACAGTATTGACGGCAACAAGCAAACGGTTTACATGTCCAAATACGATTTGGTCGGATATTCTGTTCCGCTGATTATCCAGGGTGCGATCACCCATGAGAGCAACAATCTGAGTCTCAATCAGATTGACCATTTCATCGATCAGGATGAGGAGCCTGGAAAGATTGGATACGTAATCTTCCAGTTCCACGATCTCGGTACCGGTTCTCCTAACGTGAGCCAGATCATCTATCCCGCTTGGCAGCAGGGCGGTATCATCAACGCAAGGGATCTTCCTACCGACGGCGTTGATACCACTCATCAGTACATTGAGCTCGATATGACTCTGACCCATCCCCTCCTTGGTACTATTTCCGGAGGAAAAGGATACCTTCTCAATCTGAACTACGGAAAATAATTGCAAACAAACACAGACAGCCGCCCTTGGGCGGCTGTCCCTGTCTGTCGAAAAAGTATAAAAATCACAATTCATTTCTTGGGTTTGTTACCTGTAATTCCTTCTGCTCGGTTTCTCCTCCACCCACCCTTGGCGGGAGCCCCCTCCCGGAG
>JAZNDP010000072.1:0-22119 GCA_045588165.1 Eubacteriales bacterium | reverse complement strand
CAGAGGCGGTGCCGCTCTGTCGGTAAAGCATGTCACGGGAAAACCCATCAAGTTTATTGGTATTGGCGAAAAGCTGGATGCCATTGAGCCCTTTTATCCCGACCGCATGGCATCGAGAATCCTCGGCATGGGTGACGTTCTCTCCTTGATTGAGAAGGCAGAGCAAGCCTATGACGAGAAAAAGGCGCAGGAGCTTGAAAAGAAGATTCGGGAATCCACCTTCACCCTTGACGATTATCTGGAACAGTTTGCTCAGCTCAAGAACATGGGTAATCTGGAGCAGATCATGGGCATGATGCCCGGAATGAAGCCGGGGGCAATGAAGGATGCCAAGATCGACGAAAAGGCACTGGCGCATATGGAGGCCATCATTCGGTCGATGACGGTGTACGAACGTACAAAGCCGGAAAACCTCAACGCATCCCGCAAAAAACGAATTGCCGCAGGAAGCGGTACGACCGTGGAAGAGGTCAACAAGCTGCTCAAGCAATTTGATCAGACAAGAAAGCTCATGAAGCAGTTTTCCAATCCAAAGCAACTTTCCCGCTTTGGCCGCAAGATGAAAATTCCGTTTTAATTAAGTACGGATTTTTATACAAATCATTATTATTTATTTTTGGAGGAAACAAAAAATGGCAGTAAAAATGAGATTGAGAAGAATGGGCGCCAAGAAGGCTCCTACTTACCGTGTAATCATCGCAGACAGCCGCTCTCCCAGAGACGGTCGTTTCATCGAGGAGATCGGTTTCTTCAATCCCCGCAGCGATGAGCTGAAGATCGATGCTGAAAAGGCAAAGAAGTGGATTGCTAACGGCGCTCAGCCCACCGACACCGTTAAGGCTCTGCTGAAGAAGTCCAACATTGTTGACTGATTCGCACCGGTGACTTCACATGACCGATTTGAAAGAAATCTTGTGTGATATTGCCAAAGCGATCGTTGACCATCCCGATTCCGTTTCGGTTGCCGAGAGCTCCAACGGAAATAAGGTTACGCTGGTTCTCAGCGTTGCTGAATCCGATATGGGAATGGTAATCGGTAAAAACGGTAAAATCGCAAAGGCAATCCGCACCGTAATGAGAGCGGCGGCATCTACCGACGGCAAAGACGTTACCGTAGATATTCGCTGACAAAAATGGGAGTCGAGGCATCGACTCCCTTTTTTGAGTATAAGAAAGGACTTTTTACATTTTTATGAAGGAAACAATATCATATTCCGTCCGAATACAGTCAATTTTATCCGATACGGTGGATTTGCTTTCTATGATCGACCCTGCCGCCCGTGAGTATGGCGCGCTGATCAATCTAACCCGAGCGGATCACTTCTTTTCTTCTTCGTCGGTGGATAAAAAAGAAATCTCCATCAAATATTTTCAATTTTCCGTCAAAATGAAGGACATTATGAAGAAAACCGACCGACAGATCATGCAATTGACCGACGTCTCGCTCTCTGCCGACCGTTTTTATTCCCAGAATATCATTGATGTCTGCAATCGTGCGCTGCTTCACTATCTATCGCTTCAAGATAGCATCAGTCAATTTTCTTCCCATACCGAGCAGATTCTTTCCTCTTCGGATTCCGTATCCCTTCAAAAATTGACCCTTGCTCTGCGGAAATTGCTGTTTCAAGTTCTGCACACCTGTGAGGAATTGAATCAGATCATCAGTGAGTTAAAGGGATAAAAAACAGCTCAAAATAACCTTGAAAGATAAAAATCCTCGGTCTTTTTTGTCATTATTTTTGCCCTAAATTCATTCGTGTACCGTCGGTAAGCACCATCCGACAGCCTTTGATATAGGATCTCATCAGAAAAAATCCTTTGAATTTTATCCGCAAGAATCCGCGGTTGAGCCGCGGGATAGATCAAGCCGTTTTCACCGTTCATGATCATGTGCGGATTCCCCCCAAAATCACTGGCAACCGAAGGAATACCCAAACTCATTCCCTCCGATAGCGCCAAGGACGACGTCTCGGTTCCCACGGAACAATTTACCTGAACACGAAACAGATTGACATACGGGGAAACGTCCTCGCAAAATCCAACGAACCGAACGTATTCGGATAAGCCTTGCTTTCGACAGTACTCTTCCAGCATCTTCCTCTGACTTCCATCTCCAACGATAAGAAAACGGTATTGGCGGAAGCTTTGCAGTAAGATTTCAGCCGCCCGTAGCAGATCGATATGCCCCTTGCAGGGCTCCAGTCGCGCGCAGATCCCCACAACAAAGGAATCAAGAGGAAATCCAAGCGCTCTCATCAAAGCATTCCGCTCTTCCCTATCGGTTTTTCTCAACCCCTCCACTCCGTTGATAATTACCTCTATTCGCTCGGGGGAAACACCTACGTCAACCAAATTCTGCTTTGCCGCCTCGGCAACGGCGATGATATGATCACAAAACATGTGCTGAACCTTTCCAATGAATCGCCGTCCGATTTTTGTGGTTTGCCATCTTTTAGGAGGATATGCGCAATGTCTTGTATAAATCAAGCAAGGAACTCCGCAAAGTTTTGCGGCAATACGGGCAGAAAAGCACCCGTGGCAATTGACAAGATCGGGACGATGCTTACGAAAAACCGAATAGTATTTTTTAATGGCGGAAAAATCAAGCGAGCGATCCGCACATCCGTCAATTTCAATCGTAGGAATACAAATTGCCTCCAATCGTTCCTTCAGCGCGCTGTTTTTTGGAATTAAAACGGTTGTATGAAGCTTGGATCGATCCGAGTTCTTAAGCCGAGTAACCAAAAGAACTCCCGCCCCGCCTATATTGGTATCGCTGATGGCTTCTATGACCTTCATTCCCTTCCTCCATCTCTTTCAGATACCGTTATTTTCTCCAAATACCGCAAAAAAATCCCTTGTTTTGAAAACAAGGGATTTTAGTTTTATTTCTTTTTCAAGCGTCCGATCACGCGTCCGCAGCAAACCGCCTCGGCGTATTCCTTCAAAAGGATCTCTCCGTATTCGGGATTCAAGGAAATCAAGCAATCTCCGCCGTATTTCTTGAAATACCCGTTTCCGTCCAGAATGAAGATTCCAAGCTCTCCGACCTCAACGGAATCGGTATCTTGCACCAAAAGAATGTCTCCGTCGTGATATTTTGGCTCCATGCTGTTTCCGCTGATTCGCAAAGCAAAATCCGCCAGCTGTGTTTTTTCGTTGTCGGGAACGTGAATCTCGTCCGCGCAGGAATCATCCAAGTAAACACCGGGACCTGCCGAAACGGGAAGATCATACAGCAGCATGGATCTCTTGCCAAATCCGGAGCTTCTCGATACGGAAGATACGGGAGGCAGAATCGTTGCCCGTTCCTTTTGGGTTGCCGACTTCTTCTCGGTTGCGGCATGACGAAGAAGGACCTCGGATGTTACCGTGGACTGTACCCGCTCCCCTTCCTTGGCAATCACCATACGAGTGATTTCCTGACCGAAGCGGTCCAATGCGCGATAGTCCTCAATCATTTCAATTTCTTCGGCGCTCAGGGTATAGTTGTGGTTATTTTCCGGAATGCCATTGACTATATAGTCCAAGGAGCAATCCAATGCGTTGGCAATGGAAATCATGTTGACAAGCTTGGGGGAATCGCTGATCCCCGCCAAAATTTTACTGAGTGTTCCCAACGGAATACCGGTCAGCTCTGCCAGTCGATCATTGGTAATCTTTTTTTCGCTTTTGATTTTTTTGATTCGATCAATATAGTCCATCTCGCGCCCCCATTCCATTTATGGAATAATTATATCACAAGTTTTCCAATTTGTAAAGGGGTTTTTGAAAATTATTTTCCGTTTTTGAAATTTTCATAGCTTTGGGACATACTCTGTTAAAACTTGAGCCAAAGCAAGGGCAGCTCTGTGCGCTTCTTCCAGACTGTTTCCTGCAGATCCAACCTCAATCAGCAAGGAATACGGCGCCAATTCTTGATTATACGTGGACGAACGCAGATAAACGGGTCTGCATAAATTTTCATACTGCAAATTCAATTTTTCCCGAACTTGCAAAGCCAATGCCAGATTTCCGCTCCAGCGAGGATTATGATCCCCTCCCCAGTCACTTCCGACGATACACATCAGCTGTGCCGCTGCCTGTCCCTCAATCAAGGTAACGGGTCGAACCGTCTCTCCCGTGGATTTCACGATGGAATCCCGATGCACATCTATCACCAAGCGAATGGTGGGGTACTTTTCCAGATAGTTTCGAATGGTCTGCTCTGCCCTTGCGTAAGAATCCTTATATTGCACTTGATCGTGCAAAACCGTACAGTGAACGGTAGAAACACCTTGTTTATTGAGGTACTCCGCCATCACGGCGCCGACCGACACTACGTTCTTACTACGGTCGGCGGTTCTCGTAAAATCCTCTTCTCCTTCGGCGTAGGAAATCGCTCCGTTTTCTGAATATGCTTCCGTCCCGTGTGTATGCACGATCAGGACGGTGGGACAGGCGGAAGCACTTAAATATTCCAAGGAATCCTTATGCCCAAAATCACGTTTTAGCAATGCATCGGTATCCGGCGTGTATCCGGTATCGTTGTGTATGTACCTTGTTCCGTAAGATGAGAGAGAGAGATCCATGGGAATGATTGGAATTTCTCCTTCGGGAACCAAGGAATAATCATAGGCATAAAGCGTGTCCTTCGTCAGAGGTTTGTCCCCCTCATGCGACGGCGGAGTCGGATTGGATGGAGCGGAGGGAGTGCTGTCTGTCTGATCCTTGTAGGTCGGCAACAAAATCCCTTCCAGTTTTTCCGATGGCTTCGGATTTGCGGGTTTATTGGAACCGCTCCCAAAATCCGAAAGATGAATCCAACCCAAACCGATTTCCGACAATATTAAGGCAATACACAGAAAGACTGCCAAACAAAAGGTAATTCGATATAACCTATACCATCGTTTTATCCGTTTTTTCTGCAAAAACTCAAATCTGATTTTTTCCATCCGAATGGTTTCCAACAAGGGAATCTCTTTTGCGGGTGGTAATTCCTTTGCTTTTCTTATCATAATTTTTCTCCCCTTTAGCATTCGTTTTGCTGCTTCAATACAACATATGCAAGAAAGAAAAATTTATTCTTGTCCGACGGTACAAGCACGGTCAATTCCATCGGCAAGTAAAACCGCGGCGCTTTTGATGAGCAGATCGGTTTCCTTTGGCGTGACAAAAAAACCGCTAAGCTCTCTAAAAAAGTCCGTATTGGCGTTCTCTCCAAAAAAACCATTCTGTTCCAAAGCATCCCGAACCAACGTAGTGGAGTGAATCACAACAGGAACTCCGATGGCAATTACCGGAACGCCAAGCGTCTCCGCAGTAATGGATTTCCGATGATTTCCGATTCCCGAACCGGGAGCAATTCCGAGATCTGACAGCTGCACCGTCGCCGCCAATCGCTTCGGACTTCTCGCCGCGAGAGAATCTATGGCAAGAACCACGTCGGGGCGCACACGAGAAACCGCCCCCTTTAATAGCTCAACCGTTTCAATTCCCGTATTTGCCAAAACACCCGGTATGATTGCCGAAACCCGACAAAAAGCTCTGCTTCTCAAGGATTTACGCTCATCGGAAAACAAGTGACGCGTAACGGTAATTCTTTTCACGGTTTCCGGTCCCAGCGAATCGGGAGTCAAATCCCCATTTCCAAGTCCCGCCACAAGAACCGAACGACTCCCCGCGTCCGTATTTACCCTGTTCATCATTCCACACAACTCCCTTGCGATCCCTTTACTTAACACATCAAATTCTTGACAAGACAGATCCCATATTTTAGGAGTAAAAAACGCAACATTCTCACCGTCGGAATCTACCTTGTCCGACTTTTTCATCAAAATATTTTCCCCAAGACGAGTGATGTCCCCGCCGTTTGATTCCTTCTCACAAGCCAGATCGGTAAAAATGTAATCTCGCATTTGTAAATTTCTCCCTATTTGTTTTATATTATTTCAACCTACAGGTTAAAATGCACAACAAAAAAAGGAAGGAGTTGTGCACATCACCAAAAGTAAAAATGTTTGCCTGAATACGATTGATTTTGAAGAAAAAAAATGGTATAATAGCATGAGTAAATCTTGTTTTACCAATGTAAGTTTCAAATCCTTAGGAGGTATTCCAACCCATGAAAAAAATCATTTCACTTTGCTTGTGCTTGATTATGATTTTAACTGCTTTTGCAGGCTGCGCAAAGGAAAAGGACGAAAACGATAAGGGTGCTTATGTCTCGATGTACTTACCCGATGCGATCTACAACTTTGATCCTGCTTACGCATTTGAAAATGAATCTGCGCTAAAGGTTGTCAGCCTGATGTTTGACAATCTGTTCGTTTTGAAGGAAAACGGAAAAGTAGCGAAATCCTTGGCAAAGGATTATAAGATCATCGAGAACGAAAAAGATAACGAATACAAAATGACCATCACTCTGAAGGAAACCTACTGGTCCGACGGAAAAGCGGTTACCGCAGAGGATGTAGTCTGCGCTTGGCGCCGTCTGTTGGACAACACCAACTCTTTTGAGGCTGCGTGCTTGCTGTACGATGTCAAAAATGCCAGAGCCGCAAAGGAAAGTAACTGTTCCATTGACGAGGTTGGTATTTCCGCTCCCAGCACCTTTGAGGTAGAGATTGAGTTCAACGGAAAAATCGACTACGATCAGTTTTTGCTCAATCTGACAAGCCCTGCCCTGTCTCCCTTGCGTGAGGATATTCTGGAGAAAACCAGTGATCCTATGGACTGGGCGAAGAGTCCTACGATTATGATTACCAGCGGTCCCTTCAAGCTGAAGAGTGTTTCCTTTGAGGGCTCCAATAAGGGATTGGTTCTGGAGAGAAACGTTTACTATTACAGAAACGTGGCGGAGGATGAGCTGGATAAATCGGTTACTCCCTACCGTCTGATCGTGGATTACACCAAAACCGCCGAGCAGATTATGCAGGCATATGCGGATGGCTCTCTCTTCTTCGTTGGTGATATTCCTCTTTCCGTTCGTGCGGCATGGAAGGACGAAGCAGAGATTACCGACGCGCTCAGCACCCATATGTACGTATTCAATCAGGATGCTGTCATTCAGCGTACTGACGGAGGTGAGGGCGAAAAGATCTTTGCGAAAGCAGACGTTCGTCAGGCACTTTCCAAGGTCATCAACCGGGAAGAAATCGTAAGCAAGGTTGTATTTGCAAAAGCGGCTTCCGGTGTCGTTCCCTACGGTGTCTTTGATAAGGATAAGAAAAAGGATCTGTTCCGCGAGGAGGGCGGCGAATTGATTTCCGCAAAGCCCGACGTCACGGCGGCGCAGGATCTGCTGAAAAAAGCAGATGTTGACGCATCCAAATATATGTTTGCCATTTCCGTTCCCGCTTATGACGAAGTTCATATGGAAATTGCAAAATGCGTTCAGCAGGCATGGAGCTCCCTCGGCTTCCGTGTAGAGATCAAAGCGATCGACGTTGTGGATAATCCCGCAAAGGATACAGCGGAAAACGGCGCGATCACCCTGAATGCGGTTAAGGATGACGCATTCATCAAGGCTTATTACAACAAGCAGTTTGAGGTGGCGGCAATCGATTCTGTGGCAAAGAGCGCTTCTGCATTCTCGGTTCTTGCTCCTTATGCCAAGGCTTATACCGGATTCGCAACCGTTGACGGAGTCATCGCTACTCACATTTCCGGCTATAATTGCGCGGAATACAACGAGAAGATCGAGGCGGCATTTGCGACCACCAATGCAAAGGATCGCGCAAAGCTCCTTCACGAGGCAGAAGAAATTCTGGTAAGAGATATGCCCGTTATCCCGATCGTCTTTAATCAGAATGCCACGCTGACAAGTAAGGAAATCTCCAAGTATTCCTTTGACTACTACGGAGCGCCTAACTTTGCCAAGCTGAAACTGAAGAATTACGAGGATTACATTCCCGCAGAGGAAAATAATTGAAATCAGGGACTGTTGCACCGTTGCAACAGTCCCTTGCTGATTTTAATTGAAAATATTTTTCAAAATGACTTGAAAAATCAAACAAAATATGATATACTGTTTGGTAGTGTAAATGCGATGATAAAGTTGGCAAATTTCCTATCTTCGGCACAGAGAGTCCGCCATCGGCTGAAAGCGGATACGAACGGAAAGGCGCATTTCCCTTTGGAGCAGTTTCTGTGAATCGGATCAGTAGCAGAAATCGGTTTGACAGCCGTTATCCTGTCACGAAAGGTGTTGACCGTTAGGGTCAAAAATTAGGTGGTACCGCGGAGTATATTCCCCGTCCTATAGTTTAGGACGGGGATTTTTTATTATTAAAAATTTTTTCTATATAAAAAGGAAGGAAACAAAATGAAGGAAACATTGCAACGTATCAGAGAAAATGCGCTTTCCGCAATCGGTCAGGACAATGCCGATCTGGAACAGATCCGCATTCAGTATCTGGGCAAAAAAGGAGAGCTGACCTCCGTTTTGCGCGGCATGGGAGCGCTTACCGCAGAGGAGAGACCGATTGTCGGTCAGATGGCGAACGAGGTTCGCGCTGCAATTGAAGCTGCGCTGTCGGAAAAGGCAGTTGCCGAAAAGCAAAAGAAGCTGGAACAACAACTGAAAAATGAAAAAATTGACGTAACGCTTCCCGCAGCCGCACAGCGTATGGGTCACATACATCCTCTGACACAGGTTCAAAGAACCATTGAGGACATCTTTATCGGAATGGGCTTTTCCATTGCGGAGGGTCCCGAGGTAGAGTATGATTACTATAACTTCCAGGCGCTGAACATTCCAGAAAATCACCCCGCACGCGATACGCAGGATACGTTCTATATCACAAACAACATTTTGCTTCGCTCTCAGACCTCTCCCGTACAGGTTCGTACAATGGAGAAGCAGAAGCCTCCGATTCGTGTCATTTCTCCCGGTCGCGTTTACCGTTCCGACGCGGTAGATGCTACCCACTCTCCTCTGTTTCATCAGATCGAGGGTCTGGTAGTGGACAAGGGCATTACCATGGGTGACCTGAAGGGGATGCTTGAGACCTTTGCTCAAACGCTCTTTGGAAGCGACACCCGTCTCCGATTCCGTCCCCACCACTTCCCCTTCACCGAGCCCTCTGCCGAGGTTGACGTATCTTGCTTTGTCTGCGGCGGAAAGGGTTGCCGTCTATGTAAGAACGAAGGTTGGATCGAGATCCTTGGTGCGGGAATGGTTCACCCCTTTGTGCTTTCCAACTGCGGAATTGATCCCAACGAATACAGCGGCTTTGCCTTCGGTATGGGTATCGAGCGTATCGCTATGAAGCAGTACGGAATTGACGATATGCGTCTGCTTTACGAGAACGACGTTCGTTTTCTGAATCAATTTTAAAGAGCTGTAGTAAGCAGAAAACAAGAGGACAATTATCTTTTTAATATAGTATAGGAGTTAAAACAATGAATTTATCAAGAAATTGGCTGTCTGATTTCGTTGACGTCCAAGATATTGCCACGAAAGATTACTGCGACCGCATGACCGATACCGGTTCAAAGGTCGAATGCTTTGAGGAACTGGCGGAAGATATCGAAAACGTTGTCGTTGCCAGAATTGTAAAAATTACGCCTCATGAAAACAGTGATCACCTTCAGATCTGTCAGGTAGATATTGGCAACGGTAAAACCGTGCAGATCGTTACCGGTGCGCAAAACGTATTCGAGGGTGCGATCGTTCCCGCGGCAATTCCCGTAGCAAAGCTCCCCGGTAACGTTGTGATAAAATCCGGAAAGCTTCGCGGTGTTGAGTCCCACGGTATGCTTTGCTCCATGGGTGAGCTTTCTCTGACCGAGCACGATATGCCCGGCAAGGAACCCAATGGTATTTTGATTCTGGACGAAAGCTATGCCGATCAGATTGGAAACGATATTCGCGATGCGCTGATGCTCCGTGACACGGTTGTTGAGTTTGAGATCACCTCGAACCGCCCCGACTGTCTCTCGGTTCTCGGTCTCGCAAGAGAAACCGCCGTTTCCTTTGACCGTCCTTTCCGCCCTCACACGCCCGTTGTAAAATGTGCAAACGACGGCGACTCCGTTAAGAATTATCTTTCCGTGCAGATTGACGCGCCCGATCTCTGCTATCGATACATGGCAAGAGTGGTCAAGAACGTGAAAATTGAGCCTTCTCCGCTTTGGCTTCGCATGAGACTTCGCGCAAGCGGCGTTCGTCCCATTAACAATATCGTTGATATCACCAACTACGTCATGCTGGAATACGGTCAGCCCATGCACGCATTCGACTATACCTGCCTCAACGGCTCTTCTATCGTAGTCCGTCGCGCCGCAGACGGCGAGTGCTTCAAGTCCTTGGACGATCAGGATCACGTTCTCAACTCCGACATGTTGGTCATCTCTGATAAGGACCGTGCCGTTGCCCTGGCAGGAGTGATGGGTGGAGCCAATAGTGAGATCAAGGATGACACCACGACCGTTGTATTTGAGTCCGCGTGCTTCAATGGCGCATCGGTCCGTGTTACCGCAAAGGCAAACGGCATGCGCACCGAAAGCTCCGCTCGCTACGAAAAGGGCTTGGATCCCGAAAACTGCTTTGGCGGTCTGGAGCGCGCTTGTGAGCTGATTGAGCTGCTTGGCGCGGGTGAGGTTGTCAACGAGCTGATCGACGTATATCCCACCAAAAAAGAATCCCCCGCTTTGGATTTTGATGCGGATGTTATTAATCGCTTCCTTGGCACCAATATCTCCGAGGAGGAAATGAAGAAGATCCTCACCACCCTTGAGGTTACAGTTGAGGGCAACAAGCTGACTCCCCCCACCTTCCGCGCCGATCTGGCTTGCATGAATGATATCGCGGAGGAAATTGCCCGTATTTACGGATATAACAAAATCCAATCCAGCAAGATCAAGGCAGAAACCACCCAGGGCGGCCGAACCAAGAAGCAGAAGTTTGAGGTTGACGTAGAGAGCGCTATGTGTGGCATGGGTCTGAACCAGATTCAGACATTCTCCTTCATCAGTCCTAAATATTACGACAAGATCCGTTTGCCCGCAGACAGCGCACAGCGCAAATCCGTTGTAATCTCCAATCCCTTGGGTGAGGACACTAGTGTCATGAGAACCACTTCTCTGCCTTCTATGCTGGAGATCATCACCCGTAACTACAACTTTAATAACGAGAACGTTCGTCTTTATGAGGTTGCGACCGTCTACATTCCCACGGGAGAAGACACGCTTCCCAACGAAAACAAGACGCTGTCCGTTGGAATGTACGGAGATTGCGATTTCTTCACCGTAAAGGGTGTTTGCGAGAATATTCTGAAAATGGCATCCATTCAAAACGTAACCTACCGTTCTCTGGATTCCAATCCCTCTTATCATCCCGGACGCTGTGCGCAGATTTATGCGGGCAATAAGCTGCTGGGTGTCTTGGGACAGGTCCATCCTCTTGTAGCGCAAAACTACGGCGTTGACACGGCAATTTATGCCGCAGAACTTGATTTTGACGGAATCTTTGATCTGATGATTTCCGAAAAGGTATACACACCTCTGCCCAAATTCCCCGCTACGACCCGTGACTTCTCCTTTGTTTGTGAGGAATCCCTTGAGTTTGGAACAATCGAGGCGGAGATGCGCAAAGCAGGCGGTAAGCTTGTGGAGGCAATTACGCTGTTCGATATCTATCGCGGTCCTCAGGTTGGGGAGAACAAAAAATCGATTTCCATCCGAGTCACTCTCCGCGCTCCGGACAGAACGCTGACGGTTGAAGAGGCAGAAAAGGTAAGCGCAAAGATCCTGGGTGCTCTGGACAAGCAGCTGGGCATCAATCTGCGAACATAAGGTGTCCTTATGGAAAAAGAAAAGCTGAATCGAATCAACGAGCTTGCGAGAGCCTCCAAGGAACGGGATCTTACAGAAGAAGAGCGTGCCGAACAACAAGCTCTCCGCCAGGAATATGTCAATGAAATCCGTCTTTCCTTTGGCGCGATGCTGGACAATACCGTTATTCAGTATCCAGACGGTTCCCGTAAATCCCTAAAAAAAGATCAATCATAAAAAATATCCGGTCTGCGGTTGCAGACCGGATATTTTTGTTTGATTAGTTGAAATATTCAACAGCTGCCTCAAAGATCTTACTGTCGTAATTACCGGGAACATTCTGATACAGACCGTCTCCGATTCTCTCGGAGTGTCCCATCTTACCAAATACCAATCCGTCGGGAGAGGTAATTCCCTCTACGGCAAAGCAAGAATTGTTGGGATTGTATAGAATATCGGAGGTAGGCTTTCCGGAAAGATCAACGTACTGAGTTGCGATCTGACCGTTCTTTGCCAGCTCCAGAATCAACTCATCGGAGGCAAGGAAGCGTCCTTCACCGTGAGAGATCGGTACAGAATAGATCTCGCCCACTTGGGTCTTGGCAAGCCAAGGAGACATATTGGAGGCGATTCTGGTCTGAACGATTCTCGACTGGTGTCGTCCAATGGAGTTGAAGGTCAGCGTAGGACAGTTCTCATCGGTATCAATGATCTCACCGTATGGAACCAGACCCAGCTTGATGATTGCCTGGAATCCGTTACAGATACCTGCCATCAGACCCTTTCTCACCTTCAGAAGCTGGTTAACCTCTTCCTTAATGGCCCCATTGCGGAAGAATGCGGTAATAAACTTACCGGATCCATCGGGCTCGTCGCCACCGGAGAATCCTCCGGGAATGAAAATCATCTGGGCTTCGTGCGCCTTCTTCGCAAATGCATTTACCGACTCGGTAATACCTGCAGAAGACAAGTTGTTGATGACGAAGATCTCCGTATCAGCGCCCGCTCTCAGGAAAGCCTTCTGGGAATCGTACTCACAGTTGGTTCCGGGGAATACGGGAATCAACACCTTCGGCTTCTTGCAAAGAATTGCGGGCTTCGCAACACTCTTCTTCTCATAGGAGAAGACGGGAATGTCCTTATCGGATTCAGCCGCATGGGTAGAATATACACCCTCCAGCGTATCCTCGTAGGAGCGATACAGCTCGGCAAGATCCACAGAATCCTGACCGCACACCAGCTGATACTCTGCCTGTGTCTTACCCAGCAGAATTCCATCCAGCACGCAGCCCTCGACCACTTCGATTACAAAGGAGCCGTAATTATATCCAAAGATCTCATCCATGGATACACCATCCGCAAACTTGAAGCCGATCGCGTTACCAAAGCACATCTTCATCACAGCCTCGGCAACACCGCCGTAGGTAGGCGTATATGCCGCTACCAGCTTCTTACTCTGTACCAGATCGTAGACGACCCGATAGAGCTTCTTGAGAGAATCTGCCGTGGGCAGTCCGTCCTCGGTGTACTCGGGCTTGAGCAAATATACGTTGTGTCCCGCAGATTTGAATTCCTGCGTAATCACGTGTCCCGTCTTTCCTGTTGTTACCGCAAAGGAAACCAGCGTGGGAGGAACATCGATATTCTCAAAGCTTCCGCTCATAGAGTCCTTTCCGCCGATGGAACCGATACCCAGCTCTTTCTGCGCCATAAAGGCACCTAGGAGCGCGGACAGAGGCTTACCCCAACGCTTGGGATCATTACCGGGCTTCTCGAAATACTCCTGGAAGGTCAGATATACGTCGCGATATTCGGCACCGCCCGCAATCAGCTTGGAAACCGACTCCACAACTGCCAGATATGCGCCATGATAGGGGCTCTTTTCGGAGATAAAGGGATTGTATCCCCATGCCATAAAGGAACAGGTATTGGTATCTGCCGCCTCAACGGAGATCTTATTGACCATGACCTGTGTGGGCGTGCTCTGGTGTTTTCCTCCAAAGGGCATGGTAACGCTACCTGCGCCAATGGTGGAGTCAAAGCGCTCGGAAAGTCCTCTTCTGGAGCAGATATTCAGATCCTTGGGAAGAGCCTCGATCATCTCAACAAAGCTTCCCTCCGCCCGTCTCTCAAAGGTCTTGGGAGCGGCGGCAACGATATCAATGTGCTTTTCCGCTCCGTTGGAGTTCAGGAACTCACGGGACAGATCCACGATCTTCTCACCGTTCCAATGCATCACAAGACGGGGAGCGGCGGTTACGCGGGCAACAATCGTTGCTTCCAGATTTTCTTTACCCGCAAGAGCAACAAAGCGCTCTACGTCCTTGGCTTCTACAACAACAGCCATTCTCTCCTGAGACTCACTGATAGCAAGCTCAGTTCCGTCAAGGCCATCATACTTTTTGGGAACAGCGTTCAGGTCGATCTCCAGTCCGTCGGCAAGCTCACCGATAGCAACGGAAACTCCGCCCGCGCCGAAGTCGTTACAACGCTTGATCATCAAGGAAGCCTCGGGATTGCGGAACAATCTTTGAAGCTTTCTTTCCTCGGGGGCATTTCCCTTCTGAACCTCCGCGCCGCAGGTCTCCAGAGACTGAAGCGTGTGAGATTTGGAAGATCCGGTAGCACCTCCGCAGCCGTCGCGTCCGGTTCTACCGCCAAGCAGAATGACAACATCTCCGTCCTCGGGAACCTCACGACGCACGTTCTTGGCGGGAGCGGCGGCGATGACCGCGCCCAATTCCATGTGCTTTGCAACGTATCCGTCGTGATAGATCTCCTCAACCTGTCCGGTTGCGAGACCGATCTGGTTACCGTAGGAGGAATATCCTGCCGCCGCTGTGGTAACGAGCTTTCTCTGGGGAAGCTTACCGGACATGGTCTCGGAAACTGCCTTTCTGGGATCGGAAGCACCGGTGATACGCATAGCCGCGTAAACATAGGAGCGTCCCGACAGGGGGTCACGGATTGCTCCGCCGATACAGGTAGCCGCGCCGCCAAAGGGCTCGATCTCGGTAGGATGGTTATGGGTTTCGTTCTTAAAGAGCAAGAGCCAATCCTGACGCTCGCCATCCACATCTACCTTGATTTTTACGGTACACGCGTTGATCTCCTCCGACTCATCCAGATGAGGAAGCATTCCCTCCGCCTTCAAATATCTAACCGCAAGGGTTGCTACGTCCATCAGATTGACGGGCTTGGTTCTGCCAAGCTGTGCGCGGGTTGACAAATACTCCTCGTACGCCTTCTCCAGTCTTTCGTCCTCGAAGGATACGTTATCAATAGTGGTAAGGAAGGTAGTGTGACGGCAATGATCGGACCAATAGGTATCGATCATACGAATCTCGGTAATGGTCGGATCCTTCTTCTCGCTACGGAAATAATCGCGGCAGAAGCGGATATCGTCCAGATCCATTGCAAGTCCGTAATTCTTGATGAACTCGGCAAGTCCGTCATCCTCCAAGGAGGTAAAGCCCGTAAGGGTCTGTACCGTCGTGGGAATTTCGTAAGATACCTTCAAGGTATCCACCGTCGCAAGAGATGCCTCACGGCTCTCCACGGGGTTAATTACATGCTTCTTGATTGCGGTAAGCTGTTCTTCACTCAAATTACCGTAAAGCAGGTAGACACGCGCGGTTCTGACCGTCGGTCTCTCACCCTGAGAGAAGAGCTGAATACACTGAGCGGCAGAATCGGCACGCTGATCAAACTGTCCGGGCAGATATTCTACCGCAAAAACGGTAGCGTTATCCTCGGGAAGCGCATAGGTAACGATATCAAGCTGGGGCTCGGAAAATACGGTATTCACCGCATAATAAAAGAGATCCTTTTCGATGTTCTCCACATCGTATCTGTTCATCATGCGCAGGTCTTCCAGACTGTCGATAAACAAAAGATTTTTGATCTCATTGAAAAGATTTCTCGCCTCGTTAGCAAGCTCCTTCTTCTTTTCAACATAAACTCTATAAACCATATTAACTCCTCAAGTTGTCTTATTTGGATGCCGCCAGCGCTCTCTGGCCAATATCAGTCCGATAATGCGCCTGGTCGAAATGAACCTTTTTTACGTTCTCATAGGCAACATCGATCGCGTCGGTCAGTGTCTTGGCAACGGCTGTTACACCAAGCACTCTGCCGCCTGCTGTCACCAGTTGTCCTTCCGCTTCCTTCGCTCCCGCAAAGTAAATATCCGCACTCATACCCGCATCTGTCGTAATGGCAAATCCGTTTTGATATGCCTTGGGATAACCGCCCGACGCCATAATCACACAGCATGCCGCCTGCTCCGAGAATTTGACCTCGGTCTCTGCCAAGGTTCCGTTGGTACAAGCCATCATAATGGTCAGCAGATCACTTTCCAGAAGAGGAAGCACCACCTGGGTCTCGGGATCTCCGAAACGGCAGTTATATTCAATCACCTTGGGTCCGTTTGGCGTCAGCATCAATCCAAAGTACAAACAGCCCTTAAAGGTTCTTCCCTCCGCATTCATAGCCTCAATGGTAGGAAGGAAAATCTCCTTCATACAAAACTCTGCTATGTCCTCAGTATAATAGGGGTTGGGGGCAATGGTTCCCATGCCGCCCGTATTCAGTCCCTGATCTCCGTCCAGCGCTCTCTTGTGGTCCATCGAGGAGATCATGGGCTTGACGGTTTTTCCATCGGTAAATGCCAATACAGACACCTCGGGACCGGTCAAAAACTCCTCAATCACCACACGGCTTCCGCTGTCACCAAACTGGCGATCCTCCATCATGGAGCGGATTGCTTCGGTCGCCTCCTCAAGGGTTGTTGCAATAACAACACCCTTACCCAGCGCCAATCCATCCGCCTTGATCACCGTGGGGAGAGATGCGGTCTTAACATATTCCACCGCGGGCTCCATTTCGGTAAAGACCTCATACGCCGCCGTAGGGATATGATACTTTTTCATCAAATTCTTGGAAAAGATTTTGCTTCCCTCGATAATCGCGGCATTCGCGCAAGGTCCGAAGCAAGGAATGCCGATCTCGTTCAAACGATCTACAGCGCCGAGCACCAGAGGATCATCAGGAGCCACGATGGCGTAATCAATCTTCTTTTCCTTGGCAAACGCAACGATCCCATCCAGATCCTTCGCACCGATATTGACACAGATCGCATCGTCGCGCATACCCGCGTTACCGGGAAGAACGTAGATCGTCTCTACCTGAGGGCTCTGTTTGATCTTTTTTATAATGGCGTGCTCTCTTCCACCGCCGCCAACAACCATAATCTTCATGCTTGTCTCTCCTTTTCGATCAATGGTGGAACAGACGCATACCGGTAAAGCACATCACCATGCCATAGCGGTTACAAACGTCGATCACGTTATCGTCACGGATCGATCCGCCCGGCTCGGCAATATAGCTGACACCGCTCTTCTTCGCTCTCTCAATGTTGTCTCCAAACGGGAAAAATGCGTCACTGCCCAGTGCGACACCGGTAATCTGACTCAAGTAGGCTTTCTTTTCCTCTGCGGTCAGCGCCTCCGGCTTCTCGGTAAAGTAGTTCTGCCACTTACCATCCGCCAATACGTCATCACTCTCGTCGGAGATATATACGTCAATGGTATTGTCACGATCGGGACGACCCAAGGTTTCCAAGAAAGGAAGCGCTAACACCTTGGGGTGCTGTCTCAGGTGCCAGATATCCGCCTTATTACCTGCCAGACGAGTACAGTGGATTCTGGACTGCTGTCCTGCCCCCACACCGATTGCCTGTCCGTCGTACGCATAGCATACGGAATTGGACTGGGTGTACTTCAAGGTAATCAATGCGATGATCAGATCGCGAGCGGCGCTCTCGGGCAGATCCTTATTATCGGTTACGATATTGTCAAGTAACGCGCGGTTGATCTCGAAATTATTTCTTCCCTGCTCAAAGGTCATGCCGAATACCTGCTTGCGCTCGGTGGCATCGGGAACATAATTCTCGTCGATCTGAACAATATTGTAATTTCCCTTTCTCTTTCCCTTCAGAATCTCCAGCGCCTCATCCGTGTAACCGGGGGCAATAATTCCGTCGGAAACCTCGCGCTTGATCAACAGCGCCGTCGTCTTATCACAAATGTCGCTCAAGGCGATCCAGTCACCAAAGGAGGACATTCTGTCCGTACCTCTGGCTCTTGCGTAGGCACAAGCCAAGGGGGACTCGTCCAAACCCTCAATATCGTCCACGAAGCACGCCTTTTTCAGTACGTCAGACAAAGGCAGACCAACTGCGGCGGAGGTGGGGCTTACGTGCTTGAAGGAGGTAGCGCAAGGCATACCCGTTGCCTCCTTCAGCTCCTTCACCAGCTGCCAGCTGTTAAAGGCATCCAAGAAGTTGATGTAACCGGGTCTTCCGCACAGGATCTCGATGGGCAGCTCCTTACCGTTTTCCATGAAAAGCTTTGCAGGCTTTTGGTTGGGGTTACAGCCGTATTTCAATTCAAATTCCTTCATTATGCACCTCACGCGTGTTTATTGATCATTCGGTTCTCAACCTTTCCGCTCGCCAGATCAATGAAGCGAACGTAAAGGGAGATCTTATTGTTCTCATTGAGATTGTTCCAAAGGAGCTCGGTAAATCCGTCGATATCATCGGGAATACTTACGCGCTCCGGCTCACCTGTAAAGGTAGGAATGGGATTTCCGTCGCAATTGTAGGTATGCAGAAAATGTCCAAGTCCGTTGATGGGAGCGTACTCAAAGGTATATCGGTTGCAAACGGTACCCTCTGCATCTCCGCTCTTGAGGATGCTCATCTGATATGTGAAATCTCCTTCGGCAAAGGTCAGCACACCGCTGATTCTGGGAGTCCAGTTAGGAGCGTCTGGCTCAAAGCAACGGCTTCTCAACGCTTCCGTAAAGCTCTTGCCCACAACCAGTCCGTCATAAACGGTATCGGTCTGATCTCCGTTGGTCACGATCAGACGGTCATTCAGCTTACGGATTGGAGAATAGATAATCAGGGAGGGATCCTCTACCTTGGACACGTCAAAGGGGTGGATCACCACGTCATCTCCATTCTCGATAAAGATGCGGTTTCTGCTGTTCTCGCTTCTTCCCATGATGAAATATGCAACTACGGCTTTTTTGCCGTCTGCGGATTTTCCGATCACGATTCCGCGTCCCGGATAGGTATTATTCTTCAGGGTTTCACCCATGTTGGCAATCTCGTAAATATTCATGACAGATTTTCCTTTCACTTTGCTAAAAATTCCTTGGAAACAAGCTCTACCGCCCGTGGCAGAATGATCCATTCCGCCTGTCTCATCACTCGTTGCTGAAGGCTTTCGGGCGTTTCTCCCTTTTTGACGGAAACACTCTTTTGCAGGATAATCTCTCCACCGTCGGGAATCTCGTTCACGAAATGAACTGTCGCGCCCGTCACCTTCACACCATAAGACAGCGCCGCCTCATGCACCCTCAAGCCGTAAAATCCTTTTCCGCAGAAGGAAGGAATCAAGGAAGGATGCACGTTCAGAATCCGTCTGGGATATCTGGCAGTAAAGCTCTGACTCAGGATTCTCATAAAGCCTGCCAGAACAATCAGTTCAATTCCGTTCTCCTCCAGAATTGCGATCAGCTTCTCCTCAAACGCCTCTTGCTTCGCATACTCCCTGCTGGATACGATCGCCGTATCGATACCCGCGTTCTGAGCACGGGTCAGCGCGTATGCATCGAGATTATTAGAAATCACCAGAGCAATCTCAGCGTGCTTGATCACGCCTTGCTTCTGCGCGTCAATGATCGCCTGCAGATTGGTTCCGCCTCCGGAAACCAGCACGGCGACCCGAACCTTTTTCTGCTTTTTCATGCTACGACTCCTTTCTTATCAGAAACCACGGATTAGCAGAAAATAACGCCTTCATCGGATTCCACGATTTCTCCGATGACGTATGCGTCCTCTCCATTTGCCTTCAGAACCGCAAGAGCCGTATCTACCTCCTCGGCAGGAACGACGATGCTCATACCAACTCCCATGTTATAGGTGTTGTACATATCTCTCTCGGGGATATTGCCCGTCTCGGCAATCAACTCAAAGATGGGAAGCACCTTCACTGCCGCCTTCTCGATCTTTGCGGAGAGACCGTCAGGGATAGAACGAGGAATATTCTCGTAGAATCCTCCGCCTGTAATATGGCTGATTCCCTTTACGTTCACCTTTTCAAGAAGCGCCAGAACGGGCTTTACGTAAATTCTGGTAGGAGTCAGGAGAGTTTCGGCAATGGATGCCCCACCCAGCTTCTCGCAAGGAGTGTACAGAGAATCGGGATTGTTATCAATATCGAATACTCTTCTGACCAGAGAAAATCCATTGGAATGAACGCCGCTGGAGGGGAGCGCAATGATGACGTCTCCTGCCTTCATTGCCGTGTTATCCAGAATCTTTTTCCTATCCACGATACCAACGGCAAAGCCCGCCAGATCGTATTCCTCCACAGGCATCATGCCGGGATGCTCCGCGGTTTCTCCGCCGATCAGCGCGGCGCCCGACTGAACACAGCCCTCTGCCACACCGCCAACGATTGCGGCGATCTTCTCGGGAATATTCTTTCCGCAAGCAATATAGTCAAGGAAGAACAATGGCCTTGCGCCAACACAGATGATGTCGTTTACACACATTGCCACCGCATCAATACCGATCGTATCGTGCTTGTCCATCAAAATCGCCATCTTTACCTTGGTTCCGCATCCGTCGGTTCCGGAAACCAACACGGGCTCCTCCATTCCTGCAATGGGAAGACCAAAGCAACCGCCAAAGCCTCCTACGTCATCAAGACATCCCTCGTTCTTTGTACGCGCAATATGAGCCTTCATCAGCTCAACGGCTTTGTAACCGGCAGTAATATCTACGCCCGCTGCCTTGTAACTTTCGCTAAAGCTTTTCATGTTCTTTCTCCTTTATGATTTCTTTATTTATTGATTAAATTGTTCTTCGATCTTTTTGTTCTTTTCCAGAACCAAAGCCGCGCCCGACTTCCGCTTTGCATCCAGCTTTGCGGCAAGGGAGGCATCCTCAACCGCGAGAATCTGAACGGCAAGCAAAGCCGCGTTGGCAGCGCCGTCAATAGCAACGGTAGCAACGGGCATACCGGAGGGCATTTGTACCGTAGACAGCAACGCGTCCATTCCGCCAAAATACTTGGAGCTTACGGGAATGCCAATGACGGGCAACGTGGTGTTTGCTGCAACCGCGCCTGCCAGATGCGCCGCCATTCCCGCCGCGGCAATGATGGCACCAAAGCCGTTGGCTCTTGCATTTGCGGAAAACTCCTTGGCTTCCGCAGGCGTTCTGTGCGCGGAATATACGTGCACCTCAAACGGAACCTCAAATTCCTTCAGCGTGTCAATTGCCTTCTGAACAACGGGCATGTCGCTGTCACTTCCCATGATAATACCGATTTTCTTCATTTCGTCCTCCAAAAAATAAAAATAAGACAAACCTATCCCTTATCCATTCATAAGCAGGTTTGCCCAGGCGGTCGGCAATATTTCTTTTTGCTTCCATCGTGGTTTTTTCCACTCGCTCCGCCGGTCACAAAAAGCTCATATTTTTCGATAAAATTTGCTATGATAATTATAACATATTTTTCTGATAAAGTCAACAGAAAAAAGCAATTGCCACATCAATTTTTTTTACATTTTTCGATTCTTTTTTGTTGATTTTCCCACAGTAATGAAAAAAGAGAAGCAATTCGAGAAAAAAGTCGAATTGCTTCTCTTTTTTACAATGAATTTTATCGAATGCCGTAGTTTTCGATCACGTAATCCATGTCCTTGTCGCCGCGTCCCGACAAATTGATCAGAACCGAGCCGTGGTCCATGGTCTTTGCCAGCTTCATACCAAAGGCGACCGCATGAGAGCTTTCGATGGCGGGAATAATTCCCTCCAGACGCGACAGCTTAAAGAAGGCGTCAATGGTCTCCTCGTCGTCGATCACGTCATATTTCACTCGTCCGATCTCCTGCAAGAAAGCATGCTCGGGTCCCGAGGAAGGATAATCCAATCCGCTGGCAACCGAATACACGGGAGCGGGATCGCCGTTTTCATCCTTCAGCATAATGCTGTTGAAGCCGTGCATAATGCCCTCCGTGCCGTATTTCAGACTTGCGGCATGATCACCAAGCTTGGGACCTCTGCCAAGAGGCTCAACGCCGTAAATGTCCACGGGATCATTCAAGAAGCCGGCGAACAGTCCCGCCGCATTGGATCCACCGCCCACACAGGCAACGATGGCGCTGGGCAGATGACCCGTCATCTCGATAAACTGATCTCTTGCCTCAATACCAACCACGCTCTGGAAATCACGAACCATCATGGGGAACGGATGAGGTCCGAGCACGGAACCGATGCAG
>JAZNDP010000071.1:0-5756 GCA_045588165.1 Eubacteriales bacterium | reverse complement strand
CCCCGCTCGGGATTGAGATTGTAGGCAAGAACGCTCTGCCCGTGGAACTCGTAGGGAATCATTTCCGCCCAGATCGGCGCTACGCCCTCCCGCATCAGACAGGTGTTCATGGAATAAGAGCCCGTGGTACAGACGCAGTTGTCCAGAAGCACCTTGCCGCCCTCAACGGTATTGAAATACATGGCGGCAACCTGTGTGTGGAGATCCCGCAGAATCAGCGCGCGGCGGCTCGCGTGGCAGATCAGACGGAACGATCCGTAAAACTGCTCGAAGGTGTAGAGATTGGACATCCGCAGGGGAAGGTCACTCTCGCCCTCGATGCGGAACAGACAGTCGCACTCACCGGAGATCAGGCGCTCTCCCGCCTCCATGTCGCAGAACAGAAAATCCACCCGCTCCACGCTTGCGGGAATGGTGACCGTACCGTTTACCAGATACCGACCGTTGCCAAAGACCACCGTAGGCGCGCCCGAGGAAAAGGCGGCTTGAATGGCGGCGGTAGAGTCGGTGACACCGTCGCCAACGGCTCCGAAGTCGTCCACGTGGGCAATGGGGGTCTTGAAAACGCCATCGTCGGCGGGGAAATCGGGAACCGAGAGAGAAAAGGGAAGGGTCGCCAGAGGCGCGCCGTTTTTCGTAACGGAAGCTCTGTCGATCTCGTAGATTCTGTCGTTTTCCCCGCCTCGGAGAATCTCTCCTACGCATTCGGTCAGCGCGGCGGAGGTCACATCGGAGGATTCCAGCAAGGGCGCGCCCTCGCATACCACCTTGCGCAAGATCGGGGTAGAGCCGAGGAAGCGAAGTCCTGTCTTTCCGATCTCCGTCATGCGCACCTCGTCAAAGATGCAAAGAGAGGAATTGGGAGCGAACACGCCCTCCTCAAATCCGTTGATCTCGATATTGCGAAGAACAGCCTCGGTGGAGCAGGCAAGCTCCACGCCGCAAGCGGATCCCGAGGAGCGGAAGGTCATATCCTCCACCCGTCCCGAGTTGTTCGCCACAAAGCGAAGCCCCACGGCGCCCTCGTTGCCCGCGCCGCAGTCGATGGAAAGATCCACACAGGTGTTCAGCTGGGATACGTTGCTCCGTTCCACCTCCATGGCGCGGGAGTCGGTGGTAAAGGAGAGAACAGGCTTTCTCTCGCCCTTGCCGAAGCCCTCGGCGTTGTCCTTCAGACGGATCACGGTGCTCTCGCGGCCCTCCCCCATGAGATGGATCCCACGGGTCATGGTGTAGAAGGGCTCCTCGTTGAAGACGTTGTAGAGGTCGGTGAGGGTATAGGTCACCGTGTCGCTGACAAGATACGTGCCCGCGGGGAAATACAGGATACGGGCGGGGGGCGTAAATTCGGGCCAGATCACGCGGATCTTGCCGCGGCGGATCTTGTTCTCAAAGCCGATATAAACCTCGCCGCCGTCGGGACGGCGCATGGATTCCAGCTTGTCGTAGGTCTTGCGAATGCCGTCACGCTCGCGGACGAGAATATCGTCAAGAGCGCGGCGCAGAGCGGCAGTACAGTCGGTCTTGCCCGTGTTGTCGGCAAAGTAGGGCGCCGCTGTCACGTCAATGATGACGGGAGAAGAAAACGGATAGCTCATAGTACCTCCGAAACAGGTCGTTTAGTAGGATGGGTGAGTCGACGGTAAAAAAGGATCAGACAGATCAGGTTGGCTGTGATGACCAGCACCCAGCTGATGGGCCACGACAGGTAGATCCAGAACAGATCTCTGGGAACCAAGAAAAAGATGGTCTTGACCCAAAGGATACGGAAGGCGCAGGCGCCCACCAGAGAATTGATCATGGTGAACATGGATTTTCCCATGCCCCGCAAAACCCCCGCCAGCACCTCCATGACCCCGCAGAGGAAATAGGTAGGGAGGATCAAGGAAAGACGAGCCTTGGCATATGCCAGTACCACCGCGTTATTCGGCGCGTGAAGCCCGACGAAAAATTCGGAAAAAAGTAAGATTACGCATCCCATCAGCAATCCCACAATGGTGGCAGCAGCAATACAAAGCAGAGCAATCCGCTTGAGATTTTGATATTTTTTCGCGCCTACGTTCTGACCGGTAAAGGTCATTGCCGTCTGGTAGACCGAGTTCATGGCAACGTAAACGAAGCCCTCTAAATTTCCTGCCGCGGAGTAGCTCGCTACCGCCACGTCGCCGAAGCTGTTCACGGCGGATTGGATCATCGTATTGGCAAGGGAAAACAGGGAGCTCTGGATTCCCGAAGGAATACCGATCGCCATGACCCGACGGACGCTTGAGCCGTCCAGAGAAAGCAGACGGAGGGAAAAACGGATGTATCCTTGGCTTCGCGCCATAAAGACGAGAATCATGACCGCCGAGAGATATTGGGAGACGATGGTGGCGATTGCCACGCCCTCCACGCCCATGCCGAAGACTACCACGAGAAGGAGATTCAGAAGGACGTTTACCATACCCGAGATCGATAGGAACAGCAGCGGATGCTGGGTGTCTCCCGTAGAGCGTACCATGGCGGCAGCATAGTTGTAGACCATGTTGGCGGGGACACCGAGAAAGATAATGCGAAGATACAGCGTAGCGTAAGGCAGAACCGTTTCAGGAGTATCGATGAGCCGCAGAAGAGTCTCCGCCATGGAAACGCCGAAGATTCCCACGAGAACACCGAGAATTGCCGCTAACAAAATCGAGCTATGTAGGGTTTTTTTACCCGTTTCGTCTCCCCCGCTCCGATCTGGTGCGCCACCACAACCCCCGCGCCTACGGAAAGTCCCATAAAGAGACTCACGGTCATGTTGGTCAGGGAGGAGGTGCTTCCCACCGCCGCCAGCGCCAGCTCGCCGCGGAAGGATCCCACCACGGCAAGATCCGCCGCGTTATAGAAGGTCTGAAGCAGACCGGTCAGAATCACGGGGATGGTAAAGCGGAGCAGCTTTCCGAGAAAGGGACCCTCGGTCATATTCAGTTCTTTTTTGATCTTGACAGCCGTCATGGTATGGACCTCCCGCGTATCAAAGAGATTTCAACATCATTATAGCACGACTTTGCGGAAAGTCAAGTCGAAACGAAACAATATTTTTTCTTTTTTCTGATCGGCGACGGGAGGAGCGACAGAGGAAACCAATGGGTTTCTTTTTCTTTATTTTTCTTATATCATTGTCATTATCATTATCATTGTCATTATCATTATCAGCTTTTTTTGCATTTTGAAAAAAGCAGTTGGTTTTGAGGGGTCAGAAGATAAAGTCATCCAAGCTCCTCTTGCGGGGTCTGCCTCCCTTTTTGCCGCTCTCTGCCCGTTTTTGGCAGGTCTCCTCGTAGGCTTCCCGATCCCGATCCAGAGAGGAGCGGATAAAGGAAAACGCCATAGAAACGGCAGGGGAGAGCCACAGAGGCTCCTCTCCGGTTTCGACGTAGGCAAAGATCGCCGTGATCAGCTCGCCCCGATCCTCCATGGACAGGCGGCGGAAGGAATCGGCGTAGCTGTTGTATAAAATAAAGCTCTTTTTTTCTTGTTTCATAAGGACCTCCTTTCTGGCTTTACTATACCATAGAAAAGAGTCTCAAATGGTCTCTTTGAGTCTCATTCGGTCTCAAACGATGCGATTTTTTAAAATTTTTCATTTACGGATACGCAAACCGAAGGCTTGCCGCGCACAGCCGTAAAGAAATTTTATTTGCGGGAGGATGATATCCTCCCCTAGGGTCGGTGTGTATGGGGGTCCGAAAAGAACGTCGGATTTTTCCGCCCCTCAATTCTCCCCTTTGCCGTTGACAAATTCCGAAAAATATGGTATAATATATTTTTGTATAAAACTCTTTGATTTTTCTGAAAGGATTGACGATATGTGCGCACAATTGCTACCCACCCAGCCCTATAAGGGCACCCGTGATTTTTACCCCGAGGAGATGCGGCTTCGCAACTGGTTCTTCGGGAAGATCCGCTCCACCTTAGAGACCTCCGCCTTTGAGGAATACAACGGACCGATGTTAGAGTCCTTGGAGCTCTACGCCGCCAAGAGCGGAGAGGAGATCGCGGACAAGCAGACCTACAATTTCCTTGACCGAGGCGACCGCCGCCTTGCCATCCGTCCCGAAATGACCCCCACCGTTGCCCGTATGGTGGCAGGGAAGATGAACGACCTGTCCTTCCCCCTGCGTTGGTTCTCGATTCCGAACATGTACCGCTATGAGCCGGCCCAGAGAGGCAGACTCCGTGAGTTCTGGCAGCTGAACGTGGATATCTTCGGCTGTGACACCTTTGAGGCGGATCTGGAGGTCATCGTCAGCGCCATTCGCATTATGCGCGCCTTCGGCGCGGACGAGTCCATGTTCACCGTTCGCGTCAACAACCGCCGCTTCTTCAACGACGTCATTGCCGCCATCGCGGGAAAGGACGCCGAGGGAAGCCGCCGTGTGTCCAAGGTCATCGACCGCAAGAACAAGGTCCCCCGCGAGGTCTACGAGAGAGATCTGCGTGAGTTAGGGCTTGGGGAGGAGCAGATCGCGAAGATCGACGAGCTGTATACCATGAGCGTCACCGACGCCACGGCTCTTTGCCCCGATTCGACGGGGGCGCAGGAGCTTCGACTCCTCTTTGAGGCGCTGGAGAAGATGGATCTTGCCAGATATTGCGTATTCGACTTCGGTATCATCCGCGGTCTTGACTACTATACGGGTACCGTTTTCGAGGTCTTTGACAACGCGCCCGAAAACAATCGCGCCATGTTCGGCGGCGGACGCTACGACAATCTGGTTGGACTTTTCGTCAAGAACGCCAAGGTGTCGGGTGTTGGCTACGGCATGGGCGACGTGACCTTAGAGAATTTCCTTGTGACCCACGGTCTCGTTCCCGAAACCTTTGGCAGCGGTGTCAAGGTACTCGTGACCCGCTTTGACGACGTTCCCTACGACGCCTATCTCACTCTTGCCGACCGTCTGCACAGGGCGGGTGTGGTCTCCTCGCTGTATCTTGGCTCCAAGAAGTTCGGAAAGCAGATCGACTACGCCGTCAAGGGCGGTTACTCTCATGTGATCATCATGGGAGGCAGTGAGCTGGAGGCGGGCGTGGTGAAGATCAAGAATCTGAACACCCGCGAGGAATCTACCGTTTCCGCCACCGAGCTGGAAGCGTATTTCGGCGTGTAATACGGCAAGGGACGGGCGAACACAGTTCGCCCGCGATGGAGTGGAACACCCCCTTTCCATCAATATTTCATTTCAAAAACGAGGTGCTCACATGATCTATATGTTTTTAGCCGAGGGCTTTGAGGAGGTCGAGGCGCTCTGTCCTCTGGATCTGCTCCGCCGCGCGGGGCTGTCCGTTGTCACCGTTGGCGTGGGCGGCAGACAGATCCGCGGCTCTCACGGGATCACCGTGGAGGCGGATATGGCAGACACGGATTTTTCCGATCATGCCCCCGATATGGTCATTCTTCCCGGCGGAATGCCCGGTACTGTGAATCTTGGCAAAAGCGCCGTGGTTTGCGAGGCGGTAGAAGCCGCCGCGGCTCGGGGCGCGTATCTTGCCGCCATCTGTGCCGCCCCCTCGATTCTGGGGGATATGGGATTGCTGGAGGGGAAGCGCGCCATCTGCTACCCCGGCTTTGAGGACCGTCTCCGCGGAGCCGCGGTCGCTGCCGAGCGGGTGGTCCGCGACGGCAATATCATCACCGCCGCCGGCATGGGTGCGGCGCTGGAGTTCGGACTTGCGCTGGTAGCGGTTCTTTGCGGACAAGAAAAGGCAGAGGAGCTTCGCCATGGGGTTCT
>JAZNDP010000070.1:0-21508 GCA_045588165.1 Eubacteriales bacterium | reverse complement strand
AGATACAGCTGATGCCCTTTTTCTCCAATACGTTTGGAACCGTAATATACGAGAATGCCATTGACGATGGCATTTCGTCTCTCGATTATCATCATGGAACGATCCTCATTCAGGTGATTCATGAAAGCGAACTGGAATTGCTGCTTAACTGACAAAAGGAGACGGGGAACCCGTCTCCTTTTTTGCTGAAAAATAAAAATAAAACAAATTATAATAATAAAAATAGATTAAAGATGGTGTCTAATCAGATTGAAAAATACAAATTATAAAATAAAATAAAAAAAGACCAGATGGCTTATAAAAAAGAGCACAATAATATTTGTTAAATGTGGTTGCTTATAGTAATTGATATAAAACAAATAAAAATAAATAACACATAGCCATAACAAGTTGGGTGGGTGTGGATAAAGAATGAGAAGATTTTTTTGCAAAACTATTGAAAAAAATCGAAAAATAAGATATAATAATTTGTTGAGATGCTTGTTAAGCAAGAAAAGATAAGAGGGATGAAACATGCTGGAATTCAAACATATATCCTATGAGGTTCCCGGACGAAAGGCGATATTGAAGGATGTTAATCTGACGATTGATGATCGGTTTGTCGCCATCACCGGACCCAACGGAAGTGGAAAATCAACCATGGCAAAGCTGATTGCGGGAATTATTCAGCCCACAGAGGGAAAAATTTATATGGATGGTGTAGATATCACCGATCTGTCGGTTACCGAACGCGCCAAGGCGGGCATCAGCTTCGCTTTTCAACAGCCTGTTCGCTTTAAGGGGATCACCGTAAAGGATCTGATCTCTCTTGCAGCGGGGAAAAACACGAGTATGGCGGAGGCGTGTAACTATTTGTCTGAGGTGGGGCTTTGCGCCAAGGACTATATCCACCGAGAGGTGAATTCCTCCCTGTCCGGCGGTGAGCTGAAGCGCATTGAAATCGCGATGATCAACGCGAGAGGAACCAAGCTGTCTGTTTTTGATGAGCCTGAGGCGGGAATCGATTTGTGGAGCTTTAACAATTTGATCAAGGTGTTTGAGAGAATGTATGAGCGCACACAGGGAACGATCGTGATTATTTCTCATCAGGAGCGGATTTTGAATATTGCCGATAAGATTCTGGTCTTGGCGGACGGTCAGGTTGCGGAATACGGTCCGAAGGACGAGGTATTTCCGAAGCTGATGGACGTTCAGGCGGGTTGCCGTTTTACAAAAAACGGCTAAAAGGGGGTACAAATGGATAAGATTCAACAAAAGCTGCTGGAGGAGGTTGCGGGGATTCATGAGGTTCCGGAAGGGGCGTATTCCCTTCGGATCAACGGACAGCTGCACGGAAAGAACTCCTCGGAGCATATTGATATCGTAAAAAAAGAGGACAAGCCCGGAATTGACATTTATATCAAGGCGGGAACGAAAAACGAAAGCGTTCATATCCCTGTGATTTTGTCGCAAACGGGATTGAAGGAACTGGTTTATAACGACTTTCACATCGGCGAGGATTGCGACGTAACCATCGTGGCGGGATGTGGCATTCATAATGGCGGCTCAGAGGATGCGGAGCATAGCGGAATTCACTCCTTTTATCTGTCGAAAAATGCAAAAGTGAAATACATTGAGAAGCATTACGGACAAGGTGATGGAAGAGGAAAGAACGTGATGAATCCCCATACGCACGCTGAACTTGGGGAAAATGCAAGGCTCGAAATGGAGACTGCGCAAATTAAAGGTGTGGATTCCACCAAAAGAAAAACCACTGCAGTTCTGTCGAAAAATGCAACGCTTATTGTAAAAGAAAAAATCATGACCCATGGGGATCAGTTCGCTGAAACCGAATTTGAGGTGGAGCTGAATGGAGAAAACGCGGGGACGCATGTGATTTCCCGTTCTGTTGCAAGAGATCGTTCTTCTCAAAAATTTGTATCCCGCATCAAAGGAAATGCGAAGTGCTCCGGACATACGGAATGTGATGCCATCATCATGGACGGCGCGACGGTGATCGCGGTTCCGGAGATTATGGCGGTTCATCCCGATGCGTCTCTGATTCACGAGGCGGCGATCGGAAAGATTGCCGGAGAACAGCTGATTAAGCTGATGACGCTGGGATTGACTGAAAAAGAAGCGGAGGAAGAAATCGTAAACGGGTTCCTTCGGTAAGAGATTCTTTGAAGAGAATTGCATAAAGGGCGCGAGAGGGGTTCTTCTCGCGCTTGTTTTGTTTGTAAAAAGCAGAGAAAACGTTGAAACAGGGAACACATAACAAAAATGGAGAAAAAAGGAAAAAAAGGGGCTAAAAGTAAAAAAGCAAAGGAATTGTTGCTAAAGACAAAAACAAAGGGTTGGGATCGGAGAATTTATTGAAAAATTGTGTGTAGAAAAAAAGCTCCTAAATTTGTGCATAAATGACAAAAATATTGGATAAAAAATCCAGCCTCAAAAGTGGTTATAGAGCACAGACAGTAAAAACATATTACCTCGAAATATAGCCTAAGGTGAAAATTGAAAAATCATAATCAAAATTAACAAAATCAGACTAAAAATCTAAATTTAGACCAAAAAGAGGTAATTTATATTTACATCCATGGATTTTAAGAAACTGTTAACGTAAAAATGACGGTTTTAAAAAAACGATCATCCCGAAAAAGCCATGGTGTGCAACGGTAGGAGGAACCGAAATTTGTGATGATTGCTTGACTTTTTTATGATTATATGGTAATATATCATCAAGATTTTACGGCATTTTTGGCTCTTTGAGCGAAAGGTGCTTCAAAACAGCGGGGCCGGTCGGTCACGCTGCCTTTGAAGGATGGCTCTGGTGTTGCCCTTTGGACGATCGTTGCGTATGCGAGCTTGCGCAGATTCTAAAAAGGGTGCTTCACGGCGGCTTTTTGACGGATGCTTTGCCTTGGCGCCCGATTGAGAAGAAACTGCGAAGAGCAAGGGTAAAATGACCTGGTGGCAACATCAGAACACAGAGACACGGTCTCTGACAACTTCAAGACGTAAATGCAAACATATGCTAGGAGGTATTTTGAATGAGAAAGTCGAAATTTCAAAGACTGACAGCGCTCGCGCTTGCGATTCTTACGATTGTAAGCTGTTGTGTGGTGAGTGTCAGTGCGGCTGATACGGTGAAAAACGAATCGGTTTCCAGCACGACCACCAGCGATATTCGGGCACTGCTCAATGCGATTTCGTACAACGACTACTTCGAAAACAACAAAAACGTTCCCAGATCGGGAAAGGAGATCGTCATTAACGCCGTTGCGGATCTGAACAAGACCGGCGTGGATGAGGATGGCGTGAAGCTGACCGATGCTGCTTGGGAAGAAGTGAGCCGCGGCGGTAAGGATCACGTGCTGCTGGTTCCCGGTACGGGTAAGGTTTCCTGGACTCTGTCTGCCGACGATCCCGAGGATCAGGCAAGATTGGAGCTGCTCAAGAATCCTGCGAAGTATAATGTAATCGTAAACTATTACCCCGAGGAAGGTAAGGCAACTTCCATCGAGCGTATTTTTATGATCAACGGTGAGATTCCCTTCTCGGAATCTCGTTACATGACGCTCCCTAAGCTTTGGGATAACGTATACCCCAATGCGAAGGTGGAAGTGACCGGCAAGATGGATGCTCAGGCAATGCTGGATGAGGCTGCTGCTGCCGGAGTGGAGGCTGCCAAGGTCGATGAGGATGGCAAAGTCTACATTATTTATAAAATGCCCTCCGTATGGAATGAGGCGAATACGGCTCTGATTGCTAAGTATAATGATACGATTCGTTTCTTTACGGCAGACATCGACGGCAACGAAATTCGTTCCAACCTGAAGCAGGTTCCGGAATGGAAGGATTTTATCTTTGTTGATGCCAACGGATTCCTTCAGGATCCCTTTGAGTTCGTAATTACTCCCGATGAGAACGGAAACGTTACGTTGACGATGGAGTCGGTAAACGAGCCGATCGTGATTTCCGAGATCCGCCTTGCGATTCCCGAGACAACCGTTTCTTATGCTCAGTATACGGAACGGTACAAGGATATGCCGAAGGGAACCGGTGTGGTGAAGATCGAGGGTGAGTACTTCTCAGGAAGCTCTACTCAGACCATCTATCCTATTTCCGATAACACCAGCGCGATCTCCTCTCCCGCTACCAACAAGCATACGGTGCTCAATACCGTGGGCGGTGATAAGTGGCAGACCTCCGGACAGTGGTTGGAATACACCTTCCGCGTGTCCTCCAGCGGTATGTACCAGATCGTTCCTCGCTTCAAGCAGAACCTGTTGGACGGTATGTATACCTCCAGAATGCTGGAGATTTACAGCGAGGGCTTGGCGCCTTCTGCCAACGGTTACTATGATGGCGTTCCCTTCGCGGAGGCAGGACGGCTTCAGTTTGACTATTCCTCCGATTGGCAGGCAGGAGCGCTGACCGACGGTGTCAAGGTGGATCCCGAGGATTCTGAGTCTGCCAACAGAACCTTCGAGTTCTATTTTCAGGAGGGCGTAACCTATACGCTTTGCTTCAAGATCACTCTTGGAAACATGGGTAGCATCGTTAGCCGCGTGCAGAAGAGTCTGGACTCCATTAACGCGGACTACCTGAAGATCCTTCAGTTGACCGGATCCACCCCTGACGAATTCCGTGACTACGGATTCTCCCGTGTGCTTCCCGATACCATGATGGATATGATCGATCAGGCAGAGGAACTGACAGCGATTGTCGAAGAGCTGAATAATGCGGCAGGCATTAAGAGCTCCATGACCTCCACTCTGGAAAAGGTTGCCCGTTTGTTGGATACCATGGGTAAGTATGACGACGAGGTAGCAAAGAATCTGGAGCAGCTGAAGACCTATATCGGATCCTTGGGTACATGGTTATCTGATGCCAAGACCCAGCCTCTGATTCTGGATTTCATTCAGATTCAGCCTGTTGACGCGGAGATTCCTAAGGCAAGGGCAAACTTCTGGCAGGCGCTCATTCACGAGATAGGAGGATTCTTCCAGTCCTTCTTCCGTAACTACGACCGTATGGGCGCGATGACCGAGATCGGCGAGGGTGATAAGGATCACCAGGTCGTTGAGGTGTGGCTTGCGTACGGACGTGACCAAACACAGGTTATTCGCGGACTGATCAACAACGATTTTTCTCCCAATTATAACGTTCCCGTCAACCTCAAGCTGGTTGCGGGAGGAACTCTGCTTCCTTCGATTCTTTCCGGAAGAGGACCTGATGTATATATCGGTCTTGGTCAGGGCGACGTTATCAACTATGCGATTCGTGGCGCGCTGATCAATCTGGAGAACATGGAAGGCTTTGAGGAGACAAAGGCAGACTTTAACCGAGCCGCAATGATGGTTATGGAAATTGAGGATGCCGACGGAGTGAACCATTGCTACGGTTTGCCCGAGACCCAAGGCTTTAACATGATGTTCGTCCGTGAGGATATTCTGGCGCAGCTGGATATCGAGATTCCCAAGACGTGGAATGACGTAAAAGAAGCGATTCCTGATCTTCAGGCTCATAACATGATGATCGGTATGCACAATGACTCCAACGTATTCCTGTATCAGAGCGGCGGAGAGCTGTTCGCTGATAACGGAATGCGAATCAATCTGGATTCCAACGTGGCTCTGGAAGCGTTCACCACCATGTGTGATCTGTTCACCATGTACTCCTTCCCCTATAAATACGATTTCGCAAACCGCTTCAGAACCGGTGAGATGCCCATTGGATTCGCCCCCTACACGGGTACGTACAACCAGCTGAAGGTATTCGCGACCGAGATCGAGGGTCTGTGGGGCTTCTACCCCATGCCCGGATATGAGGATGAGGAGGGCAACATCAACAACGTTGCCGTTTCTTCCGCGTCCGCGATCGTTATGATCACCGGCTGTGACAACAGACAGGGTGCGTGGGACTTCATGAGATGGCATGTGGGCGCCAAGTGTCAGGCGGACTACTCCAACGAGATGGTAGCGATCCTTGGTCCTTCCGCAAAGCACAGCACCGCCAACGAAAAGGCTCTGAAGGAGCTGCCTTGGACGGCGAAGGAGCTGGAGCAGATCGAGTATCAGTTCCACAATCTGGCTGCGATCCCCAACTATCCCGGAACCTATATCATTTCCCGTTATACCCAGTTTGCATTCCTGGATGCTTACTCCGACAATGTGGAGCCCGCAACCGCGTTGCAGAGCTACATTACCACCATTAATAAGGAAATCACTCGTAAGCGCGCAGAGTTTGGTCTGGAGACCTTGGATTATCTGGGACAGACTTTGGCACAGAAGCGTATGAGTCAGGCAGAGACCGAGCTGAAGGCGGCTCGTGAATCTTCTTCCTACAACAGCGCGTATGACGACGTATATAATGACGTATATAATAATGTAATGAACTTGATCTCCGGTTACGAGACCGAGGATTATGCGTCGGTCCGAGCGTTGGCTGATTCCTTGGAGAAAACAAATTCCGACCTGTTTGCAAAGGCAATCGGCTATCTCAGAGACGCGGCAACCGCCCTTGAGAAGTACGAAGACTACAAATAATCGGGTCATGACAAAATATGAATGAAGGAGAGAAGAAGAATGTCCTCAAAAACGGCAACTAAAAAGGCTGTTTCGCGGAAAGATATGAGCCGCTGGCAGTGGACATGGAAAGAAATGAAGCGAAATTGGGTCGCTTACTTGATGGTAGCGCCCTACATGCTCATCTTTACGTGCTTTACCGTGCTTCCGGTTTTGCTTTCTATCGTAATCAGCTTTACTGACTTTAACTTGCTTCAAATGCCGAGTTTCGTCTTTGTAGACAACTACGTTCGGTTGTTCCTCGATGACGATATCTTCCTCATTGCTGCAAAGAATACGCTGATATTCGCGGCGATCGTCGGACCTGTATCTTATTTTATGTCCCTGCTGATCGCGTGGTTTATTAACGAGCTTTCCCCCAAAATCAGAGCAATTGTTACCCTGATCTTCTACGCGCCCTCCATCTCCGGCCAGGTATATCTGGTTTGGGGTACTCTGTTCTCCTCCGACTCTTACGGATGGGCGAACGCGTGGCTGATGAAGCTGGGTATCATTAACTCGGAAATCGCGTGGTTCGAAGACGCGAACTACGTTATGCCCCTGTGTATTATCGTCGCCCTCTGGACATCTCTGGGAACCGCATTCCTTTCCTTTATTGCGGGCTTGCAGGGAATCGATAAGGCACAGTTCGAGGCAGGTGCCGTTGACGGTATCCGTAACAGATGGCAGGAGCTCTGGTACATCACCCTGCCCAACATGAAGCCTCAGCTGATGTTCGGCGCGGTTATGTCCATCACCAGCTCCTTCGGATTCGGCGGCGTCGTAACGGCACTCTGCGGATTCCCCTCGGTTGACTATGCGGCGCACACCATCGTTCACCATCTGGAGGACTACGGCGGACAGCGTTTCGAAATTGGTTATTCCTCTACCATCGCAGTTGTTCTGTTCACGGTTATGATCGGAGCGAACGCGTTGGTAAAAAAGGTTCTTTCAAAGGTAGGATCGTGATATGGCAAAATTAAGAACAAGAAAGCATAGAGTCGTCCTGTCCCGATCCAGAGGAGGCGATGTGGGAATTACCGCGTTGTTGGTGATTATGGGAACGTTTATGTTCCTCCCCATGTACTACGTGGTGATCCAGTCTCTGAAGCCTCTTGATGAATTGTGGATGTTCCCCCCCAGATTTTACGTATCTGCTCCTACGGGGAAGAACTTTAAGGACCTGTTTACATTGATGAGCACCAGTATGGTTCCTTTTTCAAGATACATATTCAATACCGTTTTTACCGCTATCGCGGGTACGGTAGGAAACCTGTTCTTCTCCTCTATGGCGGCATACGCCATGGCGAAGATCAAGTTCCCCGGCGGTAAGGGAATGTTCAGATTGGTAAGAACTTCGCTGATGTTCCACTCTACGGTTACCGGTGTAACCTGCTTTATTCTGATGAGTGCGTTTAAGATGGTTGATACCTATTGGGCACTGATCGTTCCCGCGTGGGCAACCTCTCTGGGACTTTACCTGATGAAGCAGTTTATGGAGACCGGCGTTACCGACGCGGTGCTGGAGAGTGCCCGTCTGGACGGTGCCAGCGAGTTGAAGACCTTCTGGTTGATCGCGATGCCCATGGTTAAGCCCGCATGGCTGACCTTGATCGTGTACTCCTTCCAGGGACTTTGGAACGCAGGCTCTTCGATCTATATCCATTCGGAGCAGTTGAAATCTATTAACTACGCGATTGGACAGATTACCGCGGGCGGTATCAAGCGTGCCGGCGCCAGCGCGGCGGCAACCGTGGTGATGATGGTGGTTCCGATTCTCGTATTCGTTGTGTCCCAGTCCAATATTATTGAGACCATGGGCTCGAGCGGAATGAAAGACTAATGACGGGAGGAGACAAATGAAAAAGTTTACAGCAATCGTTTGCGTGATCTTTGCCGTAATTATGGCATTGGCTCTTCCCGCAAGCGCCGCCACCCCGTATCAGACCTATACCTACTCCATCGACGGTATCGCATTGCATTCCCCCGACGCCTATACTCCTGCGCGTCAGGTTGATGCGCGGGCCATGGGTATGTATAACGGTGCAATGTTGGAAAACTATTATTCCGACGTGGCAGATCAGGGTGCCGTTGTGAGAAAGGCGGAAGCGGATTTGATTGCGGCTCAGGATGCATTGAAAAATGCTGATGAAGACGCATTGAAAGAAGCTCAGGATAAGGTAGCTGCGGCGGAAAAGGCATTGGCGGACGCCAAAACGGTCTACGAGAAAAGAGTAGCCGAAAAAGCTAAGATCCAAAATGCTACCGATATTGAGGTGGATAGCGAAAATAACGTATATATTGCCGATCCCGATCAGAACAGAATTATTGTTCTGGACCGGTACTATAACGTAAAGTTTATGCTTTCCGCATTCAGAAACCCTCAGGGAGTGGCGGATAGCCTGGCTGCTCCTCAGGGTGTATATATCACCCCTGATAAGATCGTTGCCGGCGAGGTCGTTCCCGGAAAGATCTACGTGTGCGACACGGGATCGAACCGCTTGGTTCTTTTCTCTCATGAGGGGGAATTCTTGGATATCATCGATGCTCCCGAATCCGAGATGTTCGAGGAAAATCAGGTATTCAAGCCCATCGCGTGCGCGGTGGATAATTACGACAGACTGTACGTGGTTTCTACCGACCATAACCAAGGTATTATGGTTATGACCCAGGACGGAGAGTTTACCGGATTCGTAGGTGCGCAGAAGGTTAGTATCAGCGCGTGGGATCGAATCTGGAGAAGATTCCAGACCGAGGCGCAAAGACTGGCGTCTGAGGTAAAGCTCTCTACGCCCTTTAATAACATCACCCTGACCGGTGACTTCATTTACGCGACGATTACCCTGACCGATTATGAGACAGAGGTCGTTGGCGCGATTACATCGAAGTCCAAGTCCGGAGACTATGCGCCTGTAAAGATGCTGAACGCGGCCGGTGACGAGATCATGCGCCGTAATGGCTTCTATCCTCCCTCCGGTGAGGTGGATACCAAGCGTATGAAGCTGACTGACAAAATCCATGGCTCCTCTGCAGTTGCAGACGTAGCGGTAGGACCGGAAAAAACCTGGTCCATCATCGATAAAAAGAGAAGTAAGGTATTTACCTACGATTTTGACGGTAATCTGTTGTTCGCCTTTGGTGATTTTGGATCGCAGACGGGTAATATCAGTGAAGGCTCCTTGGTTGGGATTACGTATCAGGAAGATAAAATGCTTCTGTTGAGTAAATCCGATTTGAGCTTTACCTTTACGATCTACGAGCGGACCGAGTACGGAGATATTCTGATCCGCGCTCTGGAAAACCAGAACAACCGTCGGAACGACCTTGCGTATGCAGACTGGACCGAGATCTTAAAGCGTAACTCCAACTTTGACGCCGCCTACATCGGACGCGGTAACGCTCTCTATCGGAGCGGACGGTATCAGGAGGCAATGGCGGAATATCAATCGGCGTATGACACGGAGAACTACTCCAATGCTTACAAGGAACTGAGAAAAGAATGGCTCTCCAAGTTTATTCTGCTGATTCCCGTAGTGGTTATTGCTATTTGCTGGGGATGCGCCAAGTTCTTAGGATATGCGAAGAAGGTCAATAAGCGGGTTTCTATTACCAGAGGTAAGCGGACCTACGGTCAGGAGTTGATCTACGTATTCCACGTGATCTTCCATCCCTTCGACGGATATTGGGATTTGAAGCACGAAAAGAGAGGCTCTGTACGGGCGGCGATCACCCTCTTGGGATTGACCATCGTTGCGTTCTACTATCAGGCGATCGGTCAGGGTTACGTCATGAATCCCACCAAGGAGTACTCTACCATTGGCGGCGTTGTTCTGAGCGTTGTGGTTCCCTTGGCGCTTTGGATGATTTCCAACTGGTGTCTGACCACCTTGTTTGACGGAGAGGGAAGCTTCAAGGATATCTTTGTTGCAACCTGCTACGCGCTTCTGCCCCTGGTACTCATCATGATCCCCACGACCATTGCATCGAACTTCGTTCTTGCAAACGAAGTGAATATTCTGACCTTGTTGAATGCGATCGCGTTTATTTGGGCGGGTATGCTGTTGTTCTTTGGAATGATGGTTACTCATGATTACAGTATGGGCAAGAACGTGCTCATTACGCTTTCAACCATTCTCGGAATGGTCATCATTATGTTCATTGCGCTGTTGTTTACTACCTTGTTTGGTAAGGTCATTGGCTTCGTAACCAATATCGTTACGGAGATCCAATATCGCGTGTAACGGATAGGAGGAAGATTTTATATGAAAGCAATTAAAATAATATCGACACTCCTAGCGGTTCTCATGCTGGTGAGCGCGCTTCCGCTGGCGGTTGCCGCTGAAGAAGCAGCCAAAAAGGAGTATACATACAATACGGATGAAAGATCCCCCATGAAGCCCACCAATGACAAGAAAGTGGGCGCTGACGTGTATAGCTACAAGACCGGTGAATATGTGACGGAGAACGGCGAGGTTCTCGTCGTCCGTACCGCCGAGGAAAAGCTGGCGCTGATGGATTACCGTTACGGGAATGACCGGTATGAGCTTTACGTAGACGCTTATAGCGGAGAGGTTGCCGTTGTGGATAAGGTAACGGGCGAGAGCATGTTTACCAACCCCTATAATATCGGTGACAGTATCGCGACTGCTACAACAAACAATACGAAGGATCAGTTGCTGTCTCAGTTGATCATTGATTATACCGAGATCACCTCTGACAAGCAGAACGTATATTACAGCTATACCTGGGCTGCCAACCGCGGACAAATTTCCGTAAAAAACATCAGGGGCGGTATTCGTGTAGAATATGCCATTGGTCGTGTGGAAAGCCGCAGCTTGTTGCCCCGCAGATTATCCAAGGAGAGAGCGGAAGCATTCTTTGGTACGATTTACGCCAACGCGGAAGCGGAATATGCCGTAACGAATCCCGGAGAGAGCTTTAAGAACAGCGATCTGAAGAAGGAGCTGGATCAGCGCTTTAAAAACTACTATGCGAAGAAGAGCATGAACGACAAGGATATGGCGATCCCTGACTATCGCAATGCGATGTTAGAGCTTTATCCCGCGCTGGAGAAGTTTGATCTCTATATCATTGACGAGATTTCTTTGTCCGAAACCGATATCAAGAGAATGGAAGGATACATTCGCAGATATCACCCCGATTACAGCTTCGAAGAGATGGATGAAGCGCATCAGGAAACGCTTTATGAGGCTAAGGCTGAAAACACGCCCCTGTTCCGCATGGCTTTGGAATATAAGCTGGACGATAAGGGACTTGTTGTCAGACTTCCCGCCAACGGTATCCGTTTCGACGAGACGCTGTACCGTTTGAACAGCATTCAGATTCTGCCCTATATGGGCGCCGGTACGAATCCCAATCCCGGATATACCTTCTTCCCGGACGGCTCGGGAACGTTGTTTGATTTTGAAAGCATCGCAACGACGGGTATGACTCAGTTTGTTTCGGGTATGGTATACGGCGAGGACTTCGCGTATCATAAGATCGAGTCGCGGTATGAGGAGATCATTCGTTATCCCGTATACGGCTTGACCGAAACCCAAACTCTCACCCAGACGCTGGTGGATGAAAACGGCGTGGAAACCACCCAGACCTACGAGAAGGATCGTGGCTTTGTCGCGATCGTTGAGGAGGGTGATTCCCTCTTGGAGATCCGTTCCGATCACGGCGGACAGGCGCATGAGTATAATTCCATGATTCTGTACGCTCACCCCCGTCCTACCGATGAGTATTATCTGGACGAGGCGGATCGCCCCTGGATCGTCGTATCCTCCAGAAAGTATACCGGAAACTACCAGATCCGATATATGATGCTGACGGATGACGACACGGCGGCGCAAAAGGGAGTTACCGACTACTATACCTGCTCCTACGTTGGCATGGCAAAGGCATACCGTGATTATCTGATCAATAACGGTACGCTGACCGCGCTGACTGCTGATCAGGTTGAGACGGATATCCCGCTGTACATCGAGACCTTTGGTTCTCTGATGACAACCAAGAGATTTTTGTCCATTCCCTTTAACGTAATGACTCCTCTGACCAGCTTTGACGATATCGCAACGATGTATGATGAGCTGAAGGAAAAGGAGATCAAAAACGTAAACTTCATTATGACCGGTTATACCAAGGGCGGTCTTACCAATGCCACCATTCCGTATGGACTGAAATGGGATCGCTCGGTTTCCAAGGAGATGGATTTTGAGGAGCTGCTGGATAAGGCAAAGGAAGAGAACTTTGGATTGTTCCCTGATTTTGACTTTGTATTTGCATCCAACAACACCCTCTTTGACGGTTTGTCCTTGAAGAAACACGCGGTCAAGACCATTGACAACCGGTATACCTCGAAGCGGGAATACAGCGCGACCAAGCACACCCATGTCAGCTACTTCGAGCTGGCAATTTCCCCCGCTTATTTTGATCATTTCTATGAAAAGTTCGTCCCCAAGTATCAAAAGTACGAGCCGATCGGTATTTCGGTATCTACTCTGGGTAGCTACCTGAACTCCGACTTTGACGAGGATGAGCCTTATAACCGCGATGACAGTAAACAGGAGACCATCAAGGCATTCCAGTATATTCGTGAGCAGTTTGCAAACGCAGAGGTTATGACCTCCGGCGGTAACGCGTATTGCTGGAAATACGTGGACCATATTACCGATATCGCACTGGATTCCAGCCGGTATTCCATGTCCTCCGCCTCGGTGCCCTTCCTTGCTATCGTACTGCACGGTTACGTAGAATTGTCCGGTTCCGCCATCAACATGGAAGGAAACCTGGACTACGCGTTGCTGAAGAGTCTGGAAAGCGGCGCGGCAATGAAGTTTATTCTGTCCTATCGCAATACCGAAAACCTGAAGGAATATGAGACTCTCAGTAAGTATTATTCGGTACGTTACGACATCTGGTTCAACGACGTGGTCAGCATGTATCACGAGTTGAACGGACTTCTGAAGGGCGTACAGACCAGTACCATTGACGATCACAGATTCTTGGATGGCGTACGTATTCCCGATGATGACGAGCTGCAGGCTGACGCGATGCAGTCCGCCGCGGACAAGATCGCCGCGGAGATTGCCAACGCAAATGCCAAGGCTGAAGCAAAGCGGAAGAATATTCAGAAGGCTCACGAGACGATCCTTGACGGAGCAGAGATCTTTGCGAATAGCTCGATCGTAGCCGACAAGGCAGCGTTTGATTCCAGCATTACGGGTGATCTGTATGACGCGTATTGGGCGGCATCGGCGCCTTATATCACCGCTTTGGGTGATGCAAGCAACGCGAAAGCCGCAATGGAAGCGGATCCCGAGAATGCTGACCTGAGGGCGGCTTATGAAGCTGCTCTTGCGGTTGTAGAGGAAAAGAAAGTTGCGAGAGATGCGGCTGCAGCTCAGCTTTCCGAAAAGGTTAACGCAATTTTCGCTGACGCAACCTCCCTGTTGGATGAATCCTACAAGCTGATCCACACATATGAAAATATGAAGGCTTCCATGGAGCTGCTGAATGCTTCCGGAGACGTATTCACGCCTACTTACCTGCAAAAGCTTCAGGCAACGGTGGACGGTCTCGCTGAAGCGTATAACACTGTTAAGAGTTACGTGGATGAGCAGAACGCTACGAGCGTGATCGCCAAGGCAAAGACGGTGGGCGAGGATGTGTCCGCATGGCTCATGATTGACGGATACACGTACAAGGTGCCTACGTTCAGCGACGAATTGTTCATTCAGGTTCCCGAAACCTCTGTTACTGTCGGCACGACAGCGAACAGTGATAAGTACGTTGCAACTGAGAATACCATCGTTTACGAGCGGTACTCTAACGGAACCCAGTTCATTATGAACTTTAATAACTATCGTGTCAGCGTATCGGTTGGCGATATGACTTATACCGTAGACGCGTACGGATACATTGTATTGAGTCGCGGAGCTTAAGGAAAGGAGAGGTGAATTTTTATGACAAGTGAAGTGAAAATGAAAGCACCAAAAAAGAAGAAAATAGCCTCTTTGGACCGTCGTAAGGCGCGTGCGGGATGGTTCTTCGTTCTTCCTTTCGTTCTGGGCTTCGTATTGGTTTATCTGCCAATTATGATTGATTCCATCTCCTTCAGCTTCAGCCAGATGAACATTATCGGCGGAGGCGCAAAGCCGGAATTTACTCCCACCGGATGGGCAAACTACAAAACGGCGTTGATGGAGGATCCTAATTTCGTAGAGACCCTGTTACAGGGACTTCAGAATATGGCGTTTGAGATTCCCATGATTCTGATTTTCTCTCTGTTCGTGGCTGTATTGCTGAACCAGAAAATGGTCGGCCGTGCCGCATTCCGTGCGATCTTCTTCATTCCCGTTATTCTGGCTACCGGTTTGATGGAAAGCATCAACGCCGCGGACCTGAACGGGGAGAATATGGGATCTGCCGAAGGAATTGACGACGGATCGGGATCCAGCGCGGCAGGCAGTATTGTTTCTGCCATGGATGTCGAACAGTTGTTCTCCGGAATGGCAGTCGGACAGGGATTGGTTACATTCGTTGTAACGGCAATCAACAACATCTTTAATATCGTAAACCGTTCCGGTGTACAGATGCTGATCTTCTTAGCAGGCTTGCAGTCAATTTCTCCCGCCATTTACGAGTCGGTACAGATTGACGGCGCAACCTCTTGGGAGACCTTCTGGAAGATTACCTTCCCGATGATCAGCCCGATGATTCTGGTGAATGGAATTTATACGATTATCGACTCGTTTACCACGGATTCCAACGTAGTCATGTCCTTTATCTCAAACGAGTACAGTAAGAATACAACCGTCAGCTCCGCAATGGCGTGGATCTACTTCCTCATCGTTATAGGAATTATTGCCGTCGCCGCCGCGATCTTCTCGGCATTTGTATTCTACCAGAGAAAAGACTAAGGAGGAGGGCACGATGAACGCACAGAATATTGAAAACAAGCCAAAAGTTCGCAAAGAATCGAAAAATAAGATTCGCGTGGAATTCGAGCGCGCTCCTCTCAAGGAAAGACTGAAAGCAAAATTCCTGTCTCTCTTCTTCTTGAAAAAAGTGGTGTGGTATGTTTTCCGATTGATCCTGTTGATCGGTATTTCCTACATCATCCTGTTCCCGTTCTTTGCGAAGATCTCCAGTTCTGTCATGGCACCGGAGGACTTCGTAGACGTAACGGTTCGATTGGTTCCCAAGAATTTCTCATTGGATATCTACAAGGCGGTATGGACGGAGCTGGATTATTTCTCGGCATTGACCAGTACGCTCTTCCTCTCGGTGAGCGCCGCCCTGGTTCAGACCTTTATCTGTTGTGTCGTTGCTTACGGACTTGCGAAGTTTAAGTTCCGTGGAAACAGCCTTGTATTTCTGGCGGTGGTTCTTACCCTCGCGATCCCTCACCAGACCATGCAGCTGGCAATTACGATGAAGTTCTTGAACTTTGATATTCTCGGTATCGTACAGTTCCTGAACGGCGGTGGAATTACCTTGTTTGGCCATACCTTCTTGGAGGGCTTGGTTGACATCATTCCCGATACTGCCGAATGGACGGAGCGATTTGCTGACGGCTACGGAATTAACCTGATGAATACCTACTGGCCGCTGATCATTTTGTCGATCTCGGGACTTGCCTTTAAGAACGGACTCTACATTTTCATGCTTCGTCAGTTCTTCAGAGGAGTTCCGGATGAGCTGGAGGAATCCGCTTATATTGACGGATCCGGTGTATTCCGTACCTTCTTCACCATCATTCTGCCTCTGTCGGTGCCGATGATGATTACCGTATTCCTGTTTGCCTTCTCTTGGCAGTGGACGGATGACTTCTATTTGAACGTATTCTTCAACAGCGGAAGTGACATTGTGCTGATGAAGGATCTTCCTTCGAAGGTTCCGGACTCTCTGGTTGTAGGAAAGGATTACGGAACTCTGCCCGAGTATCTGTCGGCAATCAGAAATACCATAGGTATTATGATTATTGCTCCCCTGGTGATTATGTATCTCTTCTGTCAGAGATATCTGGTACAGGGAATCGAGCGTTCCGGTCTGACTGCAGATTGATCTTTGGTTACCATTCAAAAAAATGGGGTTGCCCTTTGGGGCACCCCTTTTTTTGTATAACAGCATAATAAAAAATGCTGCTACTATCGAAAAATGATAGTAACAGCAGGTATGTTTGCATATTATAATGTGGAAATATAAAATATTTGTGATAAAAAAGAAAACTCAATTACCGGAAATATCCTTTTTATCATAAAACAAATGGTTTCGGAGCGCTTCATCCGAAAGCGCGGCGCCGATGACAGTGGCAAATTGGGCGTGATTCGGAATCAGGAAACGAACACCAAAGCTTGCTTCTAATCCCTCAAATACCTTGGCTACCGAGGGGAGAGTAGTCAGGTTGCCCGTAAGGACGACGTCGCGGATCTTATAGCTTCGCGCCGCGAAGACCGCAAGCATGGCAATGGTTTCGGCAACCATATTGGAAATTCCCAGAGCGATATCGTGCTTGTTGGCGATATCAGACAGCTTTCCGAAATTCGATGCGGTGAGTTCCGCTCCGATCTGGAAGGTCTGGTCTCCGGAAATATCTCCGATTCGCAAATTGACCTTTCCCAGATCTCCCTTCTCGGTCAATTGCTCCAGATGCTCGATCGTGTCTACGCCAAGCATTTGTCGGGAAAGACCCAGCAAGGTTCCGCCGCCAACGCCTGTTCCGCCCAGGTACTCGGTCTCTGCCGTGCCGCCCTTTTTGGTGGCGTGGATGAGAGCGGTTCCCGTTCCCATGCTGACCACAATGGCTTCTTCAAGCCCCGACAAATAGAGGCCGCCCAGACCGACGCATTGGAATTCGGATATCTTACGGCAATCCAGTCCATAAATGGATTGTTCCATAAAGGACGAGCCCACACCCGTCATCATGACGCGATCGATATCGGAAAGTGCCAGTCCGTTTTGCATGGTGAATTTGCCGAAGGCACCGTATACCGAGGTGATGGCATCGGTGGCACGAACGAAAAGGGGATCGATCAGCTTGCACTGATCTTTACTCTGCTGAAAGCCAACGATTTTTGTAGTACTTCCGCCTACGTCAATGCCGATGACTGTTTTCATGTACGATATCCTCCTGTTCAGAGTGATTTATGAATAAAATGTTCAACTATATTATAACATGACCTTGAAAAAAAAGCAAGAATATGCTATAATATTTTAAGAAAACATGAAAAATACCACTCAAAGACGATCAAAGGATAGAAAAACATGAATTTTAAAAATCCCGATACGCAGTCGATCAAGGACAAAAAGCTCTTTATCTTCGATATGGACGGAACCATCTATCTTGGTGGCAATCCCTTTGATTTTGCCATTCGATATATCAAAAATTTGCGGGCGGCAGGGAAGAAGGTCCTCTTTTTCACCAATAATGCCTCCCACACCTCGCCCTTCTATCAGCAGAAGCTGGCGCGTCTGGGCTTTGAGCCTCGCCCTGATGAGATCATGACCTCCGGCGATGTAACCTTGGAGTTCCTGAAGAGATTCCGCGCCGGAAAATCGGTGTATCTGGTGGCGACGGACGAGCTTTGTGAGGAATATCGCGCCGAGGGAATCCATTTGCTGAACGGCACCGAAGAAAAGGCGGATATCGTCATTACCAGCTTTGATACTTCTCTGACTTATGAGAAGCTGAATCATGCCTGTCGGTTTATTCGGGAGGGAGCGGAATACCTGTCTACCCACCCGGACTTTAATTGCCCTACCGAGAACGGCTTTATTCCCGACAGCGGCGCGATCGCGGCGCTTTGTACCGCCTCTACGGGAAAGGTGCCGACCTATTTTGGCAAGCCGTACAAGGAAACTATTGAAATGATCGGTGAGGCAACGGGATATAAAAACGACGAGATGTGTATTTTTGGTGACCGTCTTTATACCGACATTGCTCTCGGAAAGAAATTTGGTGTCACGGCGATTCTGGTTCTTTCGGGAGAGACACAGCCCGCTGACGTAGACGCGGCAACTCCCGAGGATAAGCCCGATTTCGTATTTGATTCCCTGGCGGACGTGGATCGGGTGATGTTCGGCTAAGCCGTAACATACGTAGCGCTATATAATATTGTAGAATTCGAACAAAGGAGGAGACGATGGCGTTTGACGCGGGAATGCTGGCGTGCGCGCTCAGCGAGATCCGCCGCACGGCGGAGGGGGCAAGAATTGAAAAGGTCTATCAGCCCGAGCGGGACGAGATAGTCTTGCAGATGCGCAGCTTTGAGGGCGGACGCCGTCTGCTGATCAACGCGGGATCGGGAAATCCCCGAATCGGTTTTACTGAGGTGACAAAGGAAAATCCCCAGAATCCTCCGATGTTCTGTATGCTGTTGCGAAAATATCTGCAAGGATCCAAGCTTGTGGAGATCAGTCAAGCGGATTTTGACCGTATTGCCTTCCTCGGATTTGATACCCGTGACGAACTGGGATTTTCCTGCCGTCGGTATCTGATCGTCGAGTTGATGGGGAAATACAGTAATCTGATCTTTGCCGATGAAAATAAAAAAATTATTACCGCTCTTCGAACCGCCGATTTCTCTCTGGACAGCAAAAGACAGCTTCTGGCGGGAATGACCTATGCCTTGCCACCTGCTCAGGAAAAGGAAAATCCGTTGCGGGTGACGGAGGAGGACTTTCGAAGGTTGCTTGAGAAGGAGTCCGCCGAGCGTCGGTGTGATGGATGGATCGTGAGCGCTTTTGGGGGGATTGCCCCTGTGGTGGCAAGAGAGATCGTATTCCGTTCTACGGGACATACGGATACGCCGATACGGTATTGCTTTTCTGACGATCTGTGGCGGGAGTTTTCCTCTGTCACGGAACGGATCCGCACGGAAAGCTTCGAACCGTCTCTGGTTTTGGACGAGGAAAAAATGTTGGAATATTCCTTTTTGCCTCTGACCCAATACGGGGGGGCAGAATGCCGACCGATTTCGAGCGCGGGAAAGCTTTTTGATCTTTACTTTGATAAGAGAGACCGAGAGAGGCGGGTTCATCAACGCGCCTCGGATATTTTACGTTTGGTAACAGCGGCGGAGGCGAGGATTCACCGTAAGCTGGAGGCGCAACGGGGTGAGCTTGCCGATTGCGAGCAGGGAGTGGAATATAAGCGGTACGGCGATTTGATCACCGCGAATATTTATCGGCTGAAGAGAGGCGATCGTTTTGCGGAGTTTGAGGATTACGAATCCGTGCGAGAGGACGGAAGCTTTGATACGGTTCGGGTTGAGCTGGACAGCCGTTTGACGCCTGCCGCCAATGCGCAACGGTACTATAAGCGGTATAATAAGGCAAAAACGGCGAAGATCGAGCTGACTCGCCAGATCGAGCTTGGAGAGGCGGAGCTTTCCTATCTTTCTACTGTTTTTGAGGCGTTGCGCAGAGCGGAGTCTCCCAGCGATCTGCTGGAAATCCGCGATGAGCTGTATCGGTCGGGCTACGCGTCTCGAATGAAATCCTATACCGCTCACAAGTCTCATAACCCCACGGTCATGGAATTTCGGACACCGGACGGAATGAGAGTTCTTTGCGGAAAGAATAACGTGCAGAATGAGTATATTACCCATCGGTTGGCGGCAAAGCAGGATTACTGGTTTCATGTCAAGCACGTGCCGGGCTCTCACGTGCTTCTGATCACCGAAGGACGGGAGCCCACCGATCTGGATTTCACCACCGCTGCAGAGATCGCGGCGTACTATTCCAAGGCGGAGGGCGGAAATATTGCGGTGGATTACCTTCTTGCCAAGAATGTAAAAAAGCCGATGGGCGGCAAACCGGGAATGGTGATCTATCATACCAACTGGACGGCGTACGTCACACCGGACGGAGAAAAGATCGCCGCCATGCGAAAATAAAGAGAAACGCCCCCAAGAGGAGCGAAAGAGGATGGAAATATGATCAAGCTTATTGTCATGGATCTGGACGGTACGGTGCTTCCTTACGGACAGAAGTCCTTATCAGAGGAGACGCGACATCTGATCAACCGATTGATCGGGAAGGGAAAAATCGTAGCGTTTTCCTCCGGCAGAATCTACGGAGAGATGATCCCCTATTTGTCGGAGTGGAAGCAGGATGTTTTTTATACCTGTTGCGAAGGAGCGTGTACGGTATATCGGGAAAAAGAGATATATGGAAGAAAGATCGAACTGGAGGATCTGATTCGGTTCTTCCGTCAGGATCCTGAAAAATTTCCCTTCGTATTGCACGGTGCGCAACGCAATTTCCACGTAGGTGAGTTGACCAAGGGCGCAAAACAGGTTGATTCTGTTCCTGTCGGGCGGGTCGGAGAGATTACGGATAAGATCTTCAAGGTGACCTCTTGCGGAGGTGCTTTGCAGCTTCCGCCCCTATGCGGATTGCGATTGCAATGGGACGGAGGCGAGTGCGGGATGACCCAGTATGTTAACCGATTTGCCAACAAGGGAACCGCTCTGTCCGATCTGCAAATGCGACTGGTCATTTCGGGATTTGAGACTGCTTGTATCGGGGACAGCGAGAACGATATTTCGATGATGCGAAACGCCAAGCTATCCTATTGCATAGGACACCGCTGTGAGGAACTGTATCAGACCTGTAACCATCACGTGGATTGCGTAGAAGATGCATTGCGGGAGTTGTTGGATGAATAAGACGTGAATTGAGGAGGCTTTTTTGAAAAAAGCTCCCTCAAAACCTTTAAAGATCCAGATGCAATGTTGAGTAACAATACAAAAAGGAACCGCCCCGAAACGGTTCCTTTTTGTATTTATAATAAAGGAAGAAAGTTTAAAATAAATTTTCTGCCGAAAAGTTTTCCGCTCGCTCAATCTCATCGATGGCATCGTTCAGGAGAATTTGGTAATGTTGAAATTCCGCTTCGTCTGACACAGAGTACGCCCACCAAAGGCAGTCTATGGTTTCCGTCA
>JAZNDP010000069.1:0-6151 GCA_045588165.1 Eubacteriales bacterium | reverse complement strand
CCGATAAAGCCTGCAACGAAGATGTTGCAAGGAGAATCGTACAGGTTCTGAGGAGTATCTACCTGCTGGATCAGACCGTCCTTCATAACGACGATTCTGGTTGCCATGGTCATAGCCTCGACCTGGTCGTGGGTTACGTATACGAAAGTGGTCTCAACTCTGTTATGGAGCTTGGTCAGCTCGGTTCTCATGGCAGCACGAAGCTTTGCGTCCAGGTTGGAAAGAGGCTCGTCAAGCAAGAATACCTTGGGGTGACGAACGATTGCGCGACCCAGAGCCACACGCTGCTTCTGTCCACCGGACAGAGCCTTGGGCTTTCTATCCAGAAGGTGAGTAATATACAGAACTCTTGCAGCCTCTTCTACACGGCGCTTGATCTCGTCCTTGGGAACCTTCTGCAGCTTCAGACCGAAGGACATATTCTCAAACACGGACATATGAGGATACAGAGCGTAGTTCTGGAACACCATCGCGATCTCTCTGTCCTTGGGAGCTACGTCGTTAACCAGTCTGTCGCCAATGTACAGCTCGCCCTCGGTAATCTCCTCCAGTCCCGCGATCATACGCAGAGTGGTGGTCTTTCCGCATCCGGAAGGTCCTACCAGAACCAAAAATTCCTTATCCTTAACCTCAAGGTTAAAATCCGATACAGCGGTAACGCCGCCCGGGTATTTCTTATAGATGTGTCTGAGTGAAATGCTTGCCATCTGGAATACTCCTCCTAAAAATTAACTGTAAACCGATATTTTCACGTACTTCTCGTACTACAATATTGTATCAAATTTCGAGCAAAAATGGAAGAGGGTAAATCTCCAAATTTTTTCTTTTGTTTTTGTACATCATGCACAAAATCGAATTTTTTATGTGAACAAAAGAGAAATTTGCCCGTTTTCGATTTTAATAAATTAAGATTTCTTGTAATTTCGTTATTTTACGCCCTTCATCGACAGAGAAATCCGCTTTTTCTTCAGATCCACCGCCAAAACACGAACCTTGACCTGATCCCCCACCGAGAGCACCTCGGAGGGATGGCGGACGAAGCGGTCGGACAGCTCGGAAATATGAACCAGTCCGTCCTGATGAACGCCGATATCCACAAAGGCTCCGAAATCAATCACGTTCCGAACCACGCCGCCAAGGATCATATCGGGCTTCAGATCCTCCATGCCGAGCACGTCAGCGCGAAGCTCGGGGGGCGGTAAGCTGTCACGGACGTCACGTCCGGGCTTTAACAGCTCGGCGATGATATCCTGCAGAGTGGGAACGCCCACGCCGCAGCTCTCCGCTACCGCCACGATTCCCTTCTCCTTTACCTTGACAGGAAGATCCGAAAGCTTTCCCGCCTTCACGTCCTCGGCGGTGTAGCCGAAGAGCTTCAGCAGCGCGTGAGCCGCTCCGTAGGATTCGGGGTGAACGCCCGTATTGTCCAGAATTTCCTTGGACTGGGGCACTCGCAAAAAGCCTGCGCACTGCTCAAACGCCTTGGCTCCCACGCGGGGCACCTTCAGGATGGATGCGCGGGAGGTAAACTCTCCGTTTTCCTCTCTGTATTTCACGATATTCTTGGCGCTTGTGGCGTTGATGCCCGAAATATAGGAAAGCAAGGAATGAGAGGCGGTATTGATATCCACGCCCACGGCGTTCACGCAATCCTCCACCACGCCCTGCAGAGCGCCGTCCAGACGGGCGGGCTTCATATCGTGCTGATACTGTCCCACGCCGATGGACTTGGGGTCGATCTTCACCAGCTCCGCCAGCGGATCCTGCAGCCGTCTCGCGATGGAGACCGCCGAGCGCTGCATCACGTCAAAGTCGGGAAATTCCTCTGCCGCCAGCTTGGAGGCGGAATATACCGAGGCTCCCGCCTCGCTGATGATGATATACTTACAGTCGTAATTGACGGTTTTCAGCACGTCGGCAATAAACAGCTCACTCTCGCGGGAGGCGGTTCCGTTTCCGATGGCAATCACGTCCACGCGGTACTTCTCCACCATTTTCTTGATGATGCGGGCGGCTTCCTCGATCTTGAAATTGGACTTGGTGGTGGGGTAGACCACAGCCGTATCCAACACCTTGCCCGTCTTATCCACCACGGCGGTCTTACAGCCGTTGATGTATCCGGGGTCAAAGCCTAGCACCGTCTTTCCCTTCAGGGGAGACGCCATGAGCAGGTGCGTGAGGTTATCGGCAAAGAGCTTGATGGCGCCCTCGCTGGCGGTATCGAAGAGCTCCCCTCGGATCTCTCGCTCGATGGAGGGAGCGATGAGTCGGTCGTAGCCGTCCACGATCGCCGCCTCGATATACTTCACGGCGGGAGACCTCGAACAGATGATCATCTCTCCGCAAAGATAATTGAGGATCATTCCCTTCTCTACGGTGATGGAAACACGGAGAAATTCCTCCTTCTCGCCGCGGTTAATGGCAAGAATACGGTGAGAGGGCACCTTGCAGAGACGATCGGCATACTCGTAGTACTGGGAGTAGACCGAATCCTCATCCCCCGTGTTCTTGGTGTGGAGCATTCCCGTGTCGAAGGTTGCCTTCCGAATCGTCTTGCGGAAATCGGCGTTGTCGGAAATGCTCTCGGCAATAATATCGCAAGCGCCCGCCAACGCGTCGGCGACGGTGGCAACCTGCTTCTCCTCGTCCACGTAAGCTTCCGCCTGCTCCTCCAGGGAGGGCTCGTACTTCTCCTGCTGGGAAAGGATCAGCTCCGCCAGAGGCTCCAGTCCCCGCTCACGGGCAACCGATGCTCTCGTCTTTCTGTGCGGACGGAAGGGACGGTAAATGTCGTCCACCTCGGTGATCGTCTGCGCCCCGTCGATGGCGGCGGCAATCTCGTCGGTCATCTTCCCCATCTCGGTGATCAGTCCCCGAACCTCTTCCTTTCGCTTCTCAATGTTCCGCAGATAGGTCAGCCGATCGCAAAGATCGCGAAGAACCGTGTCGTCCAGACTCCCCGTCTCTTCCTTTCTGTAACGGGCGATAAAGGGAATGGTGTTCCCCTCGTCGATCAGAGCCACGGTCTTTTCCACCTGCTCTCTTTTTAATTTAAATTCCTCGGTCAATACCCCAATAATATCCATACCGTTCTCCATTTATGTAGTTTCGTTTTTTCTTCTATTTTCCGTGGGCTTCCAGAGCCGCGATCTCTTCTTCGGTCAGATACCGCCACTCGCCCCGCGCGGAACCTTCGTCCAGCGTCAGCGGACCGAAGCGGATCCGCTCCAGATAGGTGATCTTATTATTCAGAGCCTCCAGCATCCGCTTGATCTGGTGGTATTTCCCCTCCACAAGCGTAATGATCCCACCGTCGCCATCCCCCTCCAAGGAGATCCTTGCGGGCTTTGTTTCATAGCCGTCCTCCAGCGTCACGCCCGCCTCAAATCGAGCGGCATCGACAGCGGAGATGGGGAATTTCGACCGAAACCGATATTCCTTTTCCACATGGCTTTTGGGAGAAAGAAGCCTGTGCCCAAGTTCCCCGTTGTCGGTGATCAGCACAAGACCTACGGTGTTCTTATCCAGCCGTCCGCAAGGAAACAGCCCCGCACGGCGTACCTCGGGAGGCAGAAGATCAAGCACCGTCCGATCTCTTCCGTCCTCGGTGGCGCTCACCACCCCTTCGGGCTTGTTGAGCAAAATATAAGTATATTTGCGGTACGTAAGGAGCTTCCCGCAAAAAATGATTCTGTCGCCGTCGGGATCGATCTTCTGCTCCGCCGAGCGAGCGGGAGCGCCGTTTACCGTCACACCGCCCGCGCGGATCATCCGTTTGGCTTCGGCTCGGGAGCACGCGCCGCAGGCGCCCAAGAATTTATCCAGTCTCATTTGCTCCATTCGCTCCCCTCCTTACAGAAAAAAGATTGCAAGTAAAATCAGGGCAAGTCCTCCCACAACGGTAAGACCCGCTAAAAATCCGGTGCGAAATTCCCGCCACCGCTCTCTGCCCTCGTCTCGATCTGCCACAACACCACCTCCCGATGCTATTATGGACTCTTTTCCTCCCCCTCATTCTGGCTCCCTTTTTTTGGGGGGAAGGTCAGCTGGGAAACAAGTATTCCCGCAAAGATCAACACGCATCCAAAATAGCCCACCGTCGAGATGCTGTCGATCCCGAAGATCACCCCTCCAATGGCGCTGAACACCGACTCGGTGGACAGGATGATGGTGGCAAAGGTGGGATCTGCCCGTCTCTGCCCAAGTACCTGAAGGGTGTAGGCAACGCCCACCGACAGCACGCCGCAGTAGAGGATCGACCATTTTGCCAGTCGGATTCCCTCCCACGTGGGGGCTTCAAACAAAAACATGGTCACAAGCCCCAGCACCGCGCAAACGGCAAACTGACCGAGGGAAAAATGCAGAGGTCGAATATCCTTTGCCAGACGGTCGATGACCAGAATGTGCGCCGTCCAGAAAAAGGAACCGATCAGAAGCAACAGCTCCCCCACGCCAAAGGAAAATCCTTCTCCCGTCTTGAAGCAAAGCAGAAAGAGTCCGATGACGGCAAGAACGGCGCCGATCCAGACCTGCCCTCCCGTCCTGTGACGGAAGAGCAAAAATCCCGCGATGGGAACCAGTACGATGTAAAGCCCCGTAATGAAGCCCGCCACACCCGCGCTTCGCGTATAAGTAATGCCGATCTGTTGCAGAGTCGAGGCGGTAAAGAGCGCCAGACCGCCAAGGATCGATGCCCGAAGGGTACGGATCCGCTCAGGGTGATCCACCCGCCCCCGCTCAAAAAAGAGGACCACGGGCAACAGAGAGATCACGCCGAGGGTAAACCGCGTTCCGTTCATGGTAAAGGATCCGATATGATCGATTCCCTGCACCTGCGCCACGAAGGCAAAGCCCCAGATCATGGCGGTGAGGAACAGCAGACAGACGGTCAGCCCGTCAGTTCGCTTCATTCTCTGCCTCCTCGCCGCCGTAGGTCACGATGGCGCAAAAGATGTCCTTTTCCACCTCATACGCCTCTTCCTTCCAGCTTCTCGTCATAAAGAAGGGATTCATCAGGCAGATCACCGTATCCTCGGGTAAGAGCTGCAGCGCCCCGTATTCCCGATACAGCGCCGTGTCTCCGAGACGGACGCCGTAGCCGTCAGCCAGAGCCCCCTCGGGAAGAGAGCCCGTCGAATCGGTGAGCGGACACAGGTACGCCTTATCAATGGACTCGTACAGCCACGGATCCAGCAGATAAATGCAGGACTGTCCCGTTTGCTGATAGGTGTGATAGGTCTGATATTCACTTTGATTCCGATTGCGGTCAATGCTCTGACCCGCGTGCTCCTCGGGATAGACTCGGATCTGCTCCTCGGAATAGATCTCGTAGGTGCTGATCTTCGCCAGATTCTCCCCGTTTCCGTCTCCGTCGTAGGGCAGTACCGCGCTGAACACGGCGGACAGCTGCTCGGCCTCGGCGGGAAGCAGATAGGTAGGACCCGCGTACACGATCATGGAATCCTCGCTCTTTCGGGAGCAGGTCTGGAGCACGCAGACCAGAAGGATCGTCAGCGCCACCGCCGTACCGATGACCGCCCATTTGTAGTGATACCAGAAATTATCCAGCCAACGGAGAGCGGGGCTGTCCAGCTTGATCTCCCCGCTTCGCTTCTTTTCCTCATTCATCGTAGCATTTCTTCCTTTTTTATCTGATTTTGGGGCTGTTCCTTCAGGTACAGCCCCAAATCAAGGTTTTTATCGATTACGCCTTATATACGTCCAGAACCTTCAGCGTGATAGTTCCCGCGGGGATCTCCACCGTTACCACGGCGCCCTTACGCGCGCCAAGAAGCGCCTTGCCGACGGGAGACATATCCGAGATCTTGTTGGCAAAGGGATCCGCCTCGTTGGAGCCAACGATCCGATACTCGATTTCCTTGCCGCCCTTCTCTACCTTCACGGAGGATCCAAGGCTGACGACACCCGCGTCGATCAGGGTCTCGTCTACGATCTCGGCGTGCTGGATCAGCTCCTCCAGCTCCTTGATTCTCGCCTCGTTCTTCGCCTGCTCGTTTCTTGCCTCGTCGTACTCGGCGTTCTCGGAAAGGTCACCGAAGGATCTTGCCTCGGCGATAGCGACCTTGATCCGCTCTCTCTCCTCACGGGTTCGGAACTCGTATTCCTCCTTCAGCTTTTCAAAGCCTTCCTG
>JAZNDP010000068.1:0-10579 GCA_045588165.1 Eubacteriales bacterium | reverse complement strand
CCATGAGGCGAACCTCTCCGTCGGGCTTCATGCGGAAGAACTTGGGAGGCGGAACCTCGGCAAAGTCGGCTTCGTCAATATAAAGCTCACGGGTAAAGGGTATCGCGCGAGTACCTGCCTCGGGGTTCTGGGGATTGTTGGGCAGATCAAAATATTCTACCTTGTCCTCAGGATAGTTGGTCACCACCACCTTGATGGGACGCTGAATGGCGATGCGGCGGGGCGCCGTGGCGTTCAGCTCCTCGCGGATGGCATGCTCCAGCATGCTGATATCCACCAGACTGTTTGCCTTGGAAATACCCGCGGCGCGAACAAAATTGAAGATGGCTTCGGGGGTATATCCTCTGCGGCGCAATCCGCAGATGGTTGGCAAACGGGGGTCGTCCCAACCGTCTACCATGTCATTCTCTACCAGATAGCGGAGATATCTCTTGGACATGACGGTGTTGGTCACGTTCAGACGGGCAAACTCTCTCTGCTTGGGCTGAGGAGCGGGGAATCCGATGTTCTCAATGACCCACTCGTAAAGGGGACGGTGATTTTCAAACTCCAGAGAGCAGAGGGAGTAGGTAATCCCCTCCAGCGCGTCCTGAATGGGGTGCGCGTAGTCGTAAAGGGGATAGATGCACCACTTGTCGCCCTGACGGTGGTGAGATACGTGAACGATACGGTAGATGGCGGGGTCTCTCATGTTGATGTTGGGAGATGCCATGTCGATCTTGGCGCGCAAGGTGCGGCTTCCGTCGGGGAACTCTCCCGCCTTCATGCGGCGGAAGAGATCCAGATTCTCCTGAACCGAGCGGTTGCGGTAGGGGCTCTCCTTACCGGGCTCGGTCAGCGTTCCTCTGTATTCCTTCATCTCTTCGGCAGAGAGATCGCACACGTATGCCTTTCCGTCCATGATCAGCTTCTCGGCGTACTCGTAGCACTTGTCAAAATAGTCCGAGCCGTAGAAAATGCCGCCTGTGGGAACGGCGCCCAGCCACATCAGGTCCTCATAGATGGAGTCCACGTATTCGGTGTCCTCCTTGGAGGGGTTGGTATCGTCGTAGCGGAGATTGAACTTACCGCCATACTTCTTTGCCGTCTCAAAGTTGATCAGGATCGCCTTGGCAGAGCCAATGTGCAGATATCCGTTTGGCTCGGGAGGGAAACGGGTGTGGATCTTGGTTTCGGGACGCTCAGCAAGATCGGCGTCAATGATATCGTGTATAAAATTTCCTGCAATTTCTTCCATGTTGTGTAACCTCTTTATTTTTCTTTCGATATGGTTTTACAGCGTAGCCGCCATGCGCTCGATGCGCTCGGTGACGGTCTCTTTGCCCAGAATCTGCATCACGGTGTAGAGATCGGGGGCATTCAGTTTGCCCGTGACGGCAAGGCGCAAGAACATGCTCACGTCCGCCACGCTACCCTTAAAGGCGGTGGGGTCTGCGCGGTACGCCTTCATGTCGGGGGTGTATCCCAGACTCTCGCCGATCGCCTTGACCTTTTCAAACCAAGCATTCATATCGTCGCCCGTGTCGTAGCTCTCAAGGAAGGCGGAAAGGGTTGCCCTGATGTCGGCTCTGTCAAATTGCTCGGGGTAGTCGCACTCAAGGGAGAAGAACTCGTCAAAGAAGAAGCCCATATAAGGCTTTGCGTCTGCCCAGGTTGCCAGATCCTTTCTCGGCTTCTTGCTGCCTCGTCCGATGGCAAAGATCTTCTCCGCAAAGGCAGGATCTGCCGCCAGAGCCTTGCCGAAGGCGGGATCGAACTCCAGCGCCCATTTGGTCACATCCGCCGTGACCGTCTTGGCGTCCATGCGGGAGATGACGTTCTTGGAGACGTCGTTCAGCTTGTTAAAGTCAAACAGACAGCCCGATACCGACATTTTCTTGATGTTGAAGGGGAAGTCACGATAGCTCTTCTCGGGATTCTGCATTCTCCACTCCTCGTAGTTGGAGTTGAGCAGGGTCATCACGTACTCACAAACCGCCTCGGGGCAGTAGCCAAGCCGTGTATAGTCGTCCATGTTGGCGCCCATATCCCGTTTGGAAAGCTTCTTTTTGTTGCCCGCCTCGTCCAGACGCATGATCTGGGCAATGTGCATGTACTTGGGAAGCTTAAAGCCGAGATAGCGGAAGAGCTGAATGTGCTTGGCAAGGCTGGGGAGCCATTCCTCGCCGCGAATGACGTGGGTGGTGCCCATCAAGTGGTCGTCCACTGCGTGGGCAAAGTGGTAGGTGGGGATTCCGTCGGATTTCAGCAGAACGAAGTCCTCGTCGTTCTCGGGAATCTCCATGTTGCCCTTCACAAGATCGGTAAATTTGGTCTTTTTCTCGGGGTCGCCGTCAGAGAGAATCCGCAAAACGAAGGGATCTCCCGCCGCAAGGTGCGCCTCTACCTCTTCTATGGTAAAGGAGCGATTCGCCAGCATCTCGGCGCGCTTTGCTTCTGCCTGCGCCTGCCAGTCGGTGTTCTTGATCTCTTCTTTTTTGTTGATCTGGTGAAGCTGATCCAGCTCCTCCTCGGTGGTGAAGCAAGGATATGCCTTGCCCTCACGAACCAGCTGCTTGGCAAAAACGTGATAGATCGGTCCTCGCAGACTTTGCTTATAGGGTCCGTAGATTCCGCTGTCGCAGATCTTGCCGTCCTCCCCGATGACAGCGCCCTCGTCGAAGTTGACACCGTAAACCGAGAGGGTTCGGATCAGCGCCTCCGCGGCTCCCGGAACCTCGCGTCTAGCATCGGTATCCTCAATGCGCAGAAGCAGCACGCCGCCGCTCTGGTGCGCCAGACGCTCCGCCACGGTGGTGGGGAAGAGTCCGCCGAAATGCACAAAGCCCGTGGGACTGGGCGCGAAGCGGGTAACCTTGGCTCCCTCGGGGAGCGCTCTGGGGGGGAATTCCGCCTCCATGTCGGCTGGGGTTTTCGTTACGTTGGGGAACAGGAGTTCCGCCAGTCTGTTGTAGTCCATGTTTGACATCCTTTCGATTGGTATGGTTCGTATCTCAAAAATAATATGCCGCCTGATCCAATGCGTCTCCCAGACGCTCCGCGGGACCGTGACCGGGATAGGCGGTCAGGTCGGGAGGCAGAGTCCGCAGAAACGCCAAGGATTCTGCCATCTGCACCTCGCTTCCGCCCCACAGATCGCATCTTCCGACGGTGTTGGAAAAGAGAGTATCTCCCGTGATCAGACTCTCACCGCAAAGATAGCATACCGATCCTTGGGTGTGTCCAGGGGTATGGAGCACGGTGATCTCATCCTCTCCCAGAGGGATCACGTCTCCCCCGTGGAGCAAGCGCTCAGCCGCGCCAAAGGTGCGCTCTTGATGGTAAAAGTCATAAAAGGCGTTTTTTCTGCCGTCGGTGAGCATGATGCCGTCCTTCTCGTGAAGGTAGGCGGGAATTTTCACAGCGGCGCGGAGGGTGTCCAGAGCCAGCACGTGGTCAAAGTGACCGTGAGTCAGGAGGATTCCCTCAAGATACGCCTCCTCCTCGCCGACCGCCTCCAGAATGGCGCTGACCGATACGGCGGGATCCACGACCAGAGCGTGACGCCCCGAGATCAGCAGATAGGTATTGGCGCCAAAAGATGCGGCGCAAACGGCGCGAACGCGGATCATGGTGCTCCTCCTTCATAAAATACTTCAAAATATTATACCACAATCAAGGGAAAAAGTCTATACAATCCGCAATTTTTTTCATTTTTTTTACATTTCGCAAGAGAAAAAAGGGAATATCTCTTGAAAATGAAGGGTAGCTTTGGTATAATGGGGGAAAGACAGGGAAAGGAGAGAGACGGATGACCGATTTTTACGCGCAATCCGCAAAGCGTGACGGCGTGGTGACCAATATTGGCGAGCTGTTGCGGAATAACGATAAAATCAGCGCGATGCGTCTGCTTGGATGTGAAAAGAAATATACGGACGGTGCCTGCTCCGACTATGAGTTTTTCGCGGAGTGGGAGCGGGTGGCTCCTCTTTGCGCGGGCACGGGCATCTCTTCTGTTTATCAGGAGGAACGGACTCTCCTTGGTTTGGCAGAGACCGATCCCACCGTGGAACAATGGCGCAGAGGAAACGAGTGCTTGGAGTCGCACTGCTCCGAAATTTTGAAAGTCGAGAGGGAACCCTCTGTCTATGACCTCAATAAAATCGTGTCGGATTTTGTAAAATATGACAAGGGAGCTTCTTTGAAATACGATGATATCCGTGAATCTTTTGGTAATATTTTATGCGCGGAAAAATCAAATACCGTTCATGTTACTATTTCGCTAAAATCCAATAAATTTCAGAGACCAGATCCGTATCATGCCGCTCTCTTTTGGGAGAAAAAGAATGTCGAAAAATGGAATACAGAGAATGAATCAGTTTTGCTTGTTCAATTGCTGATTGACGGATTATTGACAATCAAAAAACACAAAAAAGACGCGGTTCTGCACCTGTATGCCAAGGAGGACGAGGTTGCCGATGCCACGCTTTCTTATCTGTTGGATCGGTCGCTGACAGAGGGGCAGATCCGTCTCGGCATTTCCACCTACTGTGATCCCGACTCCCTTGTGTGCCGTATGGAGCGGTGGAGCGGGGAGCGAGTGATTCCCGAATTGGTTCTCGGCGCCTCTGATCTGGACGAGGGGCTGGAGGAGCGGCTTTACGGTCTGTTTTGTCTGTATCCCGTGGGAGGGCTCCGCTTCGGCGGGGTTCTGACTGACGCGCTTCTGCTTGACGCGTATCACAACTCCTTTGACCGCCGCTTTCGCAACGTTCTTGCCCGTCTTAGCGCGAATCCTTCTGCCATGGAGCAGATCACGGAGCGTTTTTATTCCGCTTGGTAAAAAAGAAGTCCCTGACCCCGATCGTATGATAACAAAAGGCACTTGCGGTGAAACCTGCCACAAGCGCCTTTTCGCTATTTTTCTTTTTTGTCGTTCCCCAACTCATTCCAGAGGGTAAAACCGAGAATCAGCGCACCGCCCACGATCTGCAGAGGGGCGATGGTTTCATGGAGTGCCAGTACCGAAACGAGGATCGCTACCAGCGGGTCGATATAGCTCAAGATCGCCGCCTTTTGACCGGGGAGCTCTCCCAGCGAGGAAAAATACATACAATAGGTAATGCCCGTATGGATCAAGCCAACCGTCAGCAGACACGCCCAGCCCGTGCCGTTCATGGAGGAGAGAGTGACCCCACCCGTGAGGGCAACGTAGGGAACGAGGATCAGAATGGCGGCAAGGAATTGCAGGAAGGTGCGATGGATGCCGCCTACCCCCTTGATCAATTTATTCAGCAACATAACGGTGGCGTAAAAGCATGCCGCCCCAAGTCCGAACAAAATCCCGATCAGGTTTGTTCCCCCCGTTCCCAGACCGCCTACGTCAATGATCAGCACTACCCCGAGGGTGGACATGATAAAGCAGACAATCTGCTTTGCCGTCATCCTCTCTCGAAACAGAACAGGACAGATCAGCGTTACCAGAACGGGGGCGAAATAGTAGCTGAGTGTTGCCGCTGAAACGGTGGTATATTTATAGGCTTCAAACAGAAGGATCCAGTTGATTCCCATTGCCATGCCCGAGGCAAGGAGCAGTGGTATCTCCCGACGGATGGAGCGGAAGGGGATCTTTTGTCGTGTGATCAGCAGAACCGCCCCGATAAAGAGAGCCGCCAGTATCGCCCGATAGAGGGCAAGCTCCCCCGAGGATACCGAAATGTTCCGCACAAAGGGAGCAAGGGTGCCGAAGATTGCCATGGAGAGGATCATCAAACAACGAGAATCCCTAAAAAATTTCATATAGACTCCTATAAAGATTTATGATAAATTTATTGTATCACCACATGTGTGCTTTGTCAAGTTCGTATTGACCTTTTGGGGGATTAGTGATATAATAAAAAGAGAAAAAGAAAAGGGAGGAAGGGTATGAAGGATCAAGAAAACCTGTGTCAGCTGTATACCCCCGAAGGGGAGGAGCTTTTGCTTGCGGGGGAGGATTTTATTCCTTGGAATGTCTATCCTCGCCCCCACATGAGGAGAGAGTCCTTCGTTTGCCTGAATGGCTGGTGGGACTTTGCCCTGTCCGAGACGGGAGAGATTCCCGATGCCTTTGGCGAGAGAATCCGCGTGCCCTTCGTGCCCCAGTCGCCGCTTTCGGGAATTGGCAGGGCGATCCCCCAGCGCATGACTCTTTGCTATCGCCGTATCTTTTCCTTGCCCCAAGGAGGAGAGGGAGAGAGAACCATCCTTCACTTCGGAGGGGCGGATCAGATCGCTCGTGTGTATCTGAACGGGGCGCTTCTTGGAGAGCACGTGGGAGGATACCAAGGCTTTTCCTTTGACGTGACCAAGTATCTGGCAGAGGAAAACGAGCTGACGGTTTTGGTACGGGACGAATTGGACAAGAAGATCTTGCCCTACGGAAAGCAAAAAGAAAAGAGGGGCGGCATGTGGTATACCCCCGTGTCGGGAATCTGGCAGACGGTTTGGCTGGAGCGGGTTCCCGTCGCATATATCCGCGAGCTTTCTGTGGTGACCGAGGGGGATTCCGCGACGGTCAGCGTTGACTTTTGCGGAAGAGAAGAGGCGCAAGGCGAACTGATTCTTCGTTTATCTGAAGGAGATCTGCGCTTTCCTCTGGTGAATGGTCATGCTCACGTAAAGGTGCCCCAACCCATTCTTTGGTCGCCCGAAAATCCCCATCTGTATGAGATTTCCTTGCGTGTGGGGGAGGATCGCGTAGACTCCTATTTCGCTCTTCGGACCTTGGAAACGAAAACCGTAAACGGAAAGCCGCGGCTGTGTCTGAACGGTGAGCCCTGCTTTTTTCACGGACTTTTGGATCAAGGGTATTTCAGCGACGGCATTTTTCTGCCCGCCTCTCCCGAGGGCTACGAGCGAGATATTCTCGCCGCCAAGGCGCTGGGATTTAACACGCTTCGGAAGCACATCAAGGTGGAGCCGGAGCAATTCTATTATGATTGCGACCGCCTTGGTATGGTGGTCTTTCAGGATATGGTGAACAATGGAGACTATTCCTTCCTCCGCGACACGGCGCTTCCCACGGTAGGGGTAAAGCGCAGGAATGACCGCCGCTTGCACAAGGATTGGGCAACGCGAGAGGCATTCTTGCATGGCATGGAAGAGACGGTCAAGCGACTGTCCCATCATCCCTCCATATGCTATTGGACGATCTTCAACGAGGGATGGGGGCAGTTTGACCACGCCGCCGCCTACGATCGGTTGCGGGCTTTGGATTCCACGCGATGGATCGACAGCGTGTCAGGCTGGTTTTTGCCTCCCAAGGGGGACGCCGTCAGCGATGTGGACAGCGCCCACGTGTATTTCAAGCCCTATCGGTTTACCCCCACCCGTCTGCCTGCCGTTCTTTCGGAATTTGGCGGCTACGCCTACGGTACCGAGGGGCATCTCTTCAACCCGAACAAGAGCTACGGCTACCGTACTTTTTCCACGCAAGAAGAGCTGGAGTCGGCGATCCTTTCTCTGTATCGGGAACAGATCATACCCGCAGCCGAGGCGGGGCTGTGCGCCGCCGTCTATACCCAGCTGAGCGACGTGGAGGACGAGATCAACGGGCTTCTGACCTATGACCGAAAAGTGGAAAAGGTCAGCCGTGAGAGCATGCTCGCCATTGCGGAGGCTCTTTCCCAAGCGGTTAGAAAATAAAGAAAAAGGACGGAGAATCGAGAGGATTCTCCGTCCCTTTTTTTACACGGAATTGAGGTTGTCTGCTTAATGTCCCCGCTTCCACGCGCCGGGGCTGAAGAGCACCAGAATGGGGAAGATCTCCAACCGTCCTGCCAGCATGTCCACGATCAGGACGATTTTGGACGGCAAGGAGAAGATCGAGAAGTTACAGGTGGGACCCGCGGCATCCAGACCGGGGCCGATATTGTTGAAGCAGGAAAGAACGGCTGTAAAATTGGTGGTGACCGAAAAACCGTCTAAAGAGATCACAAGCATACTGATAGCCATGATCCCCACGTAGGCGAAGAAATAGGCATTGGTATTTGCTACGATCCGCTCGTTTACCGCTTTTCCGTTGACACGGATCACCTTTACCTTTTGGGGGCGAAGGATCTGGGCAATGTTTCTTCCCAAAGTTTTGATTAGCAGAAGGACACGGGCAAATTTCAGTCCGCCGCCCGTACTGCCCGCACAGGCGCCGAATGCCATCAGAATCAGCAGGATCGCCTTGGAAAAGGAGGGCCATAGATCAAAATCAACAGTGGCAAAGCCCGTAGTGGTAATGATACTTGAAACCTGGAACGCCGCGTGGCGGATGGTTTCCGAAATAGTGGCAAAGGTCCCCCACAGATTCCAGACGATCAGAGCGATGGAGGCGATTACTACGCCCACGTACAGCCGAAGCTCTTCATCCTTCAGTACCGCGCGGAATTGGCGCAAAAGCAACAGATAATAACAGCTGAAGTTCACGCCGAACAGGAGCATAAAGACGGTGGTCACGTTTTGAATATAGGGGCTGAAGGAGGCAAAGCTGTCGTTTCGGACGCCAAATCCTCCTGTTCCCGCCGTAGAAAACATGGTGCACACCGCGTCGAACGGGGACATACCGCCGCAGAGCAGGAAGATCAGATTGATCAAAGAAAGGGCGATATAACAGAGATACAGTGTCAGCGCCGTTTGCTTCATGCGGGGCATGAGCTTTCCCACGTCGGGACCGGGGCTTTCCGCCCGTAGCAGGTGCATGGTAAAGCCCTCGTTCCGTCCGCTGACGGGAATGACGGCAAGAAGAAAAACCAACACTCCCATGCCGCCCAGCCAGTTGGAGAAGCTTCTCCAATAGATCAGACCTTTGGCAATGGGGTCCAGATTGGTTATAATCGAGGAGCCAGTGGTGGTAAAGCCCGAAACCATTTCAAACAGGGCGTCGATATAATTGGGAATCGCGCCCGATAAAAAGAAGGGCAGACAACCCAGAGCGCTCATGATAAACCAGCTCGAACCCACGCAGATCATGCCCTCACGGGCGTAAAAATCGGGGGTGGCGCCGCGGGAGAGCAGGGCGAGAAATCCTGTGAGAACCGCCAGAATTCCGACGGTGATCAGAAATCCTCGGACAGCGTCAGTCTCACCGTACCCCACGCTGATCAGCAAGGCGGGGATCATGAAAGCGGCTTCAATTCCCAAAATAAAGGCGTTGAACCGCGCCATCATTTTATAGTTCATACTCTCCCCCTCTTATTCGAAAATGTCGCCAAGCTGGAGGATCAGGTTGGACTTTTCGGTGACCACGACCACGCTGTCACCGGGGAGGTAAGAGGAGTCACCGCGAGGGATTTCGGTATTGCTTCCGCGGTTGATGCAAACGATGAGCAGATTCTTTTTCAGCTTCAGGTTCTTCAGAGGTACACCGCAGAAGGGGGTGTCCTCGTCTACGGGGAACTCCAGCGCCTCTGCCTGACCGTCCGCAATGGTGTGAATGGTCAGCGCGCCTCCCGTTCTCGCCTGCATGGCGCGAACGTATCGCAGAATGGTATTGCAGCTCAGCCGCTTGGGACAGATGACGCTTCCCACGGGCAGACTATCCAGAATTTTGGCATCGTCCATGCGATCCAGCTTGGTAATGATCTGGGGAATGTTGCGGCTGCTGCCGAACATGGAGACAATCACGTTCTGCTCGTCGGTGTCGGTGAGTGTTACGAGAGCGTCACAGTTGGACAGCCCCTCACTTTCCAGCAGATCCTGATCGGCGGCGTTTCCGTGAATGATGTTTACGTGAGGAAGGAGCGCGGCAAGCTTTTGGCAACGCTCGGCATCCCGCTCAATCATGGTCACTCCAATGTGATCGTCCTCCAACGCCTGAGCCAGATAATAGCTGACGGAGCCGCCTCCCGCTACGATAATGCGTCGAGTCTTGTGAGTGACGATCCCCAGATTTTTCATCAGAATGGTCAGATCCTTGCGTGTGGCGGTGACGAAGATCTTGTCCCCCGCCTGAAGGGTAAAGTTACCGCCGGGGATGATGGCGTTTCCGTTCCGCAGAACGGCACAAACCAGCGCGCGGCACTTGACGATGCCATTCATGGCAATGAGGGAAACGCCGCAGAGCTTACTGGAGGCGTCGATCTTCAGCTCTACGATCTCCACTCGCCCCTTGGCAAAGGAATCCCGCTTGAGAAAACCGGGGAATTTCAGCAGATGCTCGATCTCCAGCGCCGCCTGACGCTCGGGATTGAACGACAGAGAAAGCCCGAAAACATCTCGCATGGAATACGCCTGCTTGACGTATTCGGGATTTCGGATTCTGGCAATGGTGTGGATATGGGGATTGAGTCCGTGGGCGGTCATGGTGCAGAGCAGATTGATCTCGTCGCTGCCCGTGGCAACAATCATCAGGTCCGCCTGCTCGGCGCCCGCCTGCTTCAGCGTCTCAATGGATGCGCCGTTTCCCTGTACCGCGATAATGTCGTATTGCTCGGTGAGACGCTCCAGCTTTTTGGCGCTGGAGTCAATGACGGTTACGTCGTTTTTTTCGGCGACCAGTTGCTTGATCAGTACTTCGCCCACCTTGCCGCATCCCGCAATCAGTATTTTCATAAATCTTCTCCTATGGAGG
>JAZNDP010000067.1:0-2878 GCA_045588165.1 Eubacteriales bacterium | reverse complement strand
TTGGCAGTATTCTATATGGGAACGGAGAGATAATTTATGACCATTAACGGATCTAAATTTTACAATATGCTGATCTCGGCTGCCAACGCTCTGGATAACAAGCAGGAAATCATCAACAACATGAACGTATTTCCCGTTCCGGACGGTGACACCGGTATCAATATGACGCTGACCATGCGTACCATGAAGAATCTGTCCGCGGAGGACAGTCTCTCTGATTGCGCGAAGAAGGCGGCAGACGTGGCGCTTCGCTCCGCAAGAGGAAACTCGGGGGCGATCCTGTCCCTGTTCTTCCGTGGAATGGCAAAGGCGTTCCGCGGACTGGAGGATGCGGATTCCGAGGTGGTAGCCGCGGCGTTCCGACGGGGATACAGCGAGGCGTATAAGGCGGTTATGAATCCTACCAAGGGAACGATCCTCACCGTCATGCAGAAGGTGGCGGATAAGGCGGAGGAGCTGACCGGATCGGCAAAGGTGGGCGTGGAAAAGCTGTTCGAGAAGCTGGTTGAGACGGCAGAGATTGCCTTGGCGAAAACGCCGGAGCAGCTACCCAAGCTGAAGGAAGCGCGAGTGGTAGACGCGGGAGGATACGGCTTTGTGACCATTCTCAAGGGAATGCTGGCAGCGCTGAAGAATCACCCCGTTGCTCTGAAGAACGGCGTGGAAAGCGATGCGGAGGAAGCAAACTTCTCGGATTTTAACGCCGAGGAGATCACCTTTACCTACTGTACCGAGTGCATCGTGACCAAGTCTGAGGAATACGCGGGCGAGGACACGGCAGAGGAGCTTCACAAGTTCATTTGCGGCATCGGAGACAGCGTGGTATTCGCGGAGGACGAGGAGATCATCAAGCTGCACGTGCATACCGACCATCCCGGCGAGGTGATGGAAAAGGCGCTGATATTCGGCAGCCTTACCACGGTCAAGATTGAAAACATGAGGAATCAGCATTCCGCGCTGGTGACGGAGCAGAAAAAAGAGGCTCCCGCGCCCGCCAAGACGATTGCGAAGCCTACGAAAAAATACGGGTTCGTATCGGTATGCTTGGGTGAGGGTATTGCCGCCGCATTCCGTGATGTCGGAGTGGATCAGATCATTCAGGGCGGACAGACCATGAACCCCTCTACGCAGGATATTATCGACGCGGTAAACGCGACCCCCTCGGAGTACGTATTCGTGCTTCCCAACAACAAAAATATTTACATGGTATCCGTACAAGCGGCAAGCATCATTGAGGATAAAAAGGTGATCGTAATTCCCTCCAAGAGCGTGCCTCAGGGAATCAGCGCCATGATCGCCTTCAATCCCGACGGAACCCCCGAGCAGAATCAGGAGTATATGATCAAATCGCTGGGACAGGTGGTAAGCATGTCCGTAACGTGCGCCGTTCGGGATACGACGGTGGAGGGCGAGAAGATCGCCAACGGTCAGCTTCTGGGGTTGGTGGACGGTCACATTGACTGTGTTGCCGACACGGCAGAGGAGTGCCTTGCGGGTTTGGCGGAAAAGATGGCAGACGCGGGATACGTTATGGTATTCTGCGGCGAGGAGGTTACCGAGGAGGAAATGCTTCGCGCCGAGGAGATCATTCGCGCGTCCGCGAAGGACGCCGAGGTTGCCGTTCTTCCCGGAGGACAGCCCCTGTATCCTTATATTATTTCGGTTGAATAACATCATACAAACAAAAAGAACTGCTACTCTTGAGTAGCAGTTCTTTTTTGTTACCTTCAGGAAATCTGATATTTTGTCCCTTGCGGGGTATCGATCAGCGTCACTCCCTTGGCGGCGAGAGTGTTTCGGATCTCGTCGGCAAGGGCGTAGTTCTTGTCCTTCTTTGCCTGAACCCGCTTGGCAATCATTTCCTCAATCTCACGGATGAAGGGATCGTCGGAGACAGCGCTCTTGGCTTCCTCTTCCTCGCGGAGCTGCTTCTCGGCAGTTTCTACAAGATCCAGACCCAACACGCGGTCAAAGTCGCGGATCAAGGCGATCTTGGTGGCGGGGGTGGTCTTTGCCTTCAGCACGTCGTAGAGGGCAGTCACAGCGAGAGAGGTGTTCATATCGTTATCAAGAGCGGCGCAGAAGGCTGCTTTCCGTTCGTCAAAAGCGGCAGGCTCGATCTCACCTGCGGGCTCCCTGAGGAGCGTGACGATCTTGGCAATCAGCTTCTTGTAAGCAACCGTGGCGTTGTCCAGATTCTCATAGGAGAACACCAAGGACTTGCGGTAGTGGGACTGGAGACAGAAGAGACGGTAGACCAGAGGATTGTAGCCCTTGGATTCCAGAAGGGAAACCGTCAGGAATTCTCCGCTGGACTTGCTCATCTTTCCGCTGTTGGTGTTCAAGTGATGAACGTGGAACCAGTGGTTGCACCACTTGTGTCCCAGATACGCCTCACTTTGCGCGATCTCGTTGGTGTGATGGGGGAAGGCGTTGTCAATACCGCCGCAGTGGATGTCCAGACGCTCGCCCAGATGCTTCATGCTGATGCAGGAGCACTCGATATGCCAACCGGGGTAACCCACGCCCCAGGGGCTGTTCCATTTCAGCTCCTGATCGTCAAACTTGGACTTGGTGAACCAAAGCACGAAGTCCGCCTTGTTTCTCTTGTTGCCGTCGGCTTCCACGCCGTCGCGCACGCCGACCGCGAGATCCTCCTCCTCAAAATTGTGGAACATATAATACTGCTTGAGTTTTGAAAGTCGGATCGTAGCCATGTCGTTCTGTGAGCCAAGGAGTTGTTTCATACATTTGTCTTCCTAAGACCGCTTGGCCTTCCGACTTTTGTTTCTCTTGTTGCCGTCGGCTTCCACGCCGTCGCGCACGCCGACCGCGAGATCCTCCTCCTCAAAATTGTGGAACATATAATACTGCTTGA
>JAZNDP010000066.1:0-71850 GCA_045588165.1 Eubacteriales bacterium | reverse complement strand
TCAGGCTTCTGAGGCTTGCTCTCGGTCTTTGCGACCTTCTTTTCCTTATCTGCCATGATCTCCTCCCGAATTACTTGGATTCTTTGTGAAGAGTGTGCTTGCGGCAGAACCGACAGAATTTCTTCAGCTCAAGTCTGTCCGCATCATTCTTCTTGTTTTTCTTCGTGTCGTAGTTTCTCTGCTTGCACTCGGTGCATACCAGAGTAATTTTGACTCTTGCATCATTAGCCATAATAGCGGCACCTCCCATTTCAAAATATTTGACTTTCCCACACGGAAAAGTCCGTGTACCTCCCTCATCGGGCAGAGTTTGTCCGAGCCTTTCGGCTTGGCGCATTCGGGCAAAACAAAAAAGCCTGCTCGCAGAGGTAGCAACATTATATCACATTCCATTTTCAATGTCAAGTGCTTTTTTAAAGTTTTTTTGTACTTTTTTGTGGTTTTCTTTCATTATATTGCGGTCTTTTTCTTCCCTTCTTGCCTCCCCCTCTTTCCCGTGATATAATCATTTTTAGCGAAATACGTAATATCAAGGAGGTCTTTGCTCATGCTCTCATATTCTGTCAATATTCCCCGCGGGGGACTTGTGAACAGAAACCGGGTTTACGAAATATAATGTTACAAAACGAGAGAGGAAGCATATGCTTCCTCTCTCGTTATTTAATCGGTTATTTGTTCGTCAATCTTTCCCTTCTCCTTTTTTCTTTTACATGGAGGCAGCAGACAGTCCTCCTGTGCCGACCAAGTCAACACCCGCTCCCATTGACGAAGGGGCTCTTGGATCCCCCGCCGTCCGAGAGTCGCTCTCATGGAAACCGAAAGGACACCTCCCTCCTCGCAAGTCCTTGTCTCCAATCGATAGAAAAATGAGGGAAAGTGAAATCGCTTTTTGGGGTCCTCGCACCGCTCAAATTCCCTCTCTGCCCACGGGCGCAACCGTTCCTCACAGAATGCCAGCACCCGCGCTCCGATCTCCCGATAGAACTCGCTCATTCGGGTCCCCTCCTCGCATCGAGGCAAAGAAATCCAAAAAGAAAGAACCTCCGTTCCCGCCACAAGAAATTTGCCCCTTTGAGTGATCCGCTCCGCCATGGAATTTCACCGCCCCTTCTTACACGGTACAATGTATGACAGAGCCCTCTGCCGTATGACAAAACGCGGACACCCTCGGGGTGTCCGCGCATTTTTGTTTTTAATTCATCGTTCCCTGCTCTACCGTAAACATGTCGTTTACCCGCCTTGCCAGTGCGCGATGCGCAACCAACGCGGGATCCTTCTCGATCAGCGCTCTCGCTTCCCCAAAGGCGAGTCCCAGCAATCCCGTATCGTCGCAAAGCTGTGCCAGGCGGAAGCGCACACCGCCGCTTTGTCGCACGGAAGCGTCTCCCGTTTTCAGGAAATCTCCCGGACCTCTCATTTCCAGATCCCGCTCCGCAATCGAATAGCCGTCGTAGCAATTCTTCATCACCGACAGACGGTCGTGGGCGTTCCCCTCTCCCCCCGCGGCATCGGATACCAGCACACAGTAGGATTTTCTCATTCCCCGTCCTACGCGTCCTCTGAGCTGATGCAGCTGGGAAAGACCGAAACGATCGGCATTTTCTACGATCATCAGACAGGCATTGGGAACGTTGACTCCCACCTCGATCACCGTTGTGGAGACCAGAATCTGTATCTCTCCCACGGCAAAGGCGCGCATGACCTCGTCCTTTTCTTTACTCTTCATTTTTCCGTGCAGAAATGCCACCGAGCAGTCGGCAAACCGTTCCGAAAGCTCCGAGGCGTAGCTCACCGCCGATTTCAGAGGAGCAGCCTTACGAACATTTCCGTCTCCGTCGATCTGGTCCATCGTAAGATCGGCAGCTTCCTCCTCATTCTCCTCTACCGCAGGGCAGACGATATAGACCTGTCCGCCGCCCTCCAGCTGTTTGAGAATAAACCGATCCAATCTCTCCCGATAACTCTCATCCACCACAAAGGTATCCACCCGCTGTCTGCCGGGTGGCATCTCGTCAATGACGGAGACATCCAGATCTCCGTACATAGCAAGCGCCAAGGAACGGGGAATGGGCGTGGCACTCATAACCAGCATGTGAGACATGGCGTTCTTTTCCGCAAGCGTTGCGCGCTGGCGGACACCGAAGCGGTGTTGCTCGTCAGTCACCACCAATCCCGGGGCGGCAAAGGACACACCCTCGCTGAGCAATGCCTGTGTTCCCACTACCATTTGAATCCGTTTTTCGGGTGTCTCGGCACAAAGTCCGCTCTTGATTCTCTTTTTCTCCGCGGCTGAGGTGGCGCCAATCAAAAGCTCGCAACGGATTCCCATGGGCTCAAAGATCGCCGAAAGATCGGCATGATGCTGTCTGGCAAGAATCTCGGTGGGCGCCATCAAAGCCGCCTGTCTGCCGCTTTGCACGGCAATCAGCATCGCGGCGGCGGCGCATACCGTCTTTCCGCTTCCCACGTCTCCCACAACCATTCGGTTCATGGCAACAGGCGCTGCCATATCGTCGCTGATCTCATCAATCACCCGCTTCTGCGCACCCGTCAGCGTATAAGGAAGGCTCTGTATCAAGGAGGAGATATCATTTTTCTCACAGGGGATGGCGGGGCTTTGCGCGTTTTGCGCCGCCGCCATGGAAAGTCCCAGCGCGAAGGTGAAAAATTCCTCAAAGATCAACCGCTTTTTCGCCGCAGCCAAGGCGCGAAAGCTCTCGGGCATATGAATGTTCCGCAACGCGTAGGTCTGCAGACAAAGTCCGTGTCTTCTGCGGATCTCCTCCGGCAGAGGATCCTCCCCCACCTCCGAGCATGCCGCGACGGTCATTGCCGATTTCATGTCCTTGGCGATCTGCTTTTGCGTGAGTCCCTCCGTCAGGGGATAAACGGGAATCAGAGGCGGAAGCTCGACCTGCTCCGACCAAGGCTCGTAGGCGGGGGAGGTCATGGAGAATCGATTTCCCTTTTTCTCCACCTTTCCGTAAAATCGGAAAGTGGCTCCCGGCGCGAACACGTTTTTCAGATAATCCTGATTAAAAAAGGTGATCTCACAGGTTCCGCTTTCATCGTAAGCACGGAATTTGAGCAGAGAAAGTCTGCCCCGAATCCGAGCACTCCTTGCCTCGGTCGCCACCGTAAGCAAATGTGCCGTCTTTGTCGTTCCGTCACATTCGGAAAGCAGACGAACGGTTCCCCGATCCTCATATCCCCGAGGATAATGCTCCAGAAGATCGCCAACCGTGTAGATCCCCAGACGGGCATACGCCCCCGCCTTCACCGCTCCCACACCGTACAGCTTTTTGATATCGGTCCTCATTTTCCCGCCTCCTCTCCAAATAAATCTTTTCTTCATTATACATCTACTTTTCTTTTTTTGTCAAGTCCCATCCCGTTTTTCCTCAAAAAAAGGAGGTGCTCTTCGCAATATTTACCGTTTTATCACAAAAATCTTTTCGCTAAAATCAAAATGATATTGACAATGGAAAAAAATTAGAGTATAATAAAAGGTACTATGAATACATGGAGGTTTCCAATGAAAAAATTTCTTGCCCTGCTTCTTGTTGCCGTTCTGGCTCTGACCATGGTCGCCTGCAAGAAGGATGAAGCTGATGAGGGTGATCGGAGCAATGATCTGAATCAGGTCGACGAGCTGGTTTACAATAATTTGAAATATCGCGTTGGCGACGACGGAAACTACGAGATCGTAGGATATGTGTTTGGCGGCGTTGAGCTGTTGGACATTGCCGTTCCCGCTGACATTGAAGGCAGAGCCATTACGGGTATCGGCGCGGATGCCTTTAAGGGAGCGAAGAATATCAAGTCCATCTCCCTTCCCGCTTCGCTTCAGTACATCGGTGATTACGCTTTTTATGATTGTGATTACATCACCGCGGTGGTCATTCCCGATTCCGTGGTAACCGTAGGAACGGGTGTATTCCAGGGCTGTGATGCGCTTACCACCGTTACCTTTTCCAAGAGCTTGACGCTTGTCGGTGATTTCGCTTTCAAGGATTGCGCAAAGCTGCAAAACCCTGTTCTGCCCGAGGGTCTGGTTTCTATCGGAATCGGCGCCTTTGACGGATGTAAGGCGCTCACCGCCGTAACCATTCCCACTACCGTGGTAAAGATTGGCGACACCGCCTTCTACGGTTGCTCCAATCTGGAGGCTGTGACGGCAGACGTAGTAGTTCCCGATGCCGACACCGCAATTTTGGAAAAGATGAACGGTATCCTCGCGGCATATGAGACCGCAAACAATGAACAGATCACAAACGCGTCCGCCGCCTTTGACGTTCTGGAGAACGCGGGTCTTTACGTTGGAAACGCTGACGGAAGAGGAATCAAGTACGTGTGGGACAAGGAAGCAAAGCAGATCGTGGGCGCGTTCAGCGCATCTGACGCGGCGCTGATTGCTAAGATGAACGCGACACTAGCATCCGCAAAGGAAAATCCCGCGGACACGTACAAGCTGAGAGATCTCTTCACTGCCGCAGGTCTGGATGCGGACAATCTGAATGATCTGATCGACGAGGGCAAGTATCAGTGGAACGCCGACACCCGTCGCATGGAGCGCACCTACTCCATCGGTGAGAACGTATTCCACGCAACCAAGGCAGGCTTTACGGTTTATGCCAACGCAGGCACTCCCGTAGCGATTTACGCGCAGGAATACCACACCGTAGCGCCTATTCCCGTACCGATCGCAAACGCATGACATCAACACAAAAGGGGCTGATTCTATCAGCCCCTTCTTTTTTATGTATCATGCGCAAGAATTTTGCTTATTCTCCCCGTTCCTCAAACCAAGTCCTGATGTATTGCGCCACCGTGGGAACCAATGCCTTGATCTCCCGATCCGTGGTATTCACACACAGATGATATCCTCTCTTGTCTCCCCACGGAATCTCGGAGATCAGCCCGTGATATCGCTTTCTGTCCGTATCAATGCGCTTGATCTGCCTTTCCATCTCTCGGGCACTCAAATGCTCGTCGTCCTGCGCACGCTCCTGACATCTCTTGATCTTGGATGACATATCGGCGTAAACGAACAAATTGAAGGGGCGGTATTCCCGAAGGATCACGTCCGCCGCCCGTCCTACCACCACGCAGTTTCCCGCGGCGGCAAACTCCCGAAGCAGTCGATTTTGCTCGGCAAACAGATGCGTCTCATTTGCCATCAGCACAGGAGAATAGGAAAAGGTTCTGCCAAAATGTACGGGAAAATTACGAAAAGTGCCTCCCTCCAACGCATAAGAAACATAGTGCTCATCCAGCTGATGCTTCTCCGCGATGGCGGTCACGATCTCCTTATCGTAATACGCGTACCCAAGCTCGTCTGCCAACCGCTTACCAAGTTCTCTTCCGCCACTTCCGAATTCTCGGCTAATCGTAATAATACCCATAATCGTCTTCCTTTCGTTCAAGTCGTTTCTCTATTTTTATTATACCCGTTTTTTCCCCGTCTGTCAAGTCCCATTTCACAAGGAAAAAGGAGTCCGCGATTTCAGCGGACTCCTTTTCGTCTTACACTCTTCCTCCAATGGCGCACAGCCTACGGACATGGTAGGAAAGCTCATCGGTCAGCTGATCCGCGCGCAGACGCCACGACCAGTTTCCGCCCAGTGTGGAGGGTCGGTTCATTCTGGCTGTATCATCCAACCCAAGATAATCCTGCATGGGAATGACACAAATGCGGGAAGGACTGCGCATGAGCAGAGCGATCATGGAATCGGACAGATCCTCGTCGGGCGTATGATGATCCCACAGATAATCCCGAAGCATCGCTCTCTGATCCGCGCTCTGGGAAGCAAGATACGCCGCAAGAGTGGGGTTATCGTGCGTTCCCGTATACGCCGCGCTGTTTTCGGGATAGGTGTGAGGCAAATATTCTCCCGAAAAACCCTGATCTGACGTATCAAAGGCAAACTGAAGGATCTTCATACCGCAAAATCCGCTTCTCCGCACCAGCTCTCGCACCGATTCGGTCACGTACCCCAGATCTTCCGCGATCATCTCCCGCCCCTCGGTAACCGACCGCAACGCGTCAAACAGCTCCATACCCGGACCGCTTTCCCAATGACCGTTCACGGCATTGGGCGCTCCGTTTGGAATAGAGTAGTAGGAATCAAAACCGCGAAAATGATCAATCCGCACCGAATCGTACATAGAAAGAGCATGCCCCAGTCGATCTCGCCACCATCGGTATCCGCCTTGACGATGAGCCTCCCAACGATACAGCGGATTTCCCCAAAGCTGTCCTTCCGGAGTAAATCCGTCGGGAGGACAGCCCGCCACCGCCGTGGGGATCCCGTCCTCGTCCAGCAAAAAAAGCTCGGGGTTTTGCCAGACGTCGGCGCTGTCCGCCGATACGTAGATGGGAAGGTCTCCCATGATGCGGATCCCCTTCCCGCTCGCGTATTCCTTTAGCCGCCCCCACTCCAGAAAAAATTCCGTTTGCATAAATTTTTGAAACTCAATCTCCTCCGCAAGCTCTCTCCGACAGCTATCCAGAGCCGACGGATTCCGCATACGAAGCTCCTCGGGCCACCGAGAAAGAGGAATTCCGCCCAGATGATTTTTGATCGCCATAAACAGAGCATATTCCTCAAGCCAGGCAGAAAGACGAGCCTCCATGGATGCCCGTTCCGAATCTCTCCTCCCTCGGCTACGCTCAAAGGCAAGGCGCAAAAGAGGATACCGCGTTCGATACAGCGCACCGTAATCGACCAGATCGGTGGCAATCTCCGCCACGCCCCTCTCACACTCCTCCGCGGTCAACAGACCTTTTTGACATAGAACCTCAAGACTGATCAGATAAGGGTTCCCCGCGTAAGAGGAAAAGGATTGATAGGGCGAATCCCCGTATCCGGTAGGACCCAAAGGAAGGATCTGCCAGATCCTCTGCCCCGCCTTTTTCAGCCAATCCACAAATCCGTATGCTTCCTCTGAAAAGCAACCGACGCCGAAGGAGGACGGCAGAGCCGTAACGGGAAGTAAAATTCCTGCAACTCGATTCAAAATCATTACCTCTCTCTCTTTGATCTTACTCGGTCTCCACCCATACGCCGAAATGGTCGGAGACGGTGGGAGAGTGTCTCCCGTCAAATAGGGTTTGATAGCTCAGGACCTTGGGCGGACGACTGCAAAAGATGTGATCGATGCGAATCCTCTGTTCCGACATGCCTTCCCACCCGTCGATAGCACCCACTACCGTCTCCTCGCCATCCCGATATTCCGCGCAACAAAAGCAATCGGTAAAGCCATCCGCGACAATCCGATCATATCCCTCTCCCCGTACGTGGGCGCTGTTATTCAAGTCTCCCATCAGCCAGATTCTACCGTTTCTCGGGAGCTCAGCAAGAAGCCGTTGCCACTGAACAAGGAAGGGCTCCTCTCCGTCCCTCCACCAGCTCATGTGAAGATTGACAAACCACTCCTCCGATCCTCTTGCGCGGATCAGCAATGCCATACGGCGACGCCAATCCTCGTACGGACGATCCTCACTGATCCGAACCGCCCGTACCTCTGCCATGGGAAATCGACTCATGGTAAGCACCCCCTCATCGTATCTGCCATAGCCGATCTTTGCGGGGAGCCAGCTCCACTCAAAGAATATCCCTCGGGATCGCAACCGCTCCAAAAGCCGAATTCCGTAATGATCCTGCCGCAAAAGAATTCGATTCTGACAAAATCGGTATCCCTTGGGGAGCGCCCCCTGATATAGGGAGGCGCTCCTGCTTTGATTGACCTCTTGCAGAGTAATCACATCGGGCTTCCGTTTTACGATCTCGGCGCAAAGGGTGTCAAGGGCTCCCTCGGTATCCTCCCCTTGCAAGCTGTGAGTATTCAGCGTCAGAAGCTTCATAGCAGATCGTTGATATCGGACTTCAGCACGTCTGCCTTGGGACCGTACACCGCCTGAATTCCCGTTCCCTTCTTCACAAGAGCCAAAGCGCCCTCGGCACGCCACGCCTCCGCGTCCGCTACCTTATCGGGGTCTCTGACCGTAACCCGCAGACGGGTCATGCAAGAATCTACCAGCTCGATATTTTCCCTGCCTCCAAGAAGGGCAATAATCCGTTCGGGCTGACTGTCTCCACTCTGAGCGGTACGCTCGGTTTTCTCCACGGTATAATCCTCTCCGTTTTCATCCATATAGTTTCCAAGCCGCCCGGGGGTCGCATATCGGAATTTTCCGATCATAAAATAAGCTATGAAATATCCCACGCCAAAGAAAACGACAGAGGCGATGAGGAAATTCAGAATGTCCCTTGTAAGTCCCGCCTGGATGGATATGGGAAGACGGGTAACGAGCTCCACATTTCCGAAGGAGTGGAGCCGCAGATCAAAAATTCCCGCCATAGCGAAAGCCGCTCCCTGCAACAGCGCGTAAACGATATAAAGAGGAATCGCGCAGAACATAAACATAAATTCGAGGGGCTCGGTCACACCGGTGAGAAATACCGCCAATGCCGCCGAGAAAAAGATAGAGCGGTAACGCCGTCTCTTTTCCCGATCCACACGGCGAAACATGGCAAGAGCCACGCCAAGCAAAAGTCCCGTAGAGCCGATCATCTGCCCCACCTTGAAGCGGGCGGGAACGACTCCGTTCAGCAGTGCCTCGTAAGCCGCGGTATCCCCCGCTCCTTTGAGATTGATCAGGTCGGTGACCCAGGCAAGCCACAGAGGGTCCTGCCCAAAGACCGCCGTACCCGCCGACGCGCCCGTCTGAATGATATAGGTGCCACCAAAGGAGGTATAGTTCATGGGAATCGTCAGCATGTGATGCAAGCCAAAGGGCAACAGTAAGCGCTCCAGCGTCCCGTAAATAAAGGGTGCCAAAACAGGAGAGGTGTCAGCCGAATCGGCGATCCACACGCCAAAGGCATTGATTCCATGCTGAACCACGGGCCAGATAATTGCCAAAACGAAGGAAACGAGAATCGACCAAAAAATCACGACCAAGGGCACGAAGCGCTTTCCGTTGAAAAAGGAGAGCGCATCGGGCAGCTTGCGAAAATTATAAAATTTGTTGTAAAGAATCCCACCGAGGAAGCCGGCGATAATACCCACGAATACTCCCATATTCAGAGCCGGTGAGCCCAACACCGAGGTAAAATATCCGTTTACGGCGATTTCCTCCCCAAAAAGGGTATGTGTCACCGCCTCGGGATCGGCAAGCATATCCGCGGTAACGCCGAAAATCGATCCGGTAATATTATTGATCAGAACAAATGCCACCACAGCCGCAAAGGCGCCTCCCGCCCGATCTCTTGCCCAAGATCCTCCGATGGCAACGGCAAAGAGCAGGTGTAGGTTGCTGATGATCGCCCAACCAATGTTCTCCAGAATGGTGCCCGCCGTGCTTACCCAACCAATGTCCGCTCCCGCAAGACCGATCAGCTTTCCGAGACTGATGGCAAGGCCGGCGGCCGGCATAACGGCAATGACCACCATCAGCACCTTACCGAGCTTCTGCAGAAAATCGAAATTGACTCCCTTCTTCTCCTTTTTCCGCTTTATACTCCCTGATACCTTCTCCGCCACGGGAACCGTCCTCAACAGCTCGTCGCCGATACGCACGTCTCCCGAGGGAAACTCCTGACGGTCCCCCTCGACTCCGTTACAAACCAAAACAGGAGTCAGGGTAGACAATCCACGACTGCGAAGCAGCTCCCAGTCCACCTCTGCCACAAGATCCCCCGCGCGAACCCGATCTCCTACCTTCACGTGGCTGATAAAACCCTCTCCCCTCAGGGAGACGGTTTCCAGACCGATATGGACCAACACCTCCTGTCCCTCATCCGACTCAAATCCGTAAGCGTGCTTGGCATCCGCCACGGAGGTAACGCGTCCTCTCACCGGACTGTATACCTTTCCCCCGTCGGGCAGGATCGCGCAACCGTCTCCCAGAATCCGCTCCGAGAAAATGGGATCGCCGATCTCATCCAAGGGCACGGTTTTTCCGTTTATCGGGGAGACGATTCTCCCCTCCTTATTTTTCGATTCCGATTTCATTCACCGGCTTCTCCTTCCATGCTTTTTTCGTTAGTATGCGCCAAAACGGAAGAGAATATAAACACTTATTTCCTCCTTTCCCCAAAAAAGCAAAATAATTTCAATCTTGTTTACATATCATTCACACAGTCCGTCCATAATCATGGTATAATACCAAAGGCGAATTGTTGCGCACTCAATGTTACATCAATAAAAATCAAAGGAGATTCATATGCCGAACTATCGTCTTTACCCTACAGCGCCGATCCATAATCTTCGGGAAATGCTGGAGAATAGCGCCCTCCGTTTTGGAACCCGTCCCGCTTTCCTGCAAAAGATTGACGGAAGCTATCAAAGCTTTAGCTTTATTCGTTTTAAGACCGATGTTTTTTCTCTGGGAGAAGCATTGGCGGCAAGAGGCTTTTGCGACAAGCGCATCATTGTGATGGGGGAGAACTGCTACGCTTGGTGTCTGTCCTATATGACCGCCGTCTGCGGTCTTGGCGTTGTGGTTCCCGTTGACAAAGAAATTCCTGTCGAGGAATTTGCCAATATTGCCAACCTGTCCGAGGCGGGACTGATCCTCTACTCTAAAAAATATGAAGAGAAGCTTCGTCAGGTTCCTCCCTGTGTTCCTACCTTCTGTTTTGACGAGCTCCCCGCTCTGATTGTGGAGGGACACGATCTGCTGTCTGCGGGAAGCAATCTTTACGCCGAGCGTTCCATTGAAACCGATACGCTTTGTTCCCTGATCTTTACCTCGGGAACCACCGGCGTATCCAAGGGCGTTATGCTCTCTCAAAGAAATATCTGTCACACGGTACGGCAGCTGGCACGTATGGTTTACGTGGATACGGAGGATTGCGCCTTATCCGTCCTTCCCCTGCACCACGTCTACGAATGCACCTGCGGATTCCTCTACCCGCTGTCACGGGGTGCCTCCGTTGCCTTTTCTCAGGGTGTGCGTTATATTATGAAGAACGTAAAGGAGGTCAATCCCACGAAAATCCTTTGCGTGCCGCTGCTGATCGAAACCATGTACCGAAAGATCTGGGCAAACATCCGAAAAAAGGGAATTGAGAAGAAGGTACGCACCGTGATTTCCCTGACCGACAAGATCCCCTCCTACTCTGCCCGTATGGCGGCAAAGAAGAAGGCATTTGCCGAGATCCATCAATCCTTTGGTGGAAAGCTAAACCTTCTGGTTTCGGGTGGTGCCCCTATTGATCCCGAGATCATCAAGGGCATGCGCGCCTTTGGCCTGAACGTGATTCAAGGCTACGGTCTTACCGAATCCGCTCCCTTGGCGGCAGTCAACCACGACTCTTATTTCAATGACCGCTCTGCGGGTCTTGTACTTCCCGAGGGAGAGCTGAAGATTCTTTCCCCCGCCGAGGACGGCACGGGAGAGATCTGCTACCGCGGTGACAACGTCATGCTGGGGTATTACAACCGCCCCGATCTGACCGCCGAGGTCAAGAAAAACGGCTGGCTTCACACAGGAGACGTGGGTTATATTGACGAAAACGGATTTCTGATCATTACGGGACGAAAAAAGAACGTGATCATTCGCGCAAACGGCAAAAACGTATTTCCCGAGGAGCTGGAGTCCTATCTTTGCCGCAATCCTCTGATCGGTGAGACGGTGGTATTGGCAATGAACAATGAGAAAAAGGGAGAGATGGATATCGTTGCCGTCATCCGCCCCGATACGGAATACGCCGCCGAAGCGTTGGGAGAGGGATACGCCCCTGCTCTTCTGGAGAGAGAGATTCTCGCCGCCGTTGCCGAGGTGAACAGCTCGGTACAAACCTACAAGCGGATCGACGTGGCGCTGATCACCGAAAAGGAATTTCCCAAAAATTCCTCCAAAAAGATCAAGCGCTTTGAGGTTCCTGCCATGATCATAGAGGAGTACCAAAACAAGATCCGGTAAATAAAAAAGAGTACGACGAGAGTCGTACTCTTTTTTTATTTGTCAAATTCCCTTTATGCGGATTCCTGCCTGTCTCATACCGAGTCGCAATGCAGCGACGTCATAGTTCTCAAAGCAAAAGCTCCGAATCCCGCAGGTGGCGGCGCTTGCCACGTTCTGCGCGTTATCATCCACAAAGAAGCTCTCCTCCGCTCTCAAACCGAATCGCTCCAGCGTCAGACGAAAAATGGCGGGGTCAGGCTTGATCAGCTGTTCGATGGCGGAGATCACGTAGCCGTCCATCATTCGCAGAGACGGAACCGTGTGGGCATATTCAAAAAAACGCGCGCTGGTATTGGAAAGCAGATAACAACGGTATCCCGCCGCCTTCAGCTCGGCAACCAATTTCTCCATTCCCTCCACCGGTACCATACCGCGATACCACGTTGCCATCATCGCTTTGATTGCGTCCTCATGCTCGGGAAGGGTTCGAATCCAACTCTCTACCGTTTTCTCCTCGGAAACAAGCCCTGTATCAATGGAAACCCACTCCCCAGAATCAAAGATGACACGTATGATCTCGGACAGATCCTCCGGATCGGGAAAGAAGGGAGAGAAAATTCTCTCGGGAGTAAATTGAAGAAGCACCTGACCCATATCAAAAATTACGTTTCGTATTTCCGCCATATTCGCCCCCTTATCTGACTTTTCTTCATTTTATCACATTTTTTTCAGAGAAATCAACGCTCCCGATTGATTTTTTTCCTTCCCTGTGATACAATATAGGGTGAAAAACAAGGCATGGAGGGATTTCATGAAAATCGTACTGCTGGACACCGCTACCTGGGGAGAGGACATTGATGTTACCCCTCTGCTTGCCGTAGGCGAGGTCACCGAATATAAGCAAACTCATCCCCATCAGGTGATGGATCGGATCCGTGATGCCGAGGTCGTGGTACTGAACAAAGTCAATCTGAAGCAATTTGATTTGACCGAGGCACCCTCTCTCCGCCTGATCTGCGTCAGCTCCACAGGCTACGACACGGTGGACACCGCCGTTTGCGAGAAGCTGGGAATCGCTCTTTACAATGTTCCCGCCTACTGCTCCGACAGCGTCTCCCAAATCACCCTGGCAATGGCTCTGACCCTTGCCACACACCTCACCGAATACCGCACCTGCGTTCATTCGGGTAACTATACCGAGGTGGGGATCGCAAACCGTCTCACCCCCGTTTTTCACGAGCTTTCCTCGCTGACATGGGGAGTTGTGGGCGGAGGATCCATCGGCTCCCGTGTTGCCGAGCTTGCAACCGCCTTTGGCGCTCGCGTCCTTCTCTGCCGACGGAAGCCCGATGACCGATATGAGCAGGCGGATATCGACGAGATCTGCCGCAGAGCCGATATTATTTCCCTGCATGTTCCCCTTACCGCCGAGACGAGGGGCATGATCAGCCGTGAGCGGATCGCCACCATGAAAAAAGGCGCCATTCTCATCAACGTGGCGCGGGGTGCCGTAACCGACGAGGCAGCCGTGGCGGACGCCATTCTGGATGGCTCGCTGGGAGGTCTTGGCTGTGACGTCTACTCCATAGAGCCCTTTGGCAAGGATCATCCCTTTTATGGGCTTCTCGGTCGGGACAACGTATGCCTCACGCCCCATATGTCCTGGGGATCCATTGAAGCCAGAGCGCGGTGTATTGAAACCATTGCCAAGAACGTCCGCGCTTACGAGACGGGCGACAGAACCAATCGAATCGTTTGATTGTTCCGATTTTTGCTTTTTTCTCTTGTAAAAAAACAAAATCTATGATATAATAACTTGTATTTTTGATTGATACCACGAAAGGTAAGGTTTATCATATGAGCATTAGAATCGGCATTTACGGCTACGGTAATTTGGGACGGGGTATTGAAAACGCCATCCGCCAGAACGCGGACATGAGTCTTGTGGCGGTCTTTACCCGCCGAGACCCCTCTACGCTGCAAATCGGCACCGAGGGCGTATCCGTCGTGCATACCTCGGAGGTTCTCTCCTATGTGGATCGAATCGACGTCATGATCCTCTGCGGGGGAAGCGCCACCGATCTCCCCGAGCAAACTCCGGCTCTCGCCAAGCATTTTTGCGTGGTAGACAGCTTTGACACCCATGCCAAGATCCCCGAGCACTTTGCCCGTGTGGATAACGCGGCAAAAGAGAGCGGCAAGGTCGCTATGATCTCCGTCGGCTGGGATCCCGGTATGTTTTCCCTGAACCGTCTGTATGCAGGCGCCATCCTCCCCGACGGCAAGGACTACACCTTCTGGGGAAAGGGCGTCAGCCAAGGACACTCGGATGCTATTCGCCGTATTGAGGGCGTACTTGACGCCAAGCAGTACACCATTCCTCTAGAGGATGCGCTGGAGGCGGTGCGAAGCGGCTCCTGCCCCGAGCTGACCACACGGCAAAAGCACCTTCGGGAGTGCTTTGTCGTTGCCGCCGAGGGAGCGGACAGAGCAAGAATCGAGCAAGAAATCAAGACGATGCCCAACTATTTTGCCGATTACGATACCACCGTACACTTTATTTCCGCCGAGGAGCTGAAGCGAGATCACGGCGGGATTCCCCACGGCGGATTTGTCATCCGCACCGGTAAGACGGGAGCGAGCTTGGAGCACAACCATGTGATCGAATACAGCTTAAAGCTGGATTCTAACCCCGAATTTACCGCCTCGGTGATCGTAGCTTACGCAAGAGCCGTGGCACGGTTGCACAAGGAAGGAGCTGTGGGCTGCAAGACCGTCTTTGACGTCCCCCCCGCCTATCTTTCTCCCAAATCCCATGATGAGCTGATTGCGACACTGCTGTAATAGCCGTGTCCCAAAAAAGAAGGAAGAGAAATTTTTCTCTTCCTCCTTTTCTTATTCCTCGAAACACGCATAGTAGGGATAAGATTTAAAATCTCCCGTAGAGGTTGATGGCTTCATATCAGCTTTCTCCTATGCGCTGTCTCTTACAGCAAATCGGCAATATCCAGCACCAAGCGCTCGGTCTTTTCCCAACCAAGGCATGGGTCGGTAATGGATTTTCCGTAGATATGTTCTCCAATCTTCTGGGCGCCGTCCTCCAGATAACTCTCGATCATAAAGCCCTTGACATAGCTCTTGATCTCGGCAGAGTGACGGCAGGCGTGAAGCACGTCCTTACAGATTCTGGGCTGTTCCGCCCATTTCTTGCCCGAATTGGCATGGTTGGCATCGATCACCACCGCCATATTGGAAAGGTTCCTTGCGGAATATTCACGGTACAGATGGATCAGATCCTCATAGTGATAGTTTGGCAGAGATTCACCGTGCTGATTGACGTAACCGCGGAGAATGGCGTGCGCCAAAGGATTTCCCGAGGACACACACTCCCAACCGCGATACAGGAAGGTATGGGAATGCTGAGCGGCGGCAATAGAATTCAGCATAACGGAAATATCTCCGCCCGTGGGATTTTTCATACCAACGGGCACGTCGATACCGCTGGCGGCAAGACGATGCTGCTGATTCTCCACCGAACGGGCACCCACGGCAACGTAGGCAAGCAGATCGGACAGATACCGATAATTTTCGGGATACAGCATCTCGTCGGCACAGAACAGACCCGTCTCCTCAATGGCGCGGGTATGCAGACGGCGAATTGCCACGATTCCCTCCAGCATATCCTCTGCCGCCTCCGGGTTGGGCTGATGAACCATTCCTTTATACCCATCTCCCGTGGTGCGGGGTTTATTGGTATAGATTCTCGGAATGATCAACACCTTGTCACATACCTTTTCCTGAAGCACCGCCAGACGGGAAATATAGTCCAGAACCGCGTCCTCCCGATCAGCAGAACAGGGGCCGATCACCAAAACCAGACGATCGTCCCTTCCAGAGAAAATATCGGCGATCTCACAGTCTCGCTCTACTTTTTTCTCGGCATATTCCGCCTTCAGCGGATACTGTGCCTTCACATCCATAGGAATGGGAAGCTTTCGAATAAATTTCATGTTTTTTTGCATCACGGGCCTCCAAAGCAATACAAGCCTTATGACTACTATTATATACCTTCCGCAGATAAATGTCGACAGGTTTTTTAAAAAAACTGTCTGATTTTTCTTCTTTTTTTGCAAAACTTTGGGAAACTCGTTGACGAAAATTCAAAAATTTGATATGATATTATTGTAGTATCGTACGAATATCTTTTCAGGGAGGATTCCATGGTAGAACTTGGCTTTCAAGCAGTCTCGCCCGAGGCGATCGGGAACGCCGTCAAGCTGATCGGAACCGATTGGATGCTGATCACGGCAAAGGATGAAAAAAGGAATCGGGCAAATGCCATGACCGCCAGCTGGGGATGCATGGGCGTTCTTTGGAACAAGCCCGTATGCGTCTGCTTCATTCGTCCGCAACGCCACACATATGCGCTGGCGGAGCAAAACGACCGTCTCTCCCTTGCCTTTTTCGGAGGCGGATACCGAGATGCCTTACGGCTGTGCGGAACCAAAAGCGGTAAGGACACGGAAAAGCTGAAGGAAGCGGGACTCTCCACTTTTGAGATCGGGGGCGTTCCCGTGATTCGTCAGGCAGAGCTGGTTCTCATCGGCCGCAAGCTATACGCAGACGATCTGAAAAAGGAATGCTTTATCGACCCGTCCCTGCTCTCCAATTATAAAGCAGGCGACTTTCACCGCATGTACGTTCTGGAAATTGAAGAAGCGTATCAAAAAGTGGCATTCAAATAACCAATAAAAAGAAAAACGGAGAAAAACATGACCTTACGTGAAGAAATTGAACTTTTATGCATCAACGCAGGCGACGCCTCCCGTAAGCTGGCGCTTGCCGATACCGACACCAAGAATCGGATCCTTCTTCGCATTGCCGAGCTGTTGGAGGCCAATATTGAGCTGTTGCTTACCGCCAACCGCCGAGATCTGGAGGCAGCCGGTGAGAACGACGTTCCCAAAGCGATGCAGGACCGTCTTGCCCTGAGTGAGGGACGGATCCTCGGTATCTGCCAATCCCTCAAGGCGCTGACCGAGCTGGAGGATCCGGTGGGCAAGAGTGAAAGCTGGACTCGCCCCTCGGGGCTGACCATTTCCCGTGTCCGCGTTCCTCTTGGCGTGGTCGCCATGATCTACGAGGCTCGTCCCAACGTGACGGTAGATTCCGCCGCTCTCTGTCTCAAGACGGGAAACGCGGTGATCCTGCGGGGAGGAAAGGAAGCCATTTCCACCAATACCGCCATCGTCGAGCTGATCAAGCAGGCTCTTGATGACTGTGATATGGATCCCCATTGTGTCGAGCTGATTCTGTCTACCGAGCGAGAAAGCGCCCAAATTCTGATGACGATGCGCGGATTTATTGACGTTCTGATCCCCCGCGGCGGAAAGGGACTCATTCGAAGCGTAGTAGAAAACGCTACCGTCCCCGTGATTGAAACGGGAGCGGGAAATTGCCACCTGTACGTGGACGACAGCGCCGATTTGGATATGGCGCTCCGCATCTCGGTCAACGCCAAGTGCTCCCGCCCCTCGGTCTGCAACGCTGTGGAAACGATTCTGGTTCACGCCAGTGTGGCGGCAAAGTTTTTACCTCGCCTTTGCGAGGAGCTTCGCCCCTTTGAGGTAGAGCTTCGCGGCTGTGCCAGAACCCGCGTTCTGATCCCCGAGGCACTGGAAGCCACCGAAGAGGACTACTACACCGAATACAACGACTATATTGTGGCAATCCGAGTGGTGGACACTCTCGCCGATGCCATTGACCACGTCAACAAATACAGCACAGGACACAGCGAAGCCATCGTCACCTCTGATGAGGAGCACGCGACTCGCTTCCAACGACAGGTCAATTCCGCCGCCGTTTACGTGAACGCCTCCACCCGCTTTACCGACGGAGGAGAATTCGGATTCGGCGCGGAGATCGGAATTTCTACGCAAAAGCTTCACGTACGCGGTCCTATGGGTCTGCCCGCCCTTACCACCGAGAAGTACCTGATTCGGGGAGAGGGGGCGATCCGATGAGCAAATGGATGATCGCGTCAGATATTCACGGTGACTACGCTTGCGCGGAGCAGCTCATTGCCCGTTACCGCGAATCGGGTGCCGAGAAGCTGATCCTGCTGGGAGATCTTCTTTACCACGGACCGCGAAACAATCTGCCGGACGGATACGCGCCGAAATCGGTGATCGACCTGCTGAATTCTGTGAAGGAGGAGCTTCTTTGCGTTCGCGGAAACTGTGACACCGAGGTAGACCAGATGGTACTGGAATTTCCTATTCTGTCTGATTACGCCTATCTTTCAACAGACGGGCTGACAATTTTTGCCACCCACGGACACAAATTCAACACCGCAGCCCTTCCCCCTCTGAAAAAGGGAGATATTCTGCTCCACGGACATACCCACGTCCCTGTGGCAATTCCTTTTGGGAACGGTAACGTCTATATCAACCCCGGTTCCACGTCAATCCCCAAGGAGAGCTCTCCAAAAAGCTATATTCTATACGAAAACGGCGTATTTACCTTCTTTGATCTGTTTGGCGGAGAATACGACCGATATCAAGTGAATAAAGCATAAGAAAAACGCCGGCTTGGTGCACCTGCTCTATCGTAGGTGCGCCAAGCCGGCTTTTTTCTCTTATCAATGCCTTATTCTTCTTCCTTGTCCACCGCGTCGGCAAAGCGGAAGCCCGCCGTCCCGGACACGGGAAGGGAGAATACTACGGCGTGAGCCTTGGTGTCGATTCCCGCCTTCTGCATAATCGCCTTCATGATCTCTTTGCGGCGATCGCTGTTCGATACGATGAAGACGATCTCCTTCTCCTCGGCAATGGAAAGACCAAAGAACTTGGCAGCACTCGCCGCAGTTCCCTTGGCGCGAATGGTGGTTCCACCTCCCGCTCCCGCCTCACGGGCGGCGTCCATTACCAGATCGGTATATCCCTTTTCGTAGATCGCTACGATCAGCTCATGCTCGGATTGCATATAGTTTTCCTCTCTTTCTTCGGGGGGCTGTTCCTGCCCCGCTGTGAAATATTCCATCGTTCTCATACCCCCGATTCCCGACATGGGAACCGCCATGGCAACGCCTCGGTTGGGAAGATCAATCTTCATCTCTACCGTCAGAGCTCGGCAAAGCTTCTTGAGGGTAATTCCGTTTACCACGGCAAACAGCATTGCCTTTTCGGTCTTCTCTATCCCCAATACACTCAGGGTCTTCTCCCGTGCCGTGCCGTTACAGAGAACGCTATAGGTCACGTCAACACCGTGCTCCAGATAAAACCCCTCGTATTCCTCCATATCCGATCGCTGAACAATCGTGATCAGCCAATATAAATGATTCATAATGCCTCCCTTACAGATCGATAATATCATCGTCCGACGGATCCCGCACATCGATCACCGTCTGCGCGGTATCCACCTCTTCCTGCTCTTCCGCTTCACTCTGTTTGGAACGAAGCTTGTAGATCAGACCGAGGATCTGAATGGTAATCAGTGGTGTCATTGCAACCAGCGCGATGACGCCAAAGGCGTCTCCCGCGCCTCCGCCCGCCGCTTCGCTGGCGCCCATGGCAAAGGGCAACAGGAAGGTTGCCGTCATGGGACCCGAGGCGACTCCGCCCGAGTCAAAGGCAATAGACGTAAAAATGTCGGGCACGAAAAAGGAAAGGATCAGGGCAATGGCATATCCGGGAATTACAATCCACAGAATCGATACGCCGGTCAGAACGCGAAGCATCGCGATTCCAACCGAAGCCGCCACGCCGATTGCCAAGGCGCCTCCCAACACGCTTCCGCGAATCGTTCCTGCCGTAACCTCCTCCACCTGTTTCCGTAGCACGTGAACCGCCGGCTCTGCCGAAACGATAAAATAACCGATCAGCATACCGAGAGGAATGATCATCCACCGCCACGCCGAGCTCGCCAACGCGTTTCCAAGATAGTTACCCAGGGGCATAAAGCCCACGTTAACACCCGTCAGGAAAAGCACGAGTCCCACATAGGTATAAAGCACACCCATCATGGTCTTGCCCAAACCGCCCGCGCCACCGCCGCCTGTCAGTAATCGGAACAGCAGATAAAACAGAACGATCGGCCCCAGCGCAATGGTCATTTCCAGCATGTAGTGAGGAATTTCCTCCAAGAATACTGCCATAATCTCCCGCGAGTTATCCGCGGTTGGCATGGGATATACCGGAGGAGTCTGTCCCTCTACTTGATAAATCATGCCAAGGATCATCACGGCCAGAATCGGTCCCACCGAGCAAAGCGCCACCATACCAAAGTTATCGTCCCCCGTACCGTCAGCGGAAATAGAGGCAACACCTACGCCAAGCGCCATAATAAAGGGCACCGTCATCGGTCCCGTAGTCACTCCGCCCGAGTCAAAGGAAACAGCGCGAAAGCTCTCGGGAACGAAAAAGGCAAGTCCCAGCACAATAGCATAAAAGAACAGCAGCAGATATTTGAGTCGGATTCGAAAAAGAACGCGAAGCATCGCGATCACCAAAAACAGTCCAACGCCCATGCCAACCGTCAGGATCAGTACCATATTGGGGATCGCGGGAATTTGTGACGCCAATACCTGCAGATCCGGCTCGGATACCGTGATCATCACGCCCACGAACAGAGAGACAAAAATAACGAACCACAGCCTTCGAGATGCGGTCATCTTCGAGCCCACGTATTCTCCCATGGGCGTCATGGCAGCCTCCGCGCCCAAATTAAACAGCCCCATTCCAACCACCAGCATCACACTTCCCATGGCAAAGGACAGCATCATGGCGGCGGAAACAGGAACAAAAGTAATCAACAGTAGGAAAACGATTCCGGTAATAGGCAAAACCGACTTAAGGGCTTCACCGATCTTTTCCCGAAGCACCGTTTGATTCAAAAAACGCATGGATTCCCTTCCTTCCTATGAACATCATATCCATTATATCATAACACTTTTAAAAAAGCAACAGTATTTGTTATTTACAAATTGCCGATTTTATGTTATACTATATCCAGAAACCAATCTTCAGAAAAGGAGTCCGTATGAGCACCGGATTTTTACCGATCTCTAAAAAAGAAATGACTGCCCTTGGGTGGGACCGCCCCGATTTCGTCTACGTTACGGGGGACGCCTACGTGGATCACCCCAGCTTTGGCGTGTCGATTATTTCCCGTGTTCTGGAGGACGCGGGCTTTCGTGTTGCCATTCTCTCCCAGCCCGACTATAAAAGCTGTGACGCCTTTCGGGAGTTTGGAAAACCCCGCCTTGGGTTTCTGGTCACTGCCGGAAATATCGATTCCATGGTTGCTCATTATACCGCCGCCAAGAAAAAAAGAACCTACGACTACTACTCTCCCGGTGGAAAAGCGGGGCTTCGTCCCGATCGCGCCACCATCGTCTACTGCAATCGAATCCGTGAGGCATACGGTGACGTTCCCGTGATCATCGGAGGACTGGAGGCATCTCTGCGCCGCTTTGCCCATTACGACTATTGGTCGGATTCGGTGCGCCGATCCATCTTGGTGGATTCCCGCGCCGATCTTCTGACCTACGGCATGGGAGAAAATATTCTTTTGCGCGTTGCCCGTCTTTTGGACAAGGGTGTTCCCATCCGCAAGATTCGCGACGTGCGCGGCACCGTCTATCTCTGCCGACCCGAAGAGCCCGTGCATTACGAGGTGGCGGCTACCCTTGACTACAACAAGTTAAAAACCGACAAACGCGCCTATGCCGAGGCCTTTGGCATTCAGTATAAAAATCAGGATTCCATCAATGGAAAAGCCATTCTGGAGCGGTATGATGACAAGCTTCTGGTGCAGAATCCGCCTATGCCCCCCTTGGAGCGGCAGGAGCTGGACCACGTCTATGCCCTTCCCTATATGCGTACCTATCACCCCTCCTATGCGTCGGTAGGCGGTGTTCCCGCCATCGAGGAGGTGCGCTTCTCCATCACCCACAATCGAGGCTGCTTTGGTGCCTGCAATTTCTGCGCGCTGGCATTTCATCAGGGACGGACGGTTCGTTCCCGCAGCGTAGAGAGTGTGCTTGCCGAGGCAAGAAAGATCACGGAGCTTCCCGATTTCAAGGGGTATATCCACGATGTAGGCGGTCCTACGGCGAATTTCCGCTATCCCGCCTGTGAGCAACAGCTGAAAAACGGCGTTTGCGCCTCCCGCAAATGTCTCGCTCCCACGCCCTGCAAAAATCTGCGGGTAGATCACAGCGAATACCTACATATGATCGAGGAGATCGAAAAGATCCCAAAGATCAAAAAAGTGTTTATCCGATCGGGAATCCGCTTTGACTATCTGCTTTAGGATAAAAATGAAGCATTCTTCCAAAAGCTGGTTCGAGACAACGTCAGCGGTCAGCTGAAGGTAGCCCCGGAGCATTGCTCTGCTGCCGTTCTCCGTTGCATGGGAAAACCGGACTTTTCCGTATACGAGCGGTTCCGCAAACGGTATTTTGAGATCACCAAATCGGTATGTAAAGAGCAATATCTGGTTCCCTACCTCATGTCCAGCCATCCCGGCTCTACTTTGAAGGACGCGCTGGAGCTTGCCCTCTGCCTCAAGCGGGATCATTACGCCCCCGAACAGGTGCAGGACTACTATCCCACCCCCGGAACCGCCTCTACGGTGATGTTTTATACGGGAATAAACCCCATGGATATGAAGCCCGTCTACGTTGCCACCGACTACCACGAAAAGCAGCTGCAACGCGCCCTGCTTCAGTATAACCGTCCCCAAAACGCCCCTCTCGTCCGAGAGGCTCTCGTAAAGCTCGGCAGAGAGGATCTGATCGGCTACGGACCCGAATGTCTCGTTCGCCCCGAACGGGGAGAGTCAGCGCAACGAAAGCCTGCATCCCGTACGCAAGCTCAACGAAAGAAAAGCGATGGTCGATCCGAAAAAGGAAAAATCTCCTCAAAGAAAAAGATGTCTGCTCCCAAGCGAGGCAAAAGCCGTAGATAACAAAAAAAGATCCCCTTCCTTGTGAAGGGGATCCTTTTTTGATTGAGCCGATCTTATCCGATTTGTCTTCCCTTCTCGGAAAACTCCGAGGGGGTAAGTCCCGTGGTGGATTTGAATACCTTGCAGAAGTACGAGGAATTGGCAAAGCCGACGCGCAGGGCGATCTCCTCCATGGAGAGGTCGGTTCCCACCAACAGCTCCTTTGCCTTTTCTACCCGATACTGCTGTACGTAGCGCGTAGGGGGCATTCCAAATACCGCGATAAAGATGTTGCGGTAATAGGTCTCTCCGATCCCCGACATCTCGGCAAGATCGGGGGTATAGAGATCCTGTCTCCGATAATTCTTCTCGATATATTTCACCGATTTGTGGATCAGACTGTATTTTCCTGCCAGAGAATCCGTATAGGAATGAATCGAGGACAGCAGAGTCAGCATGCCGTACAGCTCGGACAGACACTTGGAGTGGTAGGCGGGACCGCGGAGAGCCCAGTAGTAAAGCAGATTTTTAAAGGATGCGGCAACATCCCCCTCCGAGTCGGTCAGATAAACTCCCGCACAGGGTGCCTCACCCGTGTCCACGGTGTCGAATTCTACCACGGCGCAGTCACCCTGACGGTCAACGTACAAGGAGTATTCTGTTCCCGCGGGAAGAAAAAGTACCTGCTCCGATTGGATGGTATGTTCCTCTCCCCCCACCGTGTAGCTGGAGCGCCCCTGCCGCTTCAGGATCAGCAAGGAGTGCTCCGCCACAGCCTCTGCTTCAGTATCCTGTGCCAGCGTATAGCTGTAGATATTCACGATGCGGGAGATCACCAGATTGGATATGTCAAATTTTTTCATGGACTTAACCCTCTTTATGCTTTTTTCGTGTCTTTTCGTTCAAAAGCCTTATATTTTACCAATATTGTACCATGGTTCGAAAGATTTGTCAATTGGTGGCAAAAAAATTTTTGTGCGTTTTTTTACAGTAACAAGGGCAGGTACGCCGATCGGTGTACCTGCCCTGATTCGTTTCCTTATTTGCTCACGACCTCAATGCTCTCGATGACCACGGGAGTCTGGGGTACGTCCTGCATATACCAGCCGTAATTGCCTGTGGGGGTGTTGGCAATCGCGTCCAGAACATCCAAGCCCTCGGTGACCTTACCGAAGCCCGCGTACTGGTTGTCCAGATGGGGCGCGTCCATATGCATCACAAAGAACTGGGAGGATGCCGAGTTGGGGTCGGAGGTACGCGCCATGGAAAGCACGCCTCTGGTGTGCTTCAGGGTATTCTGCGAAAAGCCGTTGGCGCGGAACTCACCCGCAATCGCATCGCACTCCTTGTGCTCCATCTCCTCGGTATAGCCGCCGCCCTGAATCATAAAGCCACGGATCACGCGGTGAAAGATCAGTCCGGAGAAGAATCCTTCCTCCGCAAGCTTTATAAAGTTGGCAACCGTCTTGGGTGCCTGCAGGGGATAGAGCTCGGCAGTCATCGTACCGAAGTCCTTTACGTTGATTTTAATAATGGGGTTGTTCATATTATTTATTCCTTTCCTAATTGAGATCATGTATTAGTGGGATTTGGCAAGATCATAGGCGATCAAGAACAATTCGTCGATCCTCTCCTGCCGTCGTGCCAGATACAACCAGCCAAAGAGTGCCTCCATTCCCGTGGCAGCGCGATACTCCGCAACCGTGGCGGATTTCGGAGTATTGGTATGTCCCACGTTCCGCCCACGGCGGAACACGGCCTCCTCCTCCTCCGAGAGAATGGGAAGGATTCGTTTCATCGCCTCCGCCTGTGCCGTAGCGCGAACAAATTCCAGCGCCTTTTTATTCAGGGACGCCGAAGAGGAAAGTCCGCTCTTCACCAGATACTGTCTGACGCAAAGCTCCAGCACACAGTCTCCGAGATATGCCAGAGACGCGGTGGAATAGGTGTTCAGCATAGGCTCCATAGTTTCTCCTTTCCTCGGGGTCAAAATCGGACTCTTCGAACCGACATGACTCGCATGGTATCGGTATTCAAATCAAAGAGGGCTCCGTGGGCTTGGATCTCTCCCTCCGCTACCCGAAACCGAACCGGCATTTTTGTGCGAAAGCGCTCAATCACGCCCTCCGCGTCCGACCCGATGACACCGTCCATAGGACCCGTCATACCAAGATCGGTAATATATCCGCTCCCACCCGGGAGAACCTGCTCGTCAGCCGTTTGCACGTGGGTATGGGTTCCGAACATGATATGGACTCGCCCGTCAAAATAGCGGGCAAGGGCGATCTTCTCCGAAGTCGCCTCGGCGTGAATATCCATCAGCGCGAAATCATAGCTTCCCTTCTCCCTCTCCAAAATCCGATCCACGGTGGCAAAGGGACAGGAAAGAGGCTCCATCAGCGCTGTTCCCATAATGTTGATACAAAGGATCCGCCATCCGCAAAGATTTAAGACCGTATATCCGCTTCCCGGTACCAGAGGGGGATAATTGGCGGGGCGAAGAATCCAATCGGCATCATTGAGTGTCTGACAGATATCTCGTCTGCCAAAGGTATGATTGCCAAGGGTGACAAGATCTGCTCCCGCCTCCATAAGCCTCCCCGCATCGGGAGCGCTGATTCCGTGAATGTCGGTGGCATTCTCTCCGTTCACCACAACGAAATCGGCACCAAGTTCCTGCCGCTTCTTCCAAAGGGTTTGTTGCAAATATTCAATACTTTTGGCGCCAACCACGTCGCCAATCGCTAAAATTTTCATGCTTGTTTCTTTCTATTTTTCTTATTCCTGACCTGTCGCAAAGGTATTATTCAAAATCAGATATTCCATGGTCTTGTCGTACAGCATGGATTCATACACCAGATCCTTCATGTTCTCTCTGACGTATTCCGCGCTGTATCCATAGGTGCGGACGTATTTCTCTACGTACCGATCAAAAAGCTCGGTCTTTTCCCGCTCGGTCAGGGACATCCCCGTATCCTTCAGAATATATCGGTAGACCAGATCCTCCTTGACCAGCTCGCGCGCATCGGCAAGAAGAGTCTCCTCAGAGATCTCCTGCTCCAGATACCGATATTTCGCCCGCTCCTGCGCCGTGTAGTAGTCCAGCTGCTCCTGCGGATAAGAATGAATCTGCGCCCGATCCAACACCGTGCGAAAGACTGCTTCCCCCTTTGCCTCGTCAGCCGAGGATAGAGTCACCGTAAGACCCACGTAGGTATCTAATGTCACATATTCTTCCAAACAGTCCAGGTCGTACTCAACCCATTCCACCCCGTCCGCCGCATCACTTTGGGAACAGGCGACAAGAGAAAGCATCAGCGCAAGGACCATCGGTAAAATCCGCCACAGTTTTGTTTTCATCGGTACACTCCTGAAAAAAGAAGCGGCTTGTTTGTCAACAAAGCCGCTCTCTTTTGAATTATTTGCTCTCAACCTTGAGCACTTCCTTGCCGCCGTAATATCCGCAAGCCTTGCAAACACGGTGATTCATAACGAATTCGCCGCACTTGGGGCACTTCGTCATGCCGGGGAGCATCAGCTTCCAGTTATTGGAGCGTCTCTTGTCTCTACGAGCCTTCGATACTTTCTTCTTCGGTACTGCCATGATCTACACCTCCTTGAAGCGCGTGTAACACGTTCATTTATATAAATTAATTCTTTTCTTCTTCGCCATCGTCAAAAAAGGTTTTGAGAATTGCCAGCCGCGGGTCGATTTCCTTCCTCGTGCAACCGCAATCTCCATCCCGCTTCGGCTTTCCGCAATGCGGACACAGTCCGGAACAATCCTCGGAGCAGAGCAGACGCATGGGAAATCCCAGCAAAAGCTCCTCTCTCAAAGGCTCATCCACGTCGAGCGCCGAACCGTTGAGCACCACGTACTCGTCCGACTCCTCCAGCTGTTCCTCGGTCAGCGTCCCCTCGGTGGCAACCGTGCGCTCGAAGTCAAGAGAGAAAACTCCGTCAACCGGAGCAAGACATCTGGCACATTCCCCGTGGTAGCCGATCTCAGCCTTCAAAGTCAGGCGCATGTATCCGGCGTTATCGGTAATACAACCGGTAACGCGAGCATCGGAATCAAAGGTGATTCCGTCCATCTGCTCGGGAGACAGCATATAATCTATCTCCAGCCGTTTTGTCTCACCTCGAAGAAGCGGACCAACGTCGACGATCATACTCTACCTCCTGTGGATTTTGAGTCACGCGTAAAACCAAAATTGATTGACATAAAATGCGACAATACATATTATAATCGATTCTACGGCGCTTGTCAAGAGTTTTTTTAAATATTATCTGTAAAAATCCTCGATTTTGGAAAAAATACTGGCAATTTTCTTTACTTTACCGAATATATATGGTAAAATAGACAGAGAAATCGACAAACGGGAGGTCATAAATGAAGCCCTATTCCATCTATTCCTATTCCGAGGAGGCGCTCTCACTCCTCCCTACCCGTCATCAACAATCCCATAAGGGAACCTTTGGACGACTTCTTTGTGTCTGCGGAAGCTATGGCATGAGCGGCGCCGCTTATCTTTGCGCCAAGGCTGCCTACCGTATGGGAGCGGGCCTTGTTCGGATTCTGACGGTAGAGGAAAATCGCGTCATTCTCCAGACGCAGTTTCCCGAAGCCATCGTCACCACCTATGACAGAGAAACACCTGACATGGACGTCGTTGCCGAAGCGGCGGCGTGGGCTGACGTTCTGGTCATTGGATGCGGACTGGGTGTCACTCCCGCCTCCCGCAAGCTTCTCTCTTATCTGTTGCGAAACAGCGACAAGCCACGCGTATTGGATGCCGACGCGCTGAATCTTCTCGCGCGCAATCCTTCTCTGCTCAAATATACGAAAAATGCCATTCTCACACCCCATCCTCTGGAGCTTTCCCGTCTGACGGGCAAATCGCCTGAGGAGATTCTCGCGGACAGCGAGGCTGCCGCCTACGATTTTGCCAAGCGGTATGGCGCGGTCTGTGTGCTCAAGGAACACCGTACCGCCGTTTCCGACGGCACAGACCTAGTCTACCGAAATCAAACGGGAAACAGCGGCATGGCAACGGGAGGATCGGGAGACGTTCTTGCGGGAATGATAGGCGGACTCTGGGCGCAGTGCCGCCACGGCGAGCTCTCCCCCCTTACTGTCGCTGCCCTAGGGGTCTATCTCCACGGTCTTTGCGGTGACGCCGCCGCCCGCCGAATGGGGGAATATTCCCTGATGGCGTCCGATCTGATCGATACCGTTCCGCAGATCCTGAACGTGCGCTGATCGTCCGCGTTTTTTTCTCTTGTGATGTAGATTTTTCTTGACAAATTGACAAAAATGTGGTATAATATAGGTATGGGACAACCTGTGGTTGCCGAGCTGTTGCTCCACCGAATCGGTGGCGACGCTTCCCGATTCTTCGAGGAAGCGTGAATATCTCTTTTTACCTTCCTCGGGAGAGGGAGGTGATGTCGATGATTACTTGGGAGGAGCTTTTTCTTTTTTGCAACCTGCTGATCGCACTGATTACCTGTATCATTGAACTTTTAAATAATAAAAAGAAATAACCGCCCTGCGACCAACATAGCGGTTATTTTCCGTTAACGACTTGAGGAAGCGCCCACCTTCGGTGCCTCACCGTGTTTATTATACGCTATTTTTCTTCGTTTGTCAATAGCCAACGGCAATTTTCAAAAAAGGGGTTGGTTCTTCCGCCGGCAGTTGTACGCTTGCCCATCGGATCGCCAATCCCCCATTTTCATTTATTACTCATCCAATTCTGCAAACCGTTCACGGGCGCGGAAGATGAGAGATACACACCAAATGCCGGCCAGAGCCACAACGGTATAAACGATCCGGCTGCCAAGAGCTGTCTGACCGCCAAACAACCATGCGACGATATCGAATCGGAACAGTCCGATACTGCCCCAGTTCAGAGCGCCGATGATGGTGATGATCAGAGCGATTCTGTCCATAATCATTGTCAAGTCCTCCTTTGAAACGGATTTCCGCTCAAAGTTAGTTTGAGTCGCGTCCAAAGATTTATAACCGGCAAATAACGGCAAGACAGTAAAACACTTACGATCAGAAAAAATTTCCTTTTGAGGAAATAAAAATACACATAATACGGACAAACAAGGATCACGACCATGTCAAACAACAATCTGCACGAGGGCCACCGCAATCGGCTGCGCGCAAAATTTTCCAGCGGAGCCCTTCTTGACGAGCACGAAATACTGGAGCTTCTGCTCTTTGAATGCATTCCCCGCTGTAATACCAACGAAACCGCGCATCGACTGCTGGATCGCTTCGGCTCGGTCCGAGGCATATTGGATGCCAAGGAATCGGAGCTGAAGGAGGTAGAGGGAATCGGCAGCCGCTCGGCGTTTTTTCTAAAGCTTCTTCCCTCTATCGTTGCGCTGTATCAAAGAAGCGGAATCAATCCCCGAGGGCTTCTGAACGGCAAAAGCGAGTTGCTGATTTATATGCAAAGCCTGTTTATCGGATCCTCTTGCGAAAAGCTCTTTTTGATGCTGTTCGGCGGCACGGGAAATCTGAAACGGGTTCTTCAACTGGACGACGGTCTGCCCACATCCTCCGGAATTTTGCTCAACAAGCTGGTTCGCGTCATATCGGAGAGCAACGCCTCCTCCGTCATTTTGGTTCACAACCACCCCGACGGAGTTCCCTATCCCTCTGCCGAGGATCGACGGTCAACAGAGCGTCTGCTGCAGGCAATAGAACCCATCGGGGTTCGTCTCGTGGACCATTTCATTATCGCGGGAGACGTTTGCTATTCCATTCTAACCGATAAAAGCGCTCGAATCGAGCTGTAAGCCCGTCTTCACAAAACCATCACAAAGATAGAAAAAATTTCACGCAATTTTACGAAAAAATCAACTGAACGTTAAAAAAATTGTGGTATCATATACCATGTTATATTTTTTGTAAAGAAATGAAGGAGAAAACGATGCTTGAATTAAAAAATATCGTTAAAACCTACGTCTCCGGCGAGAGCGAGGTTCACGCCCTGAACGGCGTCAGCCTAAAGTTCCGCAAGAACGAGTTTGTCTCGATTCTCGGACCCTCCGGATGCGGAAAGACCACCATGCTCAACATCATCGGCGGTCTGGATCGCTACACCAGCGGAGATCTGGTGATCGGCGGCGTTTCCACCAAGGAATACCGCGACGGAGACTGGGACAGCTACCGCAACCACTCCATCGGCTTTGTCTTCCAGAGCTATAATCTGATTCCTCATCAGAGCGTCCTTTCCAACGTAGAGCTGGCGCTGACCCTTTCGGGCGTTTCCAAGTCGGAGCGCCGCGCCCGTGCCGTTGAAGCATTGGAAAAGGTGGGGCTTGGCGATCAGCTGAACAAGCGTCCCAACCAGATGTCGGGCGGTCAGATGCAGCGTGTGGCTATTGCCCGCGCGCTGGTGAACAACCCCGATATTCTGTTAGCCGACGAGCCGACGGGTGCTCTGGATACCACCACCAGCGTTCAGATCATGGATCTGCTGAAGGAGGTAGCCCGTGACCGTTTGGTTATCATGGTCACCCACAACCCCGAGCTTGCCGAGGAATATTCTACCCGTATCGTCCGTCTCCGTGACGGCGAAATCGTAGACGATTCCGCCCCTTACGAAGGTGAGCCCACAGAAGAAGTTCTTGCCGTAGAGATTACGGAAATTCAGGAGACGGAAAAAAAGAAAAAGAACAAAAAGAAGAGGGCGACGAAAAAGACCTCCATGTCCTTCCTCACCGCTCTTTCCCTTTCCAAAAACAATCTGCTGACCAAAAAGGGACGGACGATTCTCACCTCCTTTGCGGGATCCATCGGTATTATCGGTATCGCGCTGATCCTGTCTCTGTCCAACGGAATCCAACTCTTTATCGATCAGGTTCAGGAGGACACCCTCTCCACCTATCCTCTCACCATCAACAAAACCACCGCCGACTACGCCTCCATGCTTTCCGCCATGACACAGGTAAGTGAGATCGACGTGGAGTCGTTGGAGGACGATAAAATCTATATCGACGACTCTTTGGGAACGATGATGTCCGCCATGAGCGCCACCGTGGAAAACGACCTGACCGCTTTCAAGAAGCACTTGGACGAGAATTACGATCAGATCAAGGACGCGGTCAGTGACATTCAGTACACCTATGACCTGAATCTTCGCATCTACAATGGGGACGGCTCCGTGCAAGTATCCCCCACCACCATTTTCAACAACATGGGCTCCTCCTTCCAAGGAATCAGTGAAATGATGGAGAACATGGGCGGAATGGGAATCTTTTCCGAAATGATTGACAACCAAGACCTTCTGGATCAGCAGTACGAGCTGGTGGGTGAAGGAAGCCATTGGCCCGAAAAAGCGAACGAGGTAGTTCTGGTAGTCGGTAAAAACAACACCATCAGCAAAATGACTCTTTATATGCTGGGCGTTCTGGATCAGAGCGAGCTGGAGGACGTCATGAAGCAGCTCATGACCGAGGGTGAATACGAGGCATCTCACATGGAGCCTCTGCCCCTTGAGGACTTCCTCGGTATGAAATTCCGCCTGCTCAATTCCTATGAATTTTACGAAAAGACCGATGAGAAATATACCGTCGACGGTGTCGAGTATAATATCTGGAACGAGAAGATCTACGATCAGAAAAGCTTTGTAACCGAAAACGGAACCGAGCTTGTGATTTCGGGTATCGTCCGTCCCAAGCCCGGTGTCAGCGGCACCTCCATTAACGGCGCCATTGGCTACACCCGTGCCCTGACCGATCAGATCCTTGCCGAGACGGCGGAGAGCGAGCTGATCAAGCAGCAAAAGGCAGTTCCTCAATACAACGCGCTGACGGGTCTGAAATTTGAAAGAACCCACTATACCCCCGAGACGATCGGTGATCTGATCGACAAGATCGACGGACAGACCATGGCGCAGTTCTATCCCTTCGTAACGCAGATGATCCTCCAAAATCCCGAATTTGCGGCGATGCTGGACGTAAAGGATCCTACCTCCCTGCTCAGCGTACTCTTCCTGATGTCCGAAAAGGATCAAGCGGCAACCATCACCGCCATTGCAAACGCGGCAATGGAGGCTGACGGATTTTCGACCCTTTGTAACGTGCTTACCATGATGTCTCCCGACACCCAAATTACCCCCGCAAACTTTATCAGGCTTATGCCCGTCATGTCCCAGGAGCAGCTCATGGCTGCCCTGATGGGAATCCCTGCGTCCGACCGGATGCCTATGCCGATCAAGGGTATGATCGACCTTGCGGGAACAGAAAAAATGGCGGTCATCTACCGCGACGTTTCCAACGCCCTCAAGGGAATGGAGGTCAACGAAGAGATCTTCAAGCGTTTGATTGAGAACGGAAACAAGTTCATTCCCGATTTTGCTACCAGCGAGACCTTCCTGACTCTGGAGGAAACCCTTTATAAGATGGCTCCTCAGACCGACGCCACCTACGAATCGGTTCTTGCCGACCTTGGTGACGCGGAGAAGGCGTCTCCCGCCTCTATCAATTTCTACGCCAAGGATTTCGAGTCCAAGAAGACCATTGAGCAGTTCATCAAGGATTACTCCGACAGCCAGACCGACGAATCCAAGAAAATCCAATACACTGACCTGATCGGCTCGCTGATGTCGGGCGTATCCACCATCATCAACGTCATTTCCTACGTGTTGGTGGCATTCGTTTCCGTTTCCTTGGTGGTATCCTCCATTATGATCGGTATTATCACCTATATCTCGGTTCTGGAGCGTACCAAGGAGATCGGTATCCTTCGCTCCATCGGTGCATCCAAGCGAGATATCTCCCGTGTATTCAATGCCGAAACCCTTATTATTGGCTTTGCCGCGGGTGCTCTCGGTGTTCTGACCACGCTTCTGCTCTGTCTGCCTATCAATGCCATTATTCACGCACTGACAGATATGACGAACATCAATGCGGTGCTTCCTTGGGCGGCGGCAATCATTCTGGTAGCGATCAGCATGTTCCTGACCTTTATTGCAGGTCTGATCCCCTCCAAGATCGCTTCCCGCAAGGATCCCATGGAGGCTCTCCGTACCGAATAAGCCGTTCGGTGTAAACCTTAAGAAAGGAATTCTTGCTGCCACTCCGTTTGCGGGGTGGCAGCAGGATCATACTGTACCGTTATGGGTAAATTCAAAAACAAGCTATATCGGATGATGTACGGACGGTACGGCACGGACACCCTCAACAAGGTCTATCTGGGCGTATATATCGCCATCGTGCTGGTCAATTCCATCGTCTCCCTTTTTCTGACCGATCCGGCGGCAAGCGCGATTCTGATGCTCTCTTATCTGGTCCTCTCTACGACGCTGATCGTGATCATTTTCTTCCGTATGTTCTCCCGAAATATCACCAAGCGCCGTCGCGAGAACGAAGCCTTTTGCGGATTCTTCAAACTGCTCCGCAATCGCTTCCGTGACCGAAAAACTCACGTCTATCGCAAATGCCCCGCCTGTCGCGCCGTTCTTCGACTCCCCCGTGCAAAGGGAAAGCACACCGTCGTGTGTCCCCGTTGTAAGCATCGGTTTGGCGTCAAGGGCTGATCAAAAAAGAACCCTCGGCATCGAGGGTTCTTTTTTTGAAAAATCACTTGCATATTTCCCGCAAAAATTATATAATAGAGTGTAGATTCTATCTGACGGAGGTATCGGTCATGGCAACGGATAAGCTGAAGGAATATATCGGGAACAGACGGTGTGAGATTCTCGGTCTCGGTGTCTCCAATCTCCCTCTTGCCCAAAAGCTTCTGGCGCTTGGGGTCTCTCTCACCATTCGGGATAAAAACGACATCAGCCGTCTTGAGAACACAAAGGATCTTGCCAACCGTGGCGCACGCTTTGTCCTTGGAGAGAACCACTTACATGATCTGTCGGGCGAGCTGATCTTCCGCTCCCCCGGTATCCGACCCGACCGAGAGGAAATTCGGTCGGCGGTAGAAAACGGAAGCTCTCTCACCTCCGAGGCGGAGCTGTTTTTGATGCTGACCGATGCCCGTACCTTCGGAATCACGGGAAGTGACGGAAAAACCACCTCCACGACCCTGACGGGCAGATTTCTTTCGGCAGAAGCAGAAAAAAGGGGGGTTGGAAAGGTTTTCGTAGGTGGAAACATCGGCTCCCCCCTTCTCCACCGCGTCGATGAGATCGACGCTGACGACAGCGCCGTACTGGAGCTCTCCAGCTTTCAGCTGATGACCGTTACGCACGCCCCCCAATACAGCGCGATAACCAATCTTTCCCCCAATCATCTGGATTGGCACAAGAATATGGAAGAATACGTTTCCGCCAAGGAGCACATTATCGGGGAGAACACCCGACGTCTGGTCACCAACGCGGAATCCCCCACCACGGCGACGCTGGCAGAGAGCTTGCTGACGAAGCGGAAAAGTGGGGAGCCTACTCCCGACGTCTGGCTTTTTTCCTCCAAACGGGATTCATTCGAATCCCTGTTTCCAAAGGGAGCGGGAGAGGGAGACCGCGCCATCTACGAAAAGAACGGTTGGATTGTTTTATCGGATGGGGCGCGTGAGGAGCCGTTACTGGAGGTCAGCCGCATCCGTATCCCCGGGCGGCATAACGTGGAAAATTTCATGACCGCCATCGGCCTTACCTACGGACACGTCTCCTCCTCAGTTTTCGGAGAGGTTGCCGACGGCTTCCGAGGTGTGGAGCACCGCCTGGAGCTGGTTCGCACCTTAGGCGGCGTGGACTATTTCAACAGCTCCATTGACTCCTCACCCAGCCGTACCGCCGCCGCTCTTTCCGCCCTTTCGGGCAGAGATATTGTCATCATTTGCGGCGGATACGACAAGCAGATCCCCTTCGAGCCTTTGGCAGAAAGCCTTTGTCGCTCGGTACGCGCCGTGGTTCTGACGGGAGCGACGGGTAAAAAAATCGAAGCCGTGCTGAAAAGCCATCCCCTCTATCGCCGAGGCAGCCCCGTAATTTGTTATGAGCCCGTGTTCGAGGACGCCGTTTTCACGGCAAAATCCCTCTCCCGTCCCGACGGCTGCGTGCTTCTCTCTCCTGCCTGCGCCAGCTTTGACGCATTCCGAAACTTCTCCGAGCGAGGAGAGACCTTCCGAAAAATTGTAAATTCCTTTGAAAATTAACAAAATGTGATAGATATTATACTCTTTTTGTGCTACAATAAAGAAAATCATCGGAAACATCCCAAAGAAAGGATACACAAACCGTTATGTTTAAAAAGCTGATTGCCCTGTCGCTGGCTGCTCTGTTGCTGTTATGCGCGGTATCCTGCGCCCAAGAGGACTCTGACGTGCCGGAGGATATGAAATCCGCTACGATGCCCGGCGAGCCCTTCATTTTATACGTTCCCAACAGCTGGTCTGTGAATACCGGCTCCGGTGTCTCGGGCGCCTACGTCTCCCCCAACGACAAAATTATGGTAAGCGCCCGTTACTTTACTCCCGCTGATCCCGCTATGACGGTAAACGATTACATTACCCTTTGTGCCGACGGCTACAAAGCCAAAGAGGATTTTGTGATTACGGAGCGTATTCCCGCTGTGCTTGGCGGCAAGGATGCCGTAAAGCTGACCTATACCGTCACCGACAACGCAAGCGCCATGACCTGCTTCCAGATTACCACCCTCCACAAGGGGGATATGATCTCTCTCTACGGCTACTGCCCCACAAGGATCTGGGAAGAGCGCGCCGAGGAGTTTGGAAAAATCATCTCCGCATTCCGCCTCTGCGATAAGATCGACCTTCAAGGTCAGACTGTCACCGACAAGAACACCCCCGAGGGCTTTGAGATTGCTTCCGCCGATCATATTGAATATCGCCTTTACGTTCCCACCTCCTGGATCTGCAACGCCGAGAGCGGAATTTCCGAGGCGTACTATCCCGAAAGCGGAAAATCCAACATAACCGTGACCTCCTATACCCCCTCCGAATCCATCTCCGTACAGGAGTATTTCGCCCGTTGCGAGGAGGAATTCCGCACCACTCTTCCCTCATATGAGAGAATCAGCGGTCCTACGGAGCGAACCGTAGGCGGACGGTTGGCATATACCTATGTCTACCGCACGGTAACCGACGGCGTGGAGTTCCGCATCATGCAGACCCTCTTTGCCTACAACGAAATGATCTACTCCTTTACCTATACCGCATTGGCAGAGAATTACGACATGCATATGGAAGATGTAGAGGCAATGCTGAATGCCTTTGCCTTCCGTTGAGGAACGACATGAACAAGCCGAGTATTTATCTGGACAACAGCGCCACCACGCCTCTTTCCGAGGCAGTGGTGGCAAAAATAAACGAAACCGTAGGTATCTTTGGAAACCCCTCCTCCTTGCACAGCGCGGGACAAGCGGCAGAGGTCTTGCTCAGCACGGCAAGAGATCAGCTTTTACGCGGCTTTGGCCTTCGCCCAAGGCAGACCGACGGAACCGTAATCTTTACCTCCTGCGGCACCGAGGCAACCTCACTGGCGCTATTTGGAACGGCATATGCCAAGGCGCGCCGTGATGCCACGAGAATTCTGACCACCGACTCGGAGCACCCCTCCGTGGAGAGAGCCCTTCAGAGGTTGGAGCAGGACGGATTTGAGATCGTTCGGATCCCCACCCGAGGCGGTGTTCTGGACATGGAGGCGCTGGAGGAGGCGCTGGACAAAAAGATCTTCCTTGCCACCATGATGCTGGTCAACAACGAAACGGGCGCATGCTATGAGATCGGCGAGGCGTTCCGAACGATCAAGCAACGCTATCCCTCTGCCATCACGCATTGCGACGCGGTTCAGGCGTTTATGAAGATTCCCTTTACTCCCAAAAATCTTTGTGCCGATCTGATCACGGTAAGCGGACATAAGCTTCACGCCCCCAAGGGAGTGGGCGCGCTGTACGTCTCCTCCGAGCTGATCAAGACGAAGCGGATCGTTCCCTTTTTGGTGGGGGGCGGTCAGGAGAACGGGTTCCGTTCCGGTACCGAAAACACCATCGGCATCGCCGCCTTCGGCGCGGCGGTGGAGGATATACAAAACCGAAAATCCCAGCTTTCTGCTCACGTGCAGGAGCTTCGCGCGTACGCCGAGGACAAGCTCTCCACCCTGGACGTGCGGATCAACCGCCCCGCGGGAACGTATCTGCCCCACGTCATCAATATCACTCTTCCCAATATCAAAAGCGAGACGATGCTGCACGCCCTGTCCGCCGACGGGATCTACGTCTCCAGCGGCTCGGCTTGCTCCTCTCATTCGGCACATCCCAGCTCGGCTCTTCTCGCCTTTGGGCTGTCGGCAAAGGAAGCCGATTGCTCCCTGCGGATCAGTATGTCGGGATATAACACGAAAGAAGATCTCGACGCGCTCGCCGCAGCTCTGAAAAAAGGGCTTGACACACTCGTACGGATCAAATAAAAAAGGAAAAGACCATCGCCCGTGGCGATGGTCTTTCTTTATTTTGTTGACATTGCTTGGTCTACAAAGGATTGCAGACGATCCTTGAGGAGCGGATCCAATGCCTTCTTTCCCGCAAGGGGATTCTCCACTCCCAACCTCTCATACTTGAAAAATCCCATGGTATGGAAGGCAAGAAGTTCGTAACGAAAAACACAAGAAAACTGTTTGACAATCTCCACGTACAGCCGAAGAAGCTCCTCGCTATCATTCAGCCCCGGGACGATCACCGTACGGATTCTGGTCTTCTTCCCAATCGATTCCAGATATCGCAACACATCCAGCGTCGGTTCAATCCCCCACCCCGTGTAGCGGCGGTAGGTCTCGTCGGTTGGAAATTTCAGATCCAGAATGACGCTCTGCGCCGCCGACAGCACCTCCCTCACCGCATCGGTCAGGGGTACGGCACCCGAGGTATCCACGATATATCCGATCTCCCGCTCTGCCAGCTGTGGGACCATTTCCCGCAAGAATTCGGCTTGCAGCAGAGGCTCGCCTCCGCTGAAGGTTACGCCCCCCTCGGCACCGAAATACGGCTTATAACGGGCAACCTTTCTTGCCAATTCTTCCGCCTCCATGACGGTGCCGCGGTCACGCTGCCAGGTATCGGGGTTATGACAATACACACATCGCATGGGGCAACCGGAAAGAAAGACGGCGTATCGCAACCCCTCCCCGTCTACGGCAGCAAGGCTCTCAAAGGAGTGAATGAACCCACCCATTCTTACATCTGCTCGTGGAAGGTTCTGGAGATAACCTCTTCCTGCTTGTCTCTGGTCAATTTATTGAAATTCACCGCATATCCGCTGACACGAATGGTCAGAGAAGGATACAGGGTCGGATCGTTCATGGCATCGATCAGCTTCTGACGGTTCAATACGTTGACATTCAAGTGGTGAGCGTCCTGTACGAAATATCCGTCCAGCACACCAACCAGCTTTTGGATCCGATCCGCCTCGTCACTGCCAAGGGCAGCGGGGGTGATGGAGAAGGTATTGGAAATACCGTCCTGACAGCAATCGTAGCAGATCTTTGCTACCGAGTTCAGAGACGCCAGCGCGCCCTCGCTGTCTCTTCCGTGCATGGGGTTGGCGCCGGGAGCGAAGGGCTCACCCTTCTTTCTTCCGTCAGGGGTAGCGCCCGTCTTTTTACCGTACACCACGTTAGAGGTGATGGTCAGCAAGGACAGGGTATGCTTCGCCTTTCTGTATGCGGGAGTCTTACAAAGCTCGGAATAGAAGAACTCCGCAATCCACTTGGCAATACTGTCCACACGGTCGTCGTCGTTTCCGTACTTGGGGAAATCACCCTCGGTCACGAAGTCAACGATCAGACCTCTCTCGTCCTTAACGGGAGTTACCTTGGCGTATTTGATCGCGCTCAAGCTATCCGCCAGCACACTGAATCCGCTGATACCAAACGCCATCAGACGCTCGGGCTCAATATCGTGGAGAGACATCATCAGACGCTCATAAGCGTAACGGTCATGCATATAGTGAATGACGTTCATCGTGTTCACGTAGAGCTTTGCCATCCAGGAAGCGTAGATCTTGAAAGCCTCCAAAACCTCCTCGTATACCAGAGGCTTCCCATCCTCAAAGGGTTTTCCTTCGGGAGCGATCTGATCTCCGTACAGCTCATCCCGACCGCCATTCAGCGCCATCAGGAGCACCTTGGCAAGGTTGCAGCGAGCACCGAAGAACTGCATCTGCTTACCCGTTTTCATCGCGGACACACAGCAAGCAATGGCGTAATCATCGCCAAAGTCCTTCTGCATCACGTCGTCATTCTCATATTGGATCGAATCGGTATCGATGGACACTTTAGCGCAGAACTCCTTAAATGCCTTGGGCAAACGAACCGACCAAAGAACGGTAATGTTCGGCTCGGCGCTGGGGCCCAGATTATACAGAGTCTGCAGGAATCGATAGCAGGTCTTGGTGACCATAGGTCTGCCATCCGTACCCATACCGGCAAGAGAGCAGGTCACCCAAACGGGATCTCCCGCAAAGAGATCGTTATACTCGGGAGTACGCAAATGACGAACCAAACGCATCTTCAGAACCAGATCGTCGATCAGCTCCTGAGCACCGGTCTCGGTCAGCACACCCTCCTTGATGTCCCGCTCCATGTAAATATCGAGGAACGCCGAAATTCTGCCGATACTGTTGGCGGCTCCGTTCTGCTCCTTGACTGCGCCCAGATAGCCGAAATACAGCCACTGAACCGCCTCGCGGGCATTCTCTGCGGGACGGCTGATATCGCAACCGTATTCCGCTGCCATGGTAATGAGCTGCTGCATAAACTCCAGCTGTCTGGCAATATCCTCCAGCAATTGAATCGTTTCAGCGGTCATATCCCGCTCGCCCACGCGGCGCTTGTCCTCTTTCCGCTCACGGATCAGATAATCCATGCCGTACAGGGCAATTCGGCGGTAGTCGCCGATAATACGTCCTCGGGCATATGCGTCGGGCAGACCCGTCAACACACCCGCGTGACGCGCCTTTTTCATGGTATCGGTATACACGCGGAATACACCGGTGTTATGGGTGGTGCGATAGCGGAACTCATCTTTGATCGAATCGCCAATCTCGTAGCCGTACGCCTGACATGCCTGAACGGCGTTACGGTAGCCCGCAAAGGGATTCACGGCACGCTTCAAGGGCGCGTCGGTCTGTAGGCCCACGATCAGCTCGTCCTCTTTCTTGATATATCCGGGCTTGAAGGTCAAAAGAGACGCGACACGGTCGGTATCCACGTCCAACACGCCGCCCTTTTTGTTCTCCTCAATCAGCAGCTCGTCCACGCGCGCCCGAATCGAATCGGTTCGCTTGGTGGGACCTGCCAGAAACGAGGCATCACCCTCATAGGGGGTATAATTGCTTGTAATAAAATCTCTGACGTCAATTTCCTTCTGCCAGTTTCCTTCCTCAAAATTTCTCCACGCGTCCATAGTGTTCTCCTTCCTAATTCCTCCAAAAGTTTGACATTTATTTGTCATTCAGCATAAATAAAAGGGTTCCTCTTGCTTGTACAAGGGAGCCCAGACGGTCGGCAAATATGTGTCCTGCTCCCTCATAGTACACTCTATGCTCCGTCAGTTACAGGACATCTGTATTATACCATATCGATAACATCTTTGTCAATACGTTTGTCAAAAAATTCGCCTTGACAAAAAAACAAAAACCCCTTTTCAAAAGCAAAAAAATTTGGTATAATATAGATAATTATTCGATAATTTATCAACGATTGGGGAAAATCATGTCCATTGAAGCAGTCAAAGCGCATCTGGAGCGCTACGGTCTTGCCGACCGAATTCAGGAATTTGACGTATCCAGCGCCACGGTAGAGCTTGCCGCGGCAGCGCTTGGAACCGAGGGCGCCCGCATTGCCAAAACCATCTCGCTCCACGGAAAAGAGGGCGGCTGTATGCTGGTGGTGTGCGCCGGCGACTATAAAATCGACAATGCCAAATTCAAGGCGCGCTTTGGCTTCAAGCCCCGCATGCTCTCCCCCGACGAGGCGCTCTCTCTGACAGGACATGCCGTAGGCGGCGTTTGCCCCTTTGCCCTGCCCGAGGGTGTCGACGTTTATCTAGACATCTCTCTGAAGCGATTTGACGTCGTTTTCCCTGCCGCGGGTACGGCAAGCAGTGCCGTCCGCCTCTCCTGCGAGGAGCTTTTCCTCTCCTCGGAGGCAAAAAGCTGGGAAGAGCTTTGCCGCGCAAGAGAGATCTGACCCACTAAAATTCTTCAACGGAAGGTATCATATGGCACAGAAGAAAGATGCATCAAAACAATATAACGATCAAAGCATTAAGGCGCTGAAGGGCGCCGACCGCGTACGAAAGCGCCCCGGCGTTATTTTCGGTTCTGACGGTCTGGAGGGCTGTGAGCACTCCTTCTTTGAGATCCTTTCCAACTCAGTGGACGAGGCAAGAGAGGGACATGGAAACGAAATTACCGTCACCGCCTTTGCCGACCGCTCGATCTGCGTGGACGACCACGGCCGCGGAGTACCCCTGGGGTACAATGAAGCGGAAGGACGCTGGAACTGGGACCTGATTTACTGTGAGCTCTACGCCGGCGGTAAATACGACAACAACAATGGGGACTCGGCATACGAGTTTTCTCTCGGACTGAACGGTCTGGGCGCTTGCGCCACCCAATACAGCGCCGAATACATGGACGTCTTTTCCTATGACGGAATCAACGAATCCAAGATCAGCTTCAAAAAAGGATCTCCCGTTACCGATCTCTCCGTCCGCCCCTTGGAGCGAGGCGAGAGACGCACGGGTACGGTCATCCGTTGGAGACCCGATCTGGAGGTCTTTACCGATATCAACATCCCCCACTCCTTCTTCGTAGAAACCATGCGCCGTCAGTCGGTGGTCAATCCCGGCATTTGCTTTACACTGCGCCTGCAGGGCGACGACGGCAAATTTGAGGAACAAAAATTCCTCTACGAAAACGGCATCTCGGACTATATTTCCGAGTTGGCGGGCGACACTGCCATGACCGCTCCCGTGCTCTGGCATCTGGAAACCCAAGGACGGGATCGCGCCGATAAGGATGAATACAAGCTGAAAGCGGATTTCTCCTTCTGCGTGTCCAATACGGTCAATGCTACCGAGTATTATCACAACTCCAGCTTTTTGGAGCACGGCGGTTCACCCGACAAGGCGGTTAAGGTAGCCTTCGTTTACGCGCTGGACAGATATCTGAAAAACGCGGGAAAGTACAACAAAAACGAATCCAAGATTACCTTTGCCGACGTATCGGACTGTCTGCTTCTGGTCATCAACAGCTTCTCCACCATGACCTCTTACGAAAACCAAACGAAGAAGTCGATCACGAACACCTTCATCTACGAGGCAATGACCGCCTTCCTGAAGGAAAATCTGGATATCTACTTTGTGGAGAATCCCACCGCCGCCGAGACCTTTGCCAATCAGGTTCTGGTGAACAAGAGAAGCCGCGAGAGCGCGGAATCCGAACGGCTGAACATCAAGAAAAAGCTGACGGGAAGTATGGATATCGCCAGCCGCGTAGAAAAATTCGTCGGCTGTCGCTCCAAGGATCCCACCATCCGCGAGCTGTATATCGTGGAAGGAGATTCGGCGCTGACCTCCTGTAAGCTGGCAAGAAATGCTGACTTTCAGGCAATCATTCCCGTTCGGGGTAAGACCCTGAACTGCATGAAGAGCACCTATGACCAGATCTTCAAGAGCGACATCATCACCGATCTGCTTCGCGTCATCGGTTGCGGCGTGGAGATCACGGGAAAGAAGGTCAAGGGAGATCTGGTGACCTTTGATCTGAATGCCCTCCGTTGGTCCAAAATCATCATCTGTACCGATGCGGACGAGGACGGCTTCCAGATCCGAACCCTGCTTCTGACTCTGTTCTACCGCCTCCTCCCCACCCTGCTGAAGGAGGGAAAGGTCTATATTGCGGAAACCCCTCTGTTTGAGATCACCACAAAGGATGAGACCTACTTTGCCTACGACGAATACGAGAAGGCGGAGATCCTCAAAAAGCTGGGCAACCAGAAATATACGCTTCAACGCTCCAAGGGTCTTGGTGAGAACGAGCCCGAAATGATGTCCCGCACCACCATGCATCCCGCCACGAGACGGCTGATCGCCGTCACCCCAACCGACGCGGCAAAAACCGAGGAGATTTTTGATACCCTGCTTGGCAACAATCTCCCCGCCCGTAAGGAATTCATTGCCCTCCACGGCAGTGAATATATGAAGGACGCGGATATTTAACATAATAAAAAAGAGACAACATCCGTTGTCTCTTTTTTATTCTCATCAGTCCTTCAAAACCTTGCAGTATGCCAGGATCTGGATCACGATGCCTACCAGAACGTAGAGATCGATCAAGCCGCCCGCTATACCAAGCACCCAGCCGACAAGCTTTCCGATGACGGGGATCCAACCGGTGATAGCGCCCGAAAGAGCAATCAACACGCCGGCTACGATACCGACTACAAGATAGATCAGAATGCCGATCACCAAACTGCCAACCGAGTCAAGACGCTTAAAGGAAAGGGGGAAAAATTTCTTCAAGGTTTCCATCATAAAAACTCCTTATTCTAATAAGATATTTTCATTATAACACGATCAAAAAATCTTGTCAAGGCAATCTGCGCAATGTTTTTCTCAAAAGGTTTTCACTTTTTTTAGAAAAGGGCGTTAAAAAGCGTTTCGACGACCCATACTAATCCATGATTACACAATCAGTTTATGCGTAAAAGAAGGAAGTGTTCAGAATGATTACATTGAGCGGTCAGGGGGTTTTTGGCGGCATTGCCATCGGACAGATCACCCTTTGGGGCGGTAACGGAAAGAGCGTGTCCCGCCATTCCGTAACCGATTCCGCGGGAGAACTGGAGCGCATGTATCAGGCAAAGAAAAAAGCGATCCTTGAATTGGATGAGCTATATAAAAAAGCACTTGCGAACGTGGGAGAGAGCGGCGCCCAGATCTTTGAGATCCATCGAATGATGTTGGAGGACGAGGATTACAACGAGTCGATTCTTCGAACCATCCGCGAACAGCGGGTGAACGCCGAATATGCCGTCTCGGTCGCCGCAGATCATTTTTCCGCGGTCTTTACCTCTATGGACGATCCCTATATGAAGGAAAGAGCGGCGGATATTCGGGATATTTCCGACCGACTGATCACCGCCCTTTCGGGGAATGCCCCACCCCGTCTCCAACGAGAGTATCCCACGGCAACGATCCTTTGCGCCGACGATCTTTCTCCCAGCGAGACGATACAAATGGACCGAGACACGGTCTCCGCCTTTGTTACCGCCAAAGGATCGGTCAATTCCCATACCGCCATTCTCGCCCGCACCATGGGGATCCCTGCCGTCGTAAACGTGGGAGAAGAGCTTCTGCAGATGCGGGACGGCGACGAGATCATCGTGGACGGCTTCGAAGGGAAAGTGTATCTCTCTCCCGACCGACAGACACTGATCGATATGAAGGAAAAGCAGAAAAAAGATCTGGAGGCAAAAGCCTTGCTTCAAAGAAACAAGGGCATGGACAACGTAACGCAGGACGGCGTACGAATTGATATTTTTGCCAACATACAAGGACCCCGAGAGGTTGGGTCAGCTCTGCTCAACGACGCGGGCGGAATTGGACTGTTCCGCAGTGAGTTCTTGTATCTGGATCGAGATGCGCCTCCCGACGAGGAAGAGCAATTCCTGGTCTACAAAACCGTCCTGCAAAGCATGGGCGGCAAAAAGGTGGTTATTCGAACCTTGGATATCGGTGCGGATAAGCAGGTAACCTACCTCGGCTTGGACAAGGAAGAAAATCCCGCTCTTGGATTACGTGCCATCCGAATCTGCCTGACTCGTCCTGAGCTTTTTCGGCCACAGCTCCGCGCCCTTCTTCGGGCTTCGGTCTTTGGCACTCTTGCCATTATGTTTCCCTTGATCACCTCCGAGGAAGAGGTGATTCGCCTTCGCGAGGAGGTTGAGCGGGTCAAGAAAGAGCTTCGCGCCGAGGAGATCCCCTATTCCGACCGAACCGAGATCGGGATCATGATCGAAACCCCCGCCGCCGCCATCATCAGTGATCGGCTGGCACCGCTGGTGGATTTTTTCAGCATCGGAACCAACGATCTGACCCAATATACACTGGCTCTGGACCGACAAAACCAAAGTGTTTCTCCCTTTTTCGATCCTCATCACGAGGCAGTTCTCCGCCTGATTCAAACGGCAACCGACAATGCCCACAAGCGCGGAAAATGGATCGGGATCTGCGGTGAGCTGGGATCTGATCCCGCCCTGACGGAGGTCTTTTTGCGTATGGGCATTGACGAGCTCTCGGTCTCTCCCTCCTATATCCTCCGACTGCGGGACAGAATCCGCAACACAGATCTTCGCCACGGCGATACGCATAAGAAAACCGAAAAGCAATAGAGAGGTAAGAACTATGGATACTTTTAATTATACCATCACGGATCCCAACGGACTTCACGCCCGTCCGGCAGGGTTGCTCGTACGGCAGGCACAGGCCTTTCCCTGTGAGATCACCCTTTCCTGCCACGGAAAATCCGCAAGCCTGAAAAAGCTTCTGGCGGTCATGGGGCTGGGCGTCCGCCACGGCGATACCGTTACCGTGACGGCAGCGGGAGAGGATTCCGAGGAGTGCGCACAGACGCTCAAGCGTTTTTTTGAAGAGAACTTTTAAAGAAAAAAGGCGGAACCCCAAGGGTTCCGCTTTTTTCTTAAAGATACGAGAACAGCAAGCGATTGCTCTTGGCATCCATTGCCGTATAGTCAGGGATCTCGTAACGGTTATCGTTAGAATCTCTGACGATCACCCGCTTGGTCCCCCACAAATGCTTAATGTCGCTGTGACGGTTTCGGATGCGGAAGGTAATCTCTCCCCGATCGGTCTCCACCGTCCATTTCAACGTTCCGAATTTATCCTCGCAAGCCAGAACTCTGGAGATTTTGGGAATCATGTAATATTCATGGAAGCACTCCTCCAGCGCCTTGCGAGAGTCCTCGTCAATTTCCTCCAGATCCCGTACGAATCCAAGCTCCTTCTCGTGATCGTCAAGAAGCGTGATATACATGGTATGATTGGTAAAGGGAAACAGCATGCGGGGCTCCAGATCCTCATAGACCGTGCCGTCCTTCATGGTCAGCTTGACCAGATACAGATCGGTTCGTTCGATTTTTCCCGTATAACGGTCAACGTAAATTCTTCCCATTCTTCGCCCCTCCTCATTCAAAATTCTCCGCCCGACGCTCCTCGGCAAGCTTATCGGACATGGACTGAATCTGAACCAGCTTATAATACTTACCCTTCTGCGCCATCAGCTCCTCGGGTGTGCCGCATTCAATGATGGCTCCGTTATCCACCACCACAATCTTGTTTGCCTTGGACAGGGTGGAAAGACGGTGGGCAATCATCAGCGTGGTCCTTCCGCTGATCAGGTTTTCAATCGCGTCCTGAATCAGATGCTCGGTTTCGGAGTCCACCGATGCGGTTGCCTCGTCAAAGACCAACATCTTGGGATTTCGGAGCATGGCGCGGGCAATAGAAATTCTCTGGCGCTCACCGCCTGACAATCCCACACCTCGCTCGCCCAAAACCGAATCGTATCCGTCGGGCTGACGGACGATAAATTCATGGGCGTTTGCGATATCCGCCGCGTTGATCACCTCGTCTACCGAGTAGCCTTCGTCTCCATAGGCAATATTATTGAAGATCGTATCGTGGAACATATGAGGCTCTTGCTGTACGTAGCCAATGCAGGAACGGTAATATTGCATATCAATATCCCGAATATCCACACCGCCCACGGTGATGGTTCCCTCATAATGATCATAATACCGCAGAAGCAGATTGATCAGCGTGGACTTTCCCGAGCCCGTGGTGCCTACGATACCAACCACGTCACCGGGATCGATGGTCAGGTTGATATTTTTGAGGACCTTCTTGGTTCGGTCAAAGGAGAAGCTGACGTTCTTGAAGACGATCTGCCCTCCGATATCGGCATCCGTATTGCCCTTGCCAAAATCGTGCTCGGGCTCGGCATCTAGGATATCCATGATCCGCTCCACCGAGGACATGGCGTTCTGTACGGAGTCGGAGAAGTTGGCAAAGAAATTTACAGGATCGTAAAACATCGTCGCGTAGGAGATAAATGCAACCAACAGACCCGTCTGAATGGCGCCGCTGATCACCAGATTACCGCCCATCGCCCAGATCACCACGCTTCCGCATGCGATCAAGCCGTTGACGATGGCGGGATAGGCGTTGAGAATCCGACCCGCCCGCGTATCGGTCTTTCTCCATTCCTCCACGCATCCGTCAAAATTCTTCACCGACTTTTTCTCGTTGGTAAAGGACTTGATGACACGAATACCGGGGATCGTATCGGTAAGAACCGAGGTCACCGCGGAGGAGCGACGCCAGATCCGACGGTAAAAGGGAGCGATCTTCTTTTTGAAGATTCTGGACCCGATGACGATCAGAGGAACGGGAATCAGAGAGAACAGGGTGAGCTTGGGATTCAACACCAGCATGATAACAACGATACCCACAAGCTTAAAGAACTGAACCACAACCTCCTGCGTGATACGTAGCATAAACGCCTGAATGGTTGCCGTATCGCTGCTGATTCGGTTGATGACCGAGCCCGTAGAGGTCTTGTCGTAGAACCGCATGGGCAGGTATTGGGCTTTCTCATAAACCTCACAGCGTATTCTTGCCACGATCTTGTTCCCGGAGATTCGAAGCAAATAGCCGCGAAATCCCGAAATAATATAATGCACCAGATGCAAGGAGACCAATCCCACCACCACAACCGTCAGCATGCGACTGTTGTTATTCGGCAGGATGGTATCCACCAACTCCTTCGTCAGAAGCGGGGGAACCAGCGCGATGGCTGTGGTAATAATGGACATCACCACCGCCACGATCAGAATCGGGATCTCCGGCTTGAGATACTGCCAGAATTTTTTTACTACCCTTCCCTTGTTCATACAGTGAATACAGGGAACGCCGGGGGCGGAAAGAGTGCGTCCGCATTTGGGGCAGACTGACAGCATCTTCTCGTAAACGGCGGACATGGCGTCCAGCGCCGCCGCGGGGTCCTCTCCGTCACGGATGCTCGTAACGTAGGTCAGTACCGCGTCACAGAGTGCCGTTACCGTAAAGGTAAAGCGAAACAGATCGTGCTTGACACCGTCCTCGGTGACAAGGCGCATCATTCCGTTTCCGTACATCCGCTTGTTGTAAATCTCCTTCACCTGACAAAAAGCGAATCTCTCCGAGCGTTTCCCGTTTTGGAAATCGTAGGTGAACAAGTGAGATTTCGTAGCCAGAAGCACGTTGACTCCGTACTTTGCTTCCTTTGAGATGGCTCCCACCACAGCAAAAAGCACAGGCTCTTCCTCGCTTCCCAGCGAGACAATGGTCCTCAGCTGATCATCCGTCAGCTTTTGATTGGTTAAAATCCGAGCATCCATTTTCCCCGTCGCAACCGAATCGGCGCTCTCCTTATTTTCTTTTCTTCGTGTATTCTACCAACATTTAATAGGAAAGTCAACCCTTTTTCCCCATTTTTTCGGCTTTTTATCGGCTTTTTTACGCCAAAAAAATTCTACGAAAAATTTTTGAAAAAATTTAAAAAAGGGGTTGATTTTTGAAAAAATATATGATATAATACACTGGTCGGCATGGAGAGATGGCTGAGTTGGTCTAAGGCGCACGACTGGAAATCGTGTGTAGGCTAATACCCTACCGTGAGTTCGAATCTCACTCTCTCCGCCAAAAAAGCACACCATATGGTGTGCTTTTTTTGTGCGAGGAGTGGGAATGAGACTCACGGCGCAAATTACAACCTTACTTTCCCATGCCCTTTCTGCGGCGTAATTTGCCAGCGAAACCGCAGGTTGCGCTACGAGTTCTGAATCTCACTCTCTCCGCCAAAAAAGCACATCCCGTTTGGGAGGTGCTCTTTTATTTTATTTTTCTTTCTCTTTGGTTCCTTCTTCCGAAGGTCGTTTTAAGGCAATTTGACCATTTACCGATTTTTGTTGTGCAATTTGACGAATCACCAAAAAAATTCCTTTCTTTGTTTCTTATTTCTTTTTCATTTTTTCTATTGCATTATCGTTAATATTATGCTATAATGAAGCAAATCAAAGAACCCTATCGGGAAAGAAAAAGGAGCTATCTCTATGCTGATCACCGCTACCAAGCAAACCGTCGCGGAATTCGACGCACTGACAGAAAAAAGAAAATCGGAAATACGAAACACCCCCGACACGCTTACGATCATGGGCACGTGCTATTACGTCAGCAACGAGGGCGATGATACCAATGACGGTCGCAGCCCCGATACGCCATGGAAAACTCTTGCCAAGGTAGGAGAATTCGAGTTTTGCGAGGGAGATACCGTTCTCTTCCGCCGAGGCGATCTCTTCCGCGGCGGAATCCGAATTGCCGCCCCACACTTTACCGTAGGTGCCTACGGAGAGGGTGATAAGCCGAAATTCTTTGGTGCGGCGCGGGATCTGAAGGAGCCCTCTCTCTGGCAGGAGGTCGACTCCGCTCATCACATCTGGAAATGGGGCGAGAAAATCCTTGACGTGGGAACCATCGTTTTTAACGAGGGAGAACAGCTTTCCATCAAGCTGATCCCCTCTTATATCGGAGGACGCTTCGTTTGCCGTGACGATGAAAGCAAACCCTTCGTGATGGCAGAGGAAATGATCCGCGATCTGGATCTCTATTGGCATTTTGAGGATAAGATGACCACCCATCCCTCCAAGGGAGAGGATTTCCCTATTCCCGATCCCATTGGCGGTCTTGGGGATCTTTATCTGCGTTGCGATCGCGGAAATCCCGCCCTTGTCTTTGATACGGTAGAAGCAATCTCCCAGCAGGTTGTTTTCCGTTTGCGCAGTAAGGCATCCTACGCCCATTTTGACAATCTCTGCATCCAATACGCGGGCTTTGCCATCGGTGGCAGCGGTCCTTGCATTACGGGACTTCACGTAACCAACTGTGAGATGGGCTGGATCGGCGGACAGATCCAGCACTATTTCGGAACCGATCCCAATTATCCCGAGGGCAAGCGAGGAACGGTGACCCGCTTCGGCAATGCCGTTGAGATCTACGGCGGCTGTAACGATTACGTGGTGGAAAACTGCTATATATATCAGTGCTTCGACGCAGGAATTACCCATCAGGTCAACACCGGCGGGACGCCCTACGCCATGGAAAATATCCGCTATGCCAATAACTTGATCGAGGACTGCGTTTACGGTATTGAATATTTTTTGGATCAACAGAACGGAGATACCGAAAGCTATATGAAGAACGTGGAGATGTGCGGAAACATCATTCGCCATTCGGGCTACGGCTGGGGACAGCAGAGGCACAACACCCACACCCCCGCTCATATCAAGGGCTGGAGCTACGTCAATACCGCATCGGATTTCTCGATCCATCATAATATCTTCGGTGAGGCAAATTACCGCATGCTTCATCTGGTGGCACAGAAGGAAGAATCCTGCCCCGTGATGTATGAAAATACTTATCTGCAAAACGAGGATAAGCCTCTGGGGCAGTACGGCGGAAACGAGCTTGCCGAGCCCCCCATTCTGCCCTTTGACCGTCGGGCGGACAAAACCATTGAAACAATCTTCAAGGATCAAAACGCCAAGGTCTATCTGATTGAAAAATAAACAAAAACCGTAGGGACGCAAATCCCTACGGTTTTTTGTATCAATCAAACCCGCCACAACACGAAGAACATGACGGCAAGAGCGTGACAAACGCTTCCCGCCAGCGTCATTAAATGGAAGATCGAATGAAAATATTTTTTCTTCTTTCCCACGCGAAAAAAGATAGCTCCGCCGGTGTAGAGTATGCCGCCCCCCAGCACCAGCAAAAAGCCGTACAACCCAAGGGAGTGGAAAGCTTGCCGCATACTGAAAATCACCGCCCAACCCATACCGATATAGCAGATCTGGCTGAACACCTTATATTTATGAAGATCAATCGCGGTCAGCGTGACGGCAAGTGCCGCCAATCCCCAGACCGCGCCAAAGGTGATCCACGCCGCCACGGGATAGTACTTTGCCATACAGCAAATCAAAATAGGCGTATAGGTTCCCGCGATCAAGAAGTAAATGGTACAGTGATCCATCACCTGAAAGACCCGCTTGGCAAGATTCGGACGCAAGCCGTGATAGATACTGGACATGCAGTACAACGCCGTCATGGAAAAGCCGAACACGGCGCCGCAAATAACCCCCGCGACGCTTCCCCGAAGGGCGGGAATTAAAACACAGAATACCAGTGTGGCAATACCAATGGCGCCCCCTACGATATGAGACACCATATTAAACACTTCTTCCCCTTTGGTATACGTGGGCAGGATCCGATCCCGCAATCTGATTCGAGCAGTGGACATTATATCTTTCTCCTTGTTATGTGGTGTTCAATACTACATTGTATAGTTATTATACCACGGTTATTCCAAAAATACAAGTCCTTTTTGAAAAAAATTTAAAAAAGGGCGTTCTCCTCATTGGGAGAACGCTCTTCCTTATTTTTCAAAATTACTCGGCATCCAACGCCTCGAGATCCTCCTCGGAAATCAGGCACTCAAACTTTTCGCCACATGCGGGACAGGTCAGCTCCTCGGGGTCAATGCTTCCATCGAAGCAAATGGTGTCACCGCAAGCGGGGCATTCTACCTCAAAGTAATCCTCCTCGTCGTCGCAATCGCACTCGTCGTCACAATCGCAACAGTCGCAGCAATCACAATCGCACTCGTCGTCGCAGTCGCACTCATCCAGCAGATACTCCTCTACGGCACCCAGATCCTCATCCAGCTCCTCGCAGTATGCGTGAACCGTATCCACAGCCTCGTCCAGCGCGGCAATCTCCTCTGCCATATCCGAGCAGAGCTCGATCAGAGCGGCAATGATCTTACCCTCCTTGGAAGCGGTATCCAGCTCCATTCCCTCTGCCAATCCCTTAATATAGGCGGCTCTTTCATTCAGTGTCATCTCACACCTCCACCATCGGTCTCGGGCTTACGCGCGAGACAGATATTCGCCGGTTCTGGTATCGATCTTCAGAACCTCGCCCTCGTTGATAAAGAGCGGAACCTTAATCACAGCACCGGTCTCCAGAGTTGCGGGCTTGAGGGTGTTGGTTGCGGTGTTGCCTGCAAAGCCGGGATCGGTCTGGGTAACTGCCAGCTCTACGAACGTGGGGGGCTCTACGGCAAATACGTTGCCCTTGTAGGAAAGAATCTTGCACAGCATCTCCTCCTTGACGAACTGGAAGCTCTCGGGGAGCTTATCGCTGTTCAGGGGCAGCATATCGAAGGTCTCCATATCCATAAAATAGTAGAGATCGCCGTCGTTGTAGGAATACTGCATTTCCTTTCTCTCGATGTACGCGTTCTCGAACTTGTCCGTGGGGCTGAAGGTTCTCTCAATCACGGATCCGGTGATTACGTTCTTGATCTTGGTACGAACGAACGCAGCTCCCTTACCGGGCTTTACGTGCTGGAATTCGATAACTTGATAAACGTTACCGTCCATGTCAAAGGTGATGCCGTTTTTAAAATCGCCTGCTACTACCATATTTAAAAATCCTCCGAAATAAATTTTTCTCGTTGCATCCTCACAGAGTATGCATATCAATTCAGTTTATTTTACACCATTTTCAAGAAAATTTCAAGGGCTTTTTTTAATATTTATCAATATTTTTTGAAAAATTACTCGCGAAACCATAAAAATGTTCATTTTTTCGGAGTTTTTCGAAAAAAACTTGTATGGATTTCCTCAAAATTTAAAATTCCGTTGACAAGAGAAAAAAAAGAGGGTATAATTATTATGTATAGATATATCTCTATGAAAGGAACGTCCTATGATCAGAAGCATGACTGCCTTCGGCAGAGCAAGAGCCACCGTTGGCGGAAAAGATATTACCGTAGAGATCCGTTCGGTCAACAACCGTTTTTTTGATTGCTCGGTGAAATTGCCGAGAACCTTCTCCTTTTTGGAGGAAAAGATCAAGCCCCATCTTCTCGCCTCCGGCGTATCCCGCGGCAAGGTAGACGTATTCGTTGGGGTGGACGTGATCGATTCTCCCACGGCGCAAATCGCGTTGGATGAGGGCTATGCCGCCGCTTATCTTTCCGCTTTGCGGCAGCTTGGAGAAACCTTCGGCTTAAAGGATGACATCAGTATTATGACCGTGGCGCAGAATCGGGATCTGTTTCTGATTCGCAAACCGGAGGAGGACACCGAGCGAGACTGGGACGACCTCAGATCCGTTCTGGACGAGGCGCTGGCGAGATTCATCGCCGCCCGCACCCGCGAGGGAGAGAACATCCGCCGTGATCTGGAGGAAAAGATCGACTCCATTCGCGAGAAGGTATGCGAGATCGAGACGCTTTCTCTGGCAGACGGAGAAACCTATCGGCAAAAGCTGGAGGCGCGTCTGCGGGAGATGCTTTCCGACAATCGGATCGCCTTTGACGAAAATCGGATCCTGACCGAATGCGCCATCTTTGCCGACCGCGTTGCCATCGACGAGGAGCTGGTACGGCTTCGCTCCCATTTCGACGGCTTTACCGACATCCTCTCCTCCGACGAGCCCGTTGGCAGACGCCTTGATTTTCTGGTACAAGAGCTCAACCGCGAAACAAACACCATCGGTTCCAAGTGTCAAAATTCCTCCATCGCGCGTCTTGTGGTGGACATTAAATGCGAAATCGAAAAAATCAGAGAGCAGATTCAGAATATTGAATAAGCTCGAAATATAAAGGACGTATACATATGAAATTCATCAATATCGGCTTTGGAAATATGGTGGCATCCGACCGCATCGTCACCATCGTATCCCCCGACTCCGCTCCCGTCAAGCGTCTGATTCAGGACGCCAAGGACAGCGGACGGGTCATCGACGTCTCCTGCGGTCGCCGTACCCGTGCCGTGATCATCACCGACAGTGAGCACGTGATCCTCTCCGCTATTCAGTCGGAGACCATCGCAAACCGTCTGGACAACAACGATTCCTCCGCTGACGAGGAATCCGAGGAATGAGGTGGGAGGTATGGCGATGAAAAAAGGACTGATGATCGTCATTTCGGGTCCTGCCGGAAGCGGCAAGGGTACCGTAAACGCCCATCTGCTGAAAACGGGCGATTTTTCCTACTCGGTATCGGCAACCACCCGCGCTCCTCGCCCCGGTGAGGTAGACGGGGTAAATTACCATTACATCACCAAGGAGGAGTTTCTCCTCCGCATCAAAAACGGCGACATGCTGGAATACACCGAGTATTGCGGCAATTACTACGGAACCCCCCGCAAGGAAGCGGAGGCAGTTCTGGCTTCGGGCAAGAACCTGATCCTTGAGATTGAGGTAGAGGGCGCAAAAAACATCAAGCGCGCCTATCCGGACGCCGTGCTGATCATGCTTCTCCCCCCCTCCTTTGCGGTACAGGAGGCGCGGCTGCGAGGCAGAGGTACCGAAAATGAGGATAAGATTTTGGAGCGCCTGACACAAACGCGAAAAGAGATGATGGCGCTTGACTACTACGACTACGTTGTTTACAATTACGACGGCATGGATCGGGAGGCGGCAGAGGACATTCTCGCTATCATTCGATCCGAGCACCATTCCCTGCGACGCAACAAGGATGCGGGGACTCGTTATTTTTCATAATCAACATTTTAACGAAATACAGAAACAAGGAGAACAAACTATGCTTTACCCCACCATTAAGGAACTGACCCGAGACGAATTCAACCGCTACGAGCTGGCTCTCGCTACCGCCAAGTGCGCCCGTCTTATCACCGACGAGTACGTCAGACAGCGCGAGGCAGCGGAGAAAGCGGCAACCGGCAACAAGGACACCGATCGCAATCTGATCAGCATGATCAACAAGGAATATCGGGATGAGAAGGCAGTGAAAAACGCCATCACCCGTATCCACAGTGGGGAGTATCAGATCGTTCACAAGGAGGAAGAAGAGCTTCCCGCCGCGGAGACCGAGGATTCCGAGAACGCTGAGTCCTCAGAGGCGTAACTCTCTCTTTACCATTACTACTGTCGGAGGACCGGATATGCCGGAATACGCAGGCGTACATCTGCTGGACAGCCCCTACTGTATCGACCGCCCCTTTGATTACTTTATCCCCCCCGACCTTCGGGAGCGGATCGCGGTCGGAAATTTCGTCACCGTTCCCTTTGGAACGGGAAATCGGAAGCGGACGGGTCTTGTGGTATCGCTAAAAGAAAAACCGGATAACGAAAAGATCGGCTGCAAGCCGATCTTTTCGGTGTGCGATCCTTCCCTCCTCTCTCTGAACGAGGAGATGCTGAAACTCTGCTTTTTCATGAAGGAGCAGACTCTTTGCACCGTGGGCGACGCCGTTCGCGCCATGGTGCCCATCTCTGCGTTGGCACGGCAGGAGGAGCGCTATCTGCCCCGACAGGGTGTCGAGGAGAATCAGGACAGGCTCAAAAAACTTGATCCTCTTGCCACCCTTATTTTTGACTATATTCGCAAAAAAGGAAGCGCCGGACAGGAGCTGCTGAAGCTTCGTTTCGGTCCCGCCACCGCGGAAACGCTGAAGCGGTTGCTGACCGACGGCTGGATCGTTAAGGAAACCGTTTTAAAGACTACGGAGCAAAAAAGCGAGAGCTACTGCTCCCTTGCCATACCGAGAGAGAGGGCTGATTCTATTCTGAAGGGAACCGATTCCGAAATCCGCCTTCGCTCTGCCAATCATCTCTCGATTTTGAGATACGTGTTGGATTCGGACGAGGAGGAAATAAAGGAAAGGACGCTGTTGGATGCCTGCGGCGCCACCGCGGCGCAGATCGCCGCCCTTTGCGGAAAAGGAATCCTTTGCCGAACAAAAAAAGCGTTGGATCGCAGTATTCTTTCGATTCCGCAGAGCGAAGCGCGGGAGGTCGTACTCAACGAGGAACAGACCGCCGCTCACAACACCCTTTGCGCTCTGTCCGATTCGGGAGAAGCAAAAGCGGCACTGTTGCACGGCGTAACGGGAAGCGGAAAGACCTCGGTGATGATGAAAATGATCGACCACGTGTTGGCGAAAAACCGAAGCGTGATCCTTCTTCTGCCCGAGATTGCCCTGACCCCGCAGACCCTTTCTATCTTTTGCTCCCGATACGGGGAACGTGTCGCTATTCTCCATTCCGGTCTCTCCGCGGGAGAACGGCTGGACACCTACCGCCGCATCCGCGCAGGCGGCGCAGACGTTGTCATTGGTACGCGGTCTGCCATATTTGCGCCGTTGGAGGATCTGGGACTGGTCATCATGGATGAAGAGCAGGAGCACACCTACAAATCCGACATGAACCCAAAATATCACGCCAGAGACATCGCCCGATTCCGTTGCGCCCATCACAAGGCGCTGATGCTTCTGGCATCTGCTACCCCATCTTTTGAAAGCTACTACAAAGCAAAAGAAGGGACGTACACGCTAATCTCCTTGAAGCACCGATATGGCGGCGCTTCTCTCCCCCGTGTCACCATTGCCGACATGCGGGAGGATTCTGCCGCGGGAGTGGTCTCCCCGCTGGGCACGCTGCTCTGCGAGCGACTGGTGAAAAACCGTGGACAGAGCAACCAATCCATTCTGTTTTTGAACCGTCGCGGTTATAATAATTTCATTAGCTGTCGGAGCTGCGGAGAGGCGGTTCGCTGTCCCACCTGCAGTGTTTCCATGACCTATCATACCCTGGGCAATTCCTACGAAAAGGGAGAGCTTCGCTGTCATTGGTGCGGTCGTCGCGCCCCCCTTCCCACGGTCTGCCCTTCCTGTGAGAGTCCACATCTCTCGCGTATGGGATTTGGAACGCAACGGGTAGAGCAGGAGCTGTCCGAGCTCTTACCCGACGCCTCAATTTTGAGAATGGATACCGACACCACCTCCTCCCGATATTCCTATGAGGAGATGCTTGGAAAATTCCGCCGACACGAGGCAGACGTGCTTCTCGGTACCCAGATGGTTACCAAGGGACACGACTTCCCCGACGTGACACTGGTGGGCGTTCTTCTGGCAGACGCGTCCCTCTATCTCAACGACTATCGGGCGGCAGAGCGCACCTTCGCGATGCTGACTCAGGTGATAGGACGGGCGGGACGGTCCGATAAGGCGGGAGAAGCGATCATTCAGACCAACAACCCCGACCACGAGTGTATTCGTCTTGCCAGCTCTCAGGATTTCGAAGCATTCTATAACGCCGAGATCCGTCTGCGGAAGGCTCTGGTATTTCCGCCCTTCTGCGACATTGTTTCTCTGATGCTCACCTCTTCCGAGGAAATTGAGCTGATGCGCGCTTCGGCTGTTTTGTCCGAAAAAATGAAAGAATTTTTAGAGGGAGACTATCGGGACGTTCCCATGGTGACCTACGGTCCCTTCGAGGCTCCCGTTTACAAGGTGGAAAACAAATTCCGCATGAGAATGGTGATCAAATGCCGTCTCAACAAGCGCAGCCGCGCTTTGTTTGACGAGCTTTTGCGCTTTTTCTCGGGATCCGCCGGAAAGGGCTTGACCCTCTCCGTGGATTTTAACCCCTCCTCATTATGATGAAAACGAAAAGGAGACTATCATGGCAAAATTAAAAATAGTAAAGGTTGGCGACAGCGCTCTTCGCAAGGTGTGCCGCCCTGTAGATTGCATTACTCCCCGCGTTCTGACTCTGCTGGACGACATGGTTGAGACCATGCGCGCCGCTGACGGAGTAGGTCTTGCCGCCCCCCAGGTAGGCGTTCTGCGAAGAATCGTGGTCATCGAGACCCCCGACGAGGGTCTGATCGAACTGATCAACCCCAAGATCATCGCCTTTTCCGGCGAGCAGGAAAGCGAGGAGGGCTGTCTGTCAGTCCCCGGCAGATGGGGCATCACACGCCGTCCCATGCACGTAACGGTTCGGGCAATGAACCGCAAAGGCGAGACCTTCGATATCACCGGCTCCGGACTTCTCGCTAAGGCATTCTGTCACGAGATCGACCATCTGGACGGAAAGCTCTACATCGACTGCGCCATTCGGATGCTGGATTCCAACTAAGCGCCGCGAAAGGAGTAAAAAATGAAGCTTGTATTTATGGGCACCCCTGATTTCGCGGTCTTCTCTCTGCGCGCCTTGATCGAGGCGGGACACGAGATCGTGGCGGTCATTACACAGCCCGATAAGCCCCGCGGAAGAGGATACACCATGACTCCGCCCCCCGTAAAGGTGGCGGCGCAAAAGGAAGGAATCCCCGTATATCAGCCCGCCACCCTCAAGGACGATGCCTTTGCCGAGCTTTTGCGGCAGCTGGATCCCGAGGTGATCGTGGTGGTTGCCTTTGGCAAGATCCTGCCGGAGTCTGTACTCCGTTATCCCCGATTTGGCTGTATCAACGTCCACGGCTCTCTGCTTCCCGAATATCGGGGAGCCGCCCCCATGCAACGGGCAATTCTGGATGGCAAGGCAAAAACCGGCATTACCACCATGTATATGGACGTAGGGCTGGACACGGGCGACATGCTTCTCAAGGAAGAGATTGCCATTGAGGAAAATGATAATTTTGAGACCATTCACGATAAGCTGGGAGAGCTGGGCGCTTCTATGATCGTCCGCACGCTGGGCGGACTGGAGACGGGAGACGTGCAACGAATTCCCCAAGATGAGGCTCTCGCAACCTACGCGGCAAAGATCACCAAAGAGGACTGCGCCCTGAATTTTGACCGTGACGCCAAGGAAGTACACGACCGGATTCGCGGTCTGTCTCCCATTCCCCTTTCCTTTACTCACACCGCAGACGGAAAGCTCTTGAAGGTAACAGAGTCCCGTCTGGTGAATACCGATACGGCACACGATACCCCCGGTGAGGTTCTCTCTCTGGAGGGAGGAATTACCGTTGCTTGCCGCCGCGGATCGGTCCTCCTGACAGGCGTTCTGCCCGAGGGAAAATCCCGCATGGCTGCAACCGATTTTATCCGCGGCAGAAAGGTTGCCGTAGGAGATATCCTAAAATAAACTTTTCAGAACAGGAGCGACTTATGACGGCAAGACGCCTTGCGTTCGATCTTTTGCAACGGATCGAAACCAACGATCAATTCTTAAATATTGCTTTGGATCACGCCCTGTCTCACAGTGGGCTTGACGGCGCCGACCGTTCTCTTGCCGCCACCTTGGTTTACGGCGTAACCGAGCGGCGAATCACGCTGGATTTCCAGATCGACCGGCTCTCAAGCCGTCCCGCATCGGAGCTGGATCTCTCCGTCAAGACCGCTTTGCGTCTGGGGCTGTATCAGCTTCTCTTTTTGGATCGGATCCCCCCTCACGCCGCCGTCAGCGAAACCGTTTCCTTGGTTTCGAGAAAAACCTCCGGCTTTGTCAACGCCGTTCTGCGGGCAGCGACACGGGCACCCGCCACAACACTCCCCGACCGCGCCGAGGACGAGGCAAGGTATCTCTCGGTTGCCTGCTCGGTCTGTCTCCCTCTTTGTCAGAAGCTGATCGCCGTATACGGCGCGGACCGCGCCGAATCGATTCTGAAAAGCTTTTCGAATCACGGGGGAACCACCCTTTCGGTCAACACCCTGAAAATCTCCCGTGAGAATCTGGCAAAAGAAATTCCCGGATCGCTCCCCACCCTCCACGCGCCGAACGGTCTGTCGGTACGAGGATCAGTACGGGAGCTGTACGGTTTTGAGGAGGGCTTTTTCTTCGTTCAGGACGAAGCCTCCCAGCTCTGCGTAGAGGTATTGGACGCGCGAGAGGGAGAAACGATAATGGATATTTGCGCCTGCCCCGGCTCCAAGAGCTTTGGCTCGGCAATCCGTATGAAAAACGCGGGAGTCGTCCTCTCCTACGATCTTCACGAAAAAAAGCTCCCTCTGATCGAATCGGGAGCGAGGAGATTGGGTATTACTATCATTACCCCCTCCGTCCGTGACGGAAGGAATTTTCTACCCGAAATGGAAGGAAAAGCCGACCGCGTTCTGTGTGACGTTCCCTGCTCCGGCTTCGGAGTGCTCGGCAAAAAGCCCGAGCTTCGTTACAAAGACCCCGCCGCCTCCTCTGCCCTGCCCGACATTCAACTGGCAATTCTGGAAAACGCCTGCCGATACGTAAAAAACGGAGGCACGCTGGTCTACTCCACCTGTACCATTCTTCCAGAGGAAAACGAAGGAAACGTGGAACGGTTTCTGACGAGCCATCCCGACTTTTCCCTCGTTCCCTTTTCCGTGGGCGGAATTGCGGCAAACAAGGGATACCTGACCCTTCTGCCCGATCAGGCCCCCACCGACGGCTTCTTTATCGCGAAGCTGACCAGAAAATGACGCTTTTATGAAAGGAGCGATACCGATATGAGCACCACCGAAAAAATTGACCTGCTGTCGCTCCTGCCCGAGGAGCTGGAAGAGCTTGTGGTCTCTCTTGGAGAACCCAAATACCGAGCGCAGCAACTGTTTGTCCAGCTTCATCGGGGTATCTCCCCCGAGGAGATGACCAACGTAGGAAAGACAACCGTGGCAAAGCTGAAGGAACGCGCCTACTTTTATCTGCCTACCATCCGACGCAAGCTGGTCTCGGCACTGGACGGAACCGTCAAATACCTCTTTGCCCTGAGGGACGGCAACTGCGTGGAGAGCGTGGTGATGCGCTACAAGCACGGAACCACCATTTGTATCTCCTCCCAGGTGGGCTGTCGTATGGGCTGCGCCTTCTGCGCCTCTACGATTGGAGGCAAGATACGGGATCTGACCCCATCGGAAATGTTGGGACAGATCATTGCCGCCTCCAAGGACACGGGAGAGCGGATCGACGGCGTGGTCATGATGGGCATCGGAGAGCCTCTGGACAACTACGACAACGTCACAAGATTTCTTCGTCTGGTGGGACACGAGAAGGGGCTGAATATCGGATATCGCCATATTTCTCTCTCCACCTGCGGTCTGTGTGACAAGATCGACCGTCTGGCGAAAGAGAATTTTCCCATCACTCTGTCTATCTCTCTTCACGCCTCGGATGACGAGACGAGAAATACCATTATGCCCGTCAATAAAAAATGGAATATCGATCGGCTTCTGACGAGCTGTCGCGACTATTACCGCGCCACCGGCAGAAGGATCTCCTTTGAATATACGCTCATCGCGGGAAAGAACGACTCCCCTGATGCCGCCCTACGTCTGGCAAGGCTTCTCAACGGCAGTCTCCGCTCTCCCGCCGATCATGGCTCCTTCCCCATACACGTCAATCTGATTCCCGTCAACCCCGTCAGCGAAACAGGCTTCTCCGCCTCGGACAAGAAGGCTGTCGCGGCATTTGCCGCCGCCTTGGAGAAAAAAGGGATCCGAGCCACCGTCCGTCGCCGTCTCGGCTCGGACATCAACGCCTCCTGCGGACAGCTGCGGCGCGCGGAGGAAAGCAAATCATAATATAGAAGATTTTTTCGACACCTACATAACGCAAAAGGAGTATTTTCCTATGAAATACCGTTTCCGTGTGTCGAAAAAAAACGTTTCACCCAACTCCGAGTCTACCCTGCCCTCCCGTCGCCGAAGGTTTCGGCTCAAGGGGGCGGATACGCTTCGCGCCGCCACCCGTCTGCCTGAGCCCGTAGAGGAGATCCTCTTTGAATTCGGGGATATGGACGAGCCTCGCCAAAAGAAAAAACGGACAAAGAGGAAGCATGGCAGGAAGCTGATTGCCTTTCTTCGCACCTGCCAAACAGCAATCGAGGCGGGAGCCAGCCTTCTTTGGCACAGAACACGACAGCTGCTTCGACGGCTCAAGAGAAAAAAAAAGGGGGGTACGATCCACGCGCTTCCCATTCTCTCGGGTGCTCTCTGCGCCTCTGTTCTGGTCACCGCTCTCGCGGCGGGCGGCGTTCTCCTGGGACTCTTTGCGGGATACGGGCGCTCCTACCGCAGTGTGACGATCCCCGATTTTGTGGGAAAAGACCCCTCCGCGGTTCTCACCGACGAGGACTCTTACATTGATCTGATCATTCAATATGAAAAAAATGACCTTGTTCCCGACGGTCTGGTCATCTCCCAAACACCCCACGCAGGGGTAAGACGTCGACTCTATCAGAAAAAGGACTATTGTACCGTGACGTTGACCGTCAGCCGCTCCGAGGAGGGCTACACCTTGGAGGACTTGGCGGGTCAGAGCAGACGAGACGCCGTTCTCTCTTTGCAAAACGCGGGGATTCTTCCCAAGATACGGGAAGAGCATTCCGACACCGTTCCGCGAGGAAAGGTGATCGACACCCTTCCCGCCTCGGGCTCCTCCCTCCAAACGGGAGATTCCGTCATTCTTCGGGTGAGCCTTGGGAGGGAGATCCTTCTTCGTCAGGTTCCCTCTCTCTTCGGTGTGACCGAGGCGCGAGCAGACGCGCTTCTCCGCGCGGCATCTCTGCGAACGGGAGGCGTTACCTATCAGTCCTCCTCTTTGCCCGTTGGCACCGTGATCGCCCAAAGCGTGGCGGCGGGAGAGCGGCTGGAGGACGGAAGTACCGTATCCTTTACCGTCAGCGCGGGAGACCGTTATTCCATCCCCACCGTACCCGATCTCTACGGCATGACCGCCAAGGAGGCAAAGGAGAGACTTCGGGAATACGGTCTTGTGATTGGCGCCGTCTATCCCGTGAGTGGCATGGCAAGTCGCGGAACGGTCATGACCCAATCTCCACTCCCCGGCGCTCCCATTACCTCCTCCACCGTGACGGTGGATCTTTACGTGATCTCTTAAAAAAGGACGTGATTTCATGGAACAAACCGCAATCGGAAAAATTATGAAGGGTGTAGGCGGACTGTATACGGTCCGTCTGCTCACCGACTGCCACCTGCCCGTAGGCGAGCAGGTTCTTTGCCGCGCCCGCGGCTCCTTCCGCCACGAGGGGATCACCCCTCTCCCCGGCGACACGGTTACCGTCCTTTTCTCGGATTCTGCCGAGCAGACGGGGAGCGAAGCCTCCCACAAGGGAGAGCGTGGAGGAGCGGTCATTGATTCCATCCATGAGCGTTCCTGCGCGCTGATCCGTCCTCCCCTTGCCAATCTGGACGTGCTGTTCGTCACCATGGCGACGGCATCTCCCACTCCCATTCTTACCACCACGGACAAGCTGCTCTCCATTGCCGAATTCAATGGAATCGAGCCTGTGATTGTCATTACCAAACGGGAGCTGGATCCCGACTATGCGGAGAGGCTTCGCAAAACATACGAGATCTGCGGCTTTACCTACTTCGTCACCAGCGCGCAAAAAGAAGAAGGAATCACCGATCTACGTCATTATATCGAAACCTCTCTCCACGGCAAAATTGCCGCTTTTGCGGGAGCATCGGGCATCGGAAAGTCCACCCTGATGAATCGCCTCTTTCCCGATCTTCAGCTCTCCACCTCGGAGATCAGCCGCAAAATCGAGCGAGGACGCCACACCACAAGACAGGTGGAGCTCTTCTGTCTGTCCGAAGAGGCGTGCTGCGGTTACATTGCCGACACCCCCGGCTTTTCTATGCTGGATTTCGAGCGCTTTGATTTCTTTGATAAAGAGGATCTTCCCACCACCTTCCGTGAGTTTGTACCCCATATCGGGAACTGTCGATACACCAAATGCTCCCATACCAAGGAGGACGGCTGCGCCATTCTGGAGGCGGTGAAGGAGGGCAAAATCCCTCGCACCCGTCACGAAAGCTTTTGTGAGCTTTACGGGACACTTAAGGCAAAAAAGAAATGGAATTGATCCATAAAGGAGTACATATATGAGAGCGTTTATTTATGCGGGCGGCAAAATCTTTGCCGATCGGATCACCGAGCATCCCAAGGGGGACGATCTGAAAATCGCCGCTGACGGAGGGTTCCAAAACGCCGTCGCTTTGGGGGAGACCCCCGACATTCTGCTGGGAGACTTTGATTCCTTGGGAGACTGCGAAATTCCGGAAAAGGTAGAAAAGCTCCGGGTTCCCGCGGAAAAGGATTTTACCGACACCCAGCTGGCGGTGGATACCGCCGTAAAAAAAGGGGCGAGTGAGATCATTATCGTGGGAGGGCTTGACGGTCGGCTGGATCACACCCTCTCCAATCTTGCCATTCTGGAGGATCTGAATAAAAAACGGATTCACGCCGTGATCACCAACGGTCACAATCGAGTGCGCTTTCTCCACTCCACCAGTACCCTGCTCGCCCGCGGCGGCTTCCGCTACGTATCTCTCCTAGCCCTCACGGAGCGAGCGCGGGGAGTCAGCGTGGAGGGCTGTAAATATCCCCTCAAGAACGCGACCTTAGAGCGAAGCTTTCAGTACGCCGTTTCTAACGAGATCACGGGCAATTGCGCCCTCATTTCGGTACGCAAGGGCGGCATATATATCGTGGAAAGCGGATCGTGGGAATAAGGAGTGGCATATAGCCCGACTACTTTGAAACAAAAAAATTCAATAAACAGTTGCTTTTTTCCATTCGTAGTGCTATAATGTGGTTACGGCAAGGAGCTCTGAGACTCCCTTGCCCCAATAACCGAAAAGGAGTTTGTATTATGAAAAGATTGATTTCACTTTCTCTTGCCATTATCCTCACTCTCTCGCTTTGCGCGGTGCTGTCTTCTTGTGAGGAGCACGTGTGCGAATTCAAGGAGGAGTGGGCGGCAGACGGAACCCACCACTGGCACGAATGCATGGGCGACAACTGCCTCCTGACCGATGGCAAGGCTGAACACGAATGGGACGAAGGCACTGTCAAGGATGGAACCATGGAGGAAACCACGGCTGACATAACCTATACCTGCAAGGTCTGCGGCACCGTCAAGGGTGAAGAAAACGTTACCCTGGAGGGCGCGGTAGAAGAGGAAGAATGGGAAGCCGCTGTTGCCGAGCAGAAGTTCGATAACGTCACCATTCACTACACCTTTGATACCGACAATGACGGAAAGCAGGAGCATGTGGTAAAGATCACGGAGAACAAGGTATATCGCTCCATGTCCTCCATCTCAACAACAGGGGAACCCGAAGGCGATGAGCTTACCTTCGAAGGAGAAGAGGCCGCCCACCAAAGAGACATGTTCCTCGCCATCTTCCTCTCCCTTCTCGCCGAGAAGGAAAACTTTGCTTACGATCTGGAGCTGAAGGCGTACAAAATGCCAAAAGAGGTACAGACCAAGCTGGAACAGGACGGCGGCTACTACATCATGGAAACCATGCGGGACGGTATCGTAACCTTTGATGCAAAGGGAAGCGTCACCTCCTTCGTGTTCTGGATCAGCGAAGCGGTGTATAACGAAACCGACCAGTTACACCACGAAACCACCGGCAATATTACGCTTACCTTCTCCGACTACGGCACCACCGTGGTAGAGTGATTTTTCTGAAATACGGCATATCTCGGACGAGATATGCCGTATTTTTTATTTTTATAGAATACCGAAAAACAACTTCCCTTTTTCATGCCAGAAACAAGGAATAGTGCTGATTCCACAGTACACTCTGATAAAGGATTCCCAGCATTCGTATCCGCTTGGCGGTGTTCTTTTCCCGCTCCGAAGCGGTACGCCAATCCGCACCGTACAAGTGATCCAGAACGGCGGTATCCGCCTCCTCCAAAAGGTGTCGCATTCTCCGATCCATTTGCTTCAGCTCCCGCTCCTTCGTCACCGCCGTCTCCGCACAAACGGGGATCAGTACCCGCCCTCGGCTCTGTCCTAAGCGGTCTGCCCGTTCCCTTGCATATCCGATATCTCCGTGAAGGATTTCGTCCGCCACCACCAGATTTTTCTCCTTTCTTCGATCCATCGTATGCAAAAGCGAGGGCATCCAATGATCAAACTGAGGATAGTCAAAGGCAAAGAGAATCTCGGTCATCATCTCTCGCAGCCCCACCTCCTCGGGGCAGTACCACTCCAAAGGAATCGCTATTTTGGGTGTTTCCGACGATTTCTCTCCCTCACTCTCATAGGGAAACAGCGCCGCCCCCATACGGGAAAGAATCATGCAGTGCCCCGCGGGCAAGGATCCGATTCCGCGATATAGATCTCCTCCGCCAACACTGCCCATGGGGGCTGTCAAGTGCGTATGCAGACGCTGCCTGTCGATCACAGCACCGCTTGGCATGGCGCGAAGAAGCCCCTTGATCTCCGAGGAAAAGAAAAATTCCTCTCCCTGCTGCAGATAGAACAGCGGTCTGCTCCCATCCTGATCCACGGCAAGGATCAGCTCCCCCCGTCTCTCGTCCCAGATAGCCAAAGCAAAGGTGCCGTCAAGGTGCTTCAGAAAGGACGCGCCATAAGCAAGATAACACTCCAGCGCCAGCATGGCGTCACTTTCCGAGGTAATATCCCCCGAAAGTCCGCTTAAGTTCCCTCTGCCCCATATTCGTCCGTCCAATACTACGGTATACGGATGCCCTTCTTTTTTGAGCGTAAGAGGCTGTCGAAACCAAGGCGCCCCGCCGTCCGCCGATGAACGGTTATGAAACAGCCATCCGCCCTCCCTGATATACGCCCCTCTCTGCTCTCTTCCCCTTAGCAGCATTGCCCGACTCATCGTCAGCATCAGCTCCGATGCCGACAGGCTTTTTCCATAACAGATCCCTCCACCGATCGCGCTCATTCTGATCCTCCCAAAAGATACCTATATCTTACTATATGAGAAATGAACGCAAGATATTTCCCCCGAGGAACGATCCGTGCACCCGTCGCATATACTGAAAGAGAAACGGAGGTGTGTGATATGTGCCAGATGAATTCGAGACGGCTGGTCGGGATCTGTACCGTCTGCTTCGGAGCGGGAATCTTAGTCTCTTTTCTTCTCCCCGGCTATTTTCTTGCCTTCCTTGAGGCGGGAGTGGTGTTACTGGCGGGACTTCTGTTGCTTTGCCACCGCCCCTGATACTTACGGATCATTCAACATTTTGACTTTAACGAAAGGATCATCTCATGAAAATTGTACTCATTCATTCTCCGGCAATTCTGGCTCCCTTCCTTCGAAAATTTTTTGGGATCAGAAAGCAACGGAGATCCTGATCTCTTGCGCGGAGGACCTTCCGAGGAGGGCTCTCCGCGCAGGAGAAAATAGGTGACAGCGCGCACACGTTCTCTTGACAAGCGTGCCGCGATATGATATAATACCCTTGTGATTCAAATGAAAGGGGAAGAAATCTCTCCCCTAAAAAATTCTGGGAAAGGAACTGCCCGTCCTATCATGGAAAATCTCGGCTATTATAACGGAACATACGATCTAATCGAAAATATGAGCGTTCCCATGAACGACCGCGCCTGCTATTTCGGTGACGGACTGTTTGAGGTCGTTTATACGAGAAACCACAAGCCCTATGCGCTGAACGAGCACATGGACCGCCTTTATATCGGCGCCGAGGCATTGGGGATTCGGATCGGCATAACAAAGGAGGAATTCTCGGACTTGATCCTCTCTTTGATCAAAAAGGTAGATTCCGACGAACAGCTGGTTTATTGGCAGATCTCCCGCGGCACCGAGATGCGGTCTCACGCCCCCGCCACCCCGCTAACCGCGAATATCTGGGTCACCATTCGCCCCATGAAGCTAAGAGATTGCTATACCCCCATGAAAACCATTACGGTGGAGGACACCCGCTTCCTTCACTGCAATATGAAAACGCTGAATCTGCTTCCCACCGTTCTTGCCTCCATTCAGGCAACCGAAGCGGGAGCGGACGAGGCGATCTTCCATCGGGGTGACCGCGTCACCGAATGCGCCCACTCCAATATCTCGATCCTACAGGCAGACGGAAGCCTGAGGACAGCGCCCGCCGACAACATGATCCTTCCCGGTGTCGCTCGAGCACATCTCATCGACACCTGCCATCGCTTTGGGATTCCCGTTTATGAGGAACCCTACACGCTGAAGGAGCTGATGGAAGCGAATGAGGTTATCGTAACCTCATCGGGTACCATCTGCCGTCCCGTCTGCGAGGTGGACGGAATCCCCGTGGGAGGAAAGAACCCCGCGCTTCTGGAGCGTCTTCGCTCCGCATTGCTGGAGGACTTTCGACAAAAAACCGAATAAAAAAGCGAACCCAACGAAAAACCGTTGGGTTCGCATCTTTTATTTTCCTACGCAGAAGCGGGAAAAGATCTCCGAGACGATCTCCTCTCCCAGCTCCCTGCCGTCCACCTCGCCAAGAGCGGTCAATGCCTGCTCCAGACCGACGCAGCAAAGATCCAAGGGAAGCCCTGCCCGAAGATCGGCAAGAGACGACTCCAGCGACTCGGCAGCTCGCATAAGGGATGCGTGCTGTCGCGCCCCCGTTACCACCGCGTCACGCCCCAGCTCCAGACTTCCGTCCACAAACAGCTCGTCAATCGTCTCCGCCAAAGCATCAAAACCCGTCCCCTCCGCGGCAGACACCGAAAGAGTATGGGTGATGCGTTGACGAATGGGCCGCATATCCGCAAGGGATTCCCGATCGCTCTTATTGATCAGAGCAATGGCAGGTACGCCGGTAAGGGTGATCTGCTCCGCCAGAGCCAGATCCTCCTCTGTCAGAGCTCTGCTTCCGTCAAAGACCGCAAGGATCAGACCCGCGCGGCTCATCTCCTCCCTCGTACGCTCTATTCCGATACTCTCCACTCGATCCTCGGTCTGTCGAAGTCCAGCCGTATCACATAGCAGAAGTAAGGTCTTTCCCATGACCGCCGTTTCCCGAAGAACGTCTCGGGTGGTTCCCTCCACGTCGGTAACGATGGCGGCGTCATATCCTAAAATACGGTTATAGACCGAGCTTTTTCCCGCGTTGGTTCTTCCGCAGATCACCGTGGGAACGCCTTCGGTAATGGCCCGTCCCGTGCCCCAGGTCGCCGCCAAGGCGCGAATCTGTCCCAGACTCCTCTCCACGGCATCGCACATTTCGTCCCGACTCATCTCGGCAAGATCCTCCTCGGGAAAATCGATTGCCGCCCAGATCGAAGTAAGGGTGTGCCGCAAGGCAAGATACATCTGCTCGGTACGATCGGCAAGACCGCCACGCATTCCGTGCCGCGCAAGGATCAGCTGACTTTCACTTCTCGCCTCCAGAAGATTTCCCAAAGCCTCCGCCTCGGAAAGACGAAGCTTTCCTCCCACGTAGGCTCGTCTGGTGAATTCTCCCGCCTCCGCCGCCCGAGCGCCGGCGCTCAGCGCCGCCTCAAGAACCTTGGCGGTGACCAGAATTCCTCCGTGACAGGTAATCTCCACCGTATTCTCTCCCGTAAAGGAATGGGGGGCGTAGAAGCAAACCGCCATTCCATCGTCCACCTCTCTGCCGTCAGGCATATGGATCGATCCGTAAGTCATTTTGGCGGCAGACATCTCCGAGAGCTTTTTCCCGTTTGCGGGGGAAAATATTTTTTCCGCCACAAAAACGGCATCCTCTCCCGAAATCCGAATCAGCGCCACTCCGCCCTTTCCGTAAGGCGTGCTTACCGCCGCAATGGTATCCAATACTTTCATATGCAACTCCAATGCAAGGATTTTCCGAAACGAATAAAAAGGGACTGCCCGCGGGACAGTCCCTTTTCGTCAAGACAGATTACTCTGCCTCTGCGATCTCCTCAACGTCCTCGTCCTCGATGACAACGTCGCACTCGTCGCACTCATCCAGCAGATCATCGCAATCGTATACGAGATCCTCGGTATACTTCTTGATCAGTCTGTAAACAACGTAAGCGATGGCGCTTGCAACCGCAACCGCTGCTACGCTGATGGCTACGATCTTGCCGTAGTTGGTCTTTTTCTTGTGAAAGAAATTCATAGTTATACCTCCTTATTATCATCTCTAAAATGATTTCTAATATTAGTATATCATATTTTTTCAAAAATGCAAGACGATTCTGAATTTTTTTAGAAAAAATTTTTCTCCTTCGATGATTTTAATTTGTCTCAATATCCCCCAAAGGAAGATTGAATTTTATTTCCTTTTTTCGTTTGTTTTCCTCTTGAAATACGGGGAAAAATCTGTTATAATGATATCGTTATCGCAAAAAACTTCGGAGGACCGTATGACCTATAACGAGATCTGTATTGCCCTTGCTGAGGCAGGAATTGAGAACGACCGCGCCGAGGCATCTATGCTGATCTGTCGCTTTTGCGGCATCAATCAAGCAGAGCTTCTCCTGCGACGGGAAGAAAATTTTGATTCGCCCGAACTGGAGACCGCTCTGATCAAGCGGTGCTCTCATTATCCTCTGCAATATATTCTCGGTTATTGGGATTTCTGCCATGAGACCTATCGGATTACCGAGGATACCCTGATTCCAAGACAAGACACCGAGAAATTGGTAGAATTGGCGGTCCGCATGCTGCCCGAGCGCGCTCGCTTCATCGATCTCTGTACAGGAAGCGGCTGCGTTGCGATCTCCTCCCTTGCCGCCCGTCCCGATTGCTCTGCCGTTGCCGTGGATCTGTTTGAAAAAACGCTGGAAATTGCGGGAGAAAACGCGGAGAACAACGGTGTCGGAGAGCGGATCGGCTTTATTTGTCAAGATGTACTGGATCCCGCCTTTATGGAGGAGCTGGGAGAGTTCGACTGTATTCTCTCCAATCCGCCCTATATTGAAAGCGAGCAGGTCCCTCTGTTGGAGCAGGAGCTGTCCTATGAGCCTACCGCCGCGCTGGACGGCGGATCCGACGGCTTGAAATTTTACCGTGTAATCATCGGTGAATACGGAAAATACCTTCGCGCGGGAGGCATGATGCTTCTGGAGATCGGCTGGGATCAGGCAAAGCCCGTGGCGGCGATCGCCGCGGAAGCGGGATACCGCTGTGAGGTCTACAAGGACTATGGCGGATGCGATCGCGTTGCGGTACTGACCCGTCCCGAAACCACGTAACAATAAAAATAAAGAAAGAGTAAAATCATCATGAAGCTGACTCTCAATCAAATCCAATCTGTCGCCAAGGGTGCCGTTCGCGTAGAGGAAAAGGATAGAGCCATTCAATTTTTCCGCTTTACGAAGGAGCAGGAAGAGCTGTACCGACTTCGCGATGACGAATTTTACAAGAAAACCTTTTCAACGGCAGGTATTCGTCTGGAATTTGTAACAGACAGTACCCGTCTCGGTATCGCCATCCACACATCCCCCGGCTGCTCCCGTACCTTTTTCAATTTTGAAATTTTCTCGAATGGAAAGAAAATAGGTGAGATCGGCAGTTTGACGACCAACTGTGGAGACTATTCGGGAGAATTTGCTTTGGGTGACGGAGACAAGACCGTTTGCGTCTATCTTCCTTGGTCGGTAGCGGTTGATCTGAAGGAGTTGACCCTGGATGACGGCGCCTTCTTCCTTCCCGTGGAAAAGAAGAGAAAAATGCTCCTCTACGGAGATTCCATTACTCACGGATACGATGCCGTTTATCCATCTCGATCTTACGCAACCAAGTTAACCGATGCCTTGGATGCCGAAGGATTCAACAAGGCAATCGGCGGAGAGGTTTTCTGGGGCGAACTGGCAGAGGCCAGCGACGACATCCGCCCCGACATCATCACCGTGGCATACGGGACCAACGACTGGAGCAAGTGCAAAAAGGAATCCTTTGAGGCAGAGTGCGCCGCCTTTTATGAAGCGCTCTCCCACCGAAATCCTCAGGCAAAAATTTTTGCCATCACTCCCATCTGGCGAGCGGATCTGGACCGTGTCACCAAGGTGGGTCCCTTTGAGGGCGTAGCGGCATATATCCGGAAGGTAACCGCCCCTCTTCCCAACGTGACGGTCATCAACGGCTTTGATTTTGTTCCTCACGACACGGCGCTGTTCAGCGACAAGTATCTCCATCCCAACGACGAGGGATTCGGCTACTACTTTGAGCGCCTGTATCACGAAATTCAAAAATATCTGTAAAAAAATAGGGATGCCCTTGCAAAAAGCAAGGGCATCCTTTTTATGCAGGGATTGCCAAGACATTTTCCCGATAAACGGGGTAAACTAACCACAGAACAAATTATATCCCAAGAAAGGAATTTTCCTATGCTGATACAAAAAAGACGAC
>JAZNDP010000065.1:0-2278 GCA_045588165.1 Eubacteriales bacterium | reverse complement strand
CACAACAGAGGGTGAAAATTTCGGTTTCTATTGGAATTGGGGGCAGATTACGGGTACTTACTTCCCGGATTCCGGCACACTTGATGTTGTTCTTACTGCTCAAGGTGACAATCAGGACGGTGAGGAAAACAATTCAGGCACCACCGAGCCGGACAACACCGGCAACAACAGCGACGAGAACAACGAGGTTGACACCTGGACTGCCGAGAGCTTCTTAAAGCTCTACGGTTTCGATGCAGAGGATCTCAAGCCCAACCACTTTACCACTTTTGAAGAACTCAAAATGGCTGACAGCAAGGAACCCGGCAAAAAAGGCAGTATGGGAAGTGTAACCATCAATGTCGAGAAAGGCAAAACTACGGCGGATGATTTTAACGCTTGGTTTGAAAGCCTTTACACAAAGATGACTGCGCTGTCAGACGATGGAAAGCTGTGGTATTCCGTTGCGAAAACGGTAGAAGCTCCGTCTCTTTCCGAACTGCAAAGCGGCGTACTTTGGGCTGATATGCCCGGTGGTCTCTGTGTGATCACTACAAAGGTGAATGGCTCCGATATGACCATCAGCATCTCGTCCAGGTACGATGTTGAGCTTGAACAGTACAGCCTCAGCATAACGGTAATGTCGGTGGCTTAATTCAATAACGAACCCCAAACCACCACGGGCGGTTGGCAACACCGCCAACTGCCCGTGTGTGCGATTCAAAAAACAAGAATTGGAGGAAAACAATATGAAAAAATTATTGGCGATATTGCTTGCGGCAATGATGGTATTCGCCCTTGCCGCTTGCGGAGATAACAATACCACCGATCCCGATAAGGATAACCCCGGTGTTTCCCAAAGCGGAGAGAACAACGACGGCGGCGACAAGCTCAACACAAAGCGCGAAGAAGCTGTTAAGCAGGCAAATAAGGATAACTGGCAGCAGGTCGTTAAGGACAACTTCGGTGTAACCGTTACAGTGCCGGATGGCTGGACTGTAGATATCGCTAAGTATGCGGCAGGCGGCGTTACGGTTACGTTTGAATGCAGCTCTACCGAAACTGACGCAATCGCTTTCCTTGACGGTTTGTACGCTCAACTAAAGGCACAGGCGGTCGATGGAGTAAAGAGCGATTACGATGGAACAGTTTATGAAAGCTATTCCGAGGCGCTTGAGAAAGCTCCTGCCTTCACCGTAGGACGTTTTGATCTTGTGGTGGATGCAGATAAAGAGCTTGGATATTCAATCAATTTTGGATTTGATGAAGGTTCGGGCGACTCTGTTACGGGCGTTGACATATTCTTTGAGTTAGATGGCGAATGGGATTAAGTTAAAATCCCATCCCCCACAGAAAGAGGTGACGATATGAAAAAAATATTAGCAATCTTGCTTGCGGCGATGATGCTCCTATCCCTTGCCGCTTGCACAAACAATGACGATAACCCGTCCGGCAGCGAAAACAACCCCGGCACTTCTCAGTCCGACAATCAGGGCGGCACCGAGAATCAAGGCGGAGAGAATGTCAACGCCAAGACTTACGATTGGCCTACTGAGGATTGGATAACAGCCAGTATGAATTATACGGGAACGGGTGATATCGTAATCGTTAGACACCAGTTTGACGATGAAAATACCGAAATAGTTGAATCCGAGAAGATTACCGTTCGCTTTAACAACAGTAGTATTGATGATGTGTTAGCTTATGCAAAAGCCTTGGAAAATGACGGGTTTGTAAATCCCTATGGTGATAAAGAACCCAAAGCAAATGGTAATTATCTTGCTCAATTTTCTAATCCCGACACTGGACGTAATGTCAATATTAGTTATTATGCGGAACCAGTGAGTAACACGATGATGGATACGAGTGGTTCAAGTGTAAAACATACCTACAACCTCGATATCGTTTTGATCAAAGGAAATAAGGATGGTTAACACATCGAAAAGATTATTGGCGATCTCAAACTGCAAAAATTAAATCAGGCCTTTATCCCCACAGAAAGAGGTGAACTTATGGCAAAATTCTGTACCGAGTGCGGGAAAGAGATCAAAGAAGGCGTGGCGTTCTGCACCGAGTGCGGCACCAAAGCGCCCGCTGATCCTGCACCGAGCGTAACCGAAACCGTGACCGAGGCGGTGACCACGAAGGTGGAAACGCCTGCCGTACATACGCCCACGGCACAAACGGGCTATCAGCCACAGCAGACCTATACCGCACCACCTGCCGCCGATCCTACGGGGCGGCCTTGCAGGTCGTAGTAGGGGGTGTCGGTGTTGGGCGCTACTATCGGGCTGATGCT
>JAZNDP010000064.1:0-10099 GCA_045588165.1 Eubacteriales bacterium | reverse complement strand
GCGGGAATGAAATTCCCCGCGCTGACACGGAAGAGCTTCTCGGGTCTGCCGTAATAATTCAGCACCGCGGTAATGGCACCGCAATCCTTCCCTCCAGCAGGCGCGCAAAGACGGTCGGCAACCTCGGATTGTATCATAATGGTGATATTCTCGAAGGGCAAGCCAGACTCCAGAAGCCGCATCAGGATCGGCGTTGTGATATAGTAGGGCAGATTGGCGCACACCGACACCTTTCCCTTGGCGAAATAGGGAGCAAGAATAGCGTCAAGATCCGCCTTCATCACGTCCTCGTTGATCACCGTTACGTTGGTGCAATCTCCCAGCGTATACTTCAGCACGGGGATCAGACCGTGGTCGATCTCCAGCGCCACCACGTGAGCATATCGATCGGAAAGCTCCCTTGTCAAGGATCCCATTCCGGGACCAATCTCCAGTATGGTACTGCTCGCGTCGTCGCAACAGTTATCGGCGATCTCCTCTACCACCATTTTGTTGGTGAGAAAGTTTTGCCCGAATTCCTTGCGAAACTTCAAGCCGAACATCGCCATGGTTTGTTTGATTGTTTTCAAATCGCAAAGATTCATAACCGATCTCCTCCCAACATAGAGTAAAAAAGCACGCCGAGGCGTGCTTTTTAAACATGGAGCTGGTGATGTGACTCGAACACACGACCTGCTGATTACGAATCAGCTGCACTACCGACTGTGCTACACCAGCATCATGACCATACTATTATACTCGATTTTTCTTCGCTTGTCAAGAACTTTTTCAAAAAATTATAAAATTCAAAGAACTCTCCGCCTCCAAATCCATCGGGACGTAGGGTCCGCCTTGATTTCAATACAAGAAAATAATCATTACGACGAATTGGCAAAGCCAATTTGTCAGGCGCTTGCGCCTAGGTTATCCACAAAGAATAGTCCGATCGCCTCCGTTTATTCCTAATGCCAAAAACATTGAAAGGTTTTGGGGGAGCTTGAGGGGGACTTTTGCAAAAGTCCCCCTCATCGCATCCTCGCCTCTCCGCATCCTCGCATCTCCGCGTCCTCACCCCATCTCCTCTCGCAAAAAAGCGAGAATTTTCTTTTCCTCACGGGAGACCTTGACCTGAGTCAGTCCGAGCGCGGTGGCAATTTGTTGCTGGGTCTGATTCCGATAATACCGCAGAATCACGATCTTCCTCCAAAGGGGTGGCATTTTTGCCATGGCTTGTCCGATGGCAATCCGATCACAAAGTCGGTCGATCTCGGCAGAGCTTTCCTCGTCCGGCAGCAAAGCGCCCAGCTCCGCACCTTCCTCCTCGCCAAACACGCTGTCCGACAGGGATACCATGGGAGACATGGATTCCAGCGCGATCGCCGCCTCCTCCACGCTCACCCCGCACCGCTCGGCAAGTTCGCTGATCCTCGGCTCACGCCCTTCCTCGGTAAGAATCTTGTTTTTTACACTCATCAGCGCCATGCCAAGACCCTTCAAATACCGCCCCACCTTAATGGGGCCTTCGTCTCTCATATGCCGTCGGAGCTCCCCAAAAATCAAGGGAACGGCATAGGTGGAAAAGCTGGTACCCCGCTCCAGATCGAAGCTTCGAATGGCGCGAAGCATGCCGATGGTGGCAATCTGGATCAGATCCTCCATCTCCACACCCCGCTCACGAAACTTGTATGCGATATTCCGAACAAGTCCCGCATTCAAGCGGATCAATTCCTCCTCCGCCCTTGCCGCTTCCGCCATATCCGAACCCTGTGCCAGCTCAATGAGCCGTCGGTTTTCCGAGTAATCGCGCCCCGATACCACCTCGGCAGATTGCTCCGCCGTCATCGTCTCTCCAGCCGCTTGTATAACGTTACCGTTGTTCCCTTTCCACATCCGGACACCACCCTGACCTTATCACAAAAGCTTTCCATCACCGTAAAGCCCATTCCGCTTCTCTCTCCCTCGGCATCGGTTGTATATAAGGGCTGCCGCGCCACTCGTACGTCGGCAATGCCACACCCCTTGTCCCGAATCTGCACCCGAAGAAGACGGTCCTCGTATATGCTAACGGTTATGTAAATGATTCCAACCGTATCGCGGTAGGCGTGTACGATACAGTTGGTCACCGCTTCGGAAACAGCGCATTTAATATCGGCAAGCTCGCAGGCGGTGGGATCCAATTGAGCGCAAAACGCCGCAACCGCCGCCCTCGCCATGGATTCGTTCACCGAAAGCGAGGGGAGGCGAAGCTTCATTTCATTCTGAATTTTCCCCGTTCCTTTTGCCATCTGCATATCCTTCTTCATTGACCTTCCTCCTTTTCTTCCTCGATCTTTACCATGCGGCAAAGCCCTGCCAGCTCAAAAATCTTTACGATCCGCGGATTTGGATTCCGCAGCGTCAGCTCCCCGCCAATTTTTTGCATGAGAGAATACCGCCCCATGATCAGTCCCAAGCCCGAGCTATCCATAAACTCAATGGAGGACAGATCCAGCACCGTCTTGCGCGGCTTTTCCCGCCAGATCAGCTCATCCATCCGTACACGAACCTGCGTGGCGCTGTGATGATCGATCTCTCCCTGAAGCGTCAGAATCAGGGTGCCATCCCGCCGCTCCATCTCAAACGTACAACTGTTTTTCAGCATTTGAACCTCCTGTGTTTTTCTTGTTTTTCTATTGTATCACACCAAATATAAAAAAATCGTCACAATGTGACGATTAAAAATATTTTTTACCCAAACAAAATGCAAAATCGGGTGGAACGTAGGGTCCACCCGATTTTTTCATTAGAAAGAAATAAAGACGATCGCTTATCCACAAGAAATAGAACGATCGTCTTATTTTATACCTAACCCCAAAAACGTTGAAAGCTTTTGGGGGAGTTTGAGGGGGCTTTTTGCAAAAGCCCCCTCATCGCGTCCCCGCATCCTCGCGTCCTTATGCGTCCTTTTTAGCGGCTTCGACGATCTTCGCGGCAATATTGCCGGGAACGGTATCGTAGCCGGTTACTTCATACTCGAAGGATCCGCGTCCCTGCGTCATGGCGCGGAGAACGATGGGATATTCCATCAGCTCTGCCTTGGGAGCCAGCGCGTGAACGGTAGTATAGCCCTTCATGGTAGCGGGATCCATGCCCATCACGGCGCCGCGGCGCTTATTCAGATCACCCATCACGTCGCCCACCAAGGAGTCGGGAACGGTAATATCCAGATTGCCCACGGGCTCCAGCAGTACGGGAGCCGCCAGCTCCAGACACTTCTTATAGGCGATATTCGCGGCGGTCTTGAAGGAGATTTCGTCGGAGTCTACGTCATGGTAAGAGCCGTCGTACAGATCAGCCGCCAGCCCAACCATGGGATAACCGGCAACACCCTTCGCCATGGCGTCCTGCAAGCCCTTTTCAACCGCGGGATAGAAGTTCTTGGGAACGGTTCCGCCAACGACGGATACGGTAAAGGTCAGACCCTCCTCCTCACCGGGAGCGAAACGGATCTTCACGTGACCGTACTGACCCGATCCACCGTTCTGCTTCTTGTGCTTGCCCTCTACGTCTACTCGCTTGGTGATCTTCTCGCGGTAGGCAATCTTGGGAGTCTCAAAGTTCACGCTTACGCCAAAGCGGTTCTTCATCTTCGCGGCAAGAACAGCCAGATGCATATCACCCTGACCGGACACCAGCATCTGCTTGGTCTCGGCATTGTTCTCATATCCCAGAGTCAGATCCTCCTCGATCATCTTCACGATGCTCTGAGAGATCTTTCCCTCGTCCTTGGCGGTAGCGGGAACCATCGCCTTGACGTAGTAGGAGGTGGGATAGGTAATGGGAGCATAGCTGAATTCCTTGTTCCAGGTCAGCGTATCGTTGGTATTGGTGCCGGTAAGCTTGGCAACCATACCGATATCTCCGCAGCAAAGCTCGTCAACCTCGGTCTGCTTCTTTCCGTTCATCACGTAAATATGCGCCAGCTTCTCGTTGTCACCGGTGGTATTGTTCTTCATCATCAAATCACGCTTGACCGTTCCGCTCATAACCTTAAAGTAGGACATCTTTCCTACGAAGGGATCGGCAACCGTCTTGAAGATGAACAGGGAGGGCTCACCCTCGGGAACGATCTCCAGAGCAGAGCCGTCAGCAAGAGCTTCCTCGCCCTTGGCGGTGTGGCGGGGGAAGGATTCGGTGATCTTATCCAGCATGGTCCATACGCCCCAGAGCTTGGTAGCGGCGCCGCAGAATACGGGCACGATCTCGCCGTGAATGATACCCTCGTGAACGGCGTTGATGGCTTCCATGGGGGTGATCTCCTCACCCTCAAAATATTTCATCATCAGATCCTCGTCGGTGGAAGCAACCGCCTCCATCAGCATGTCGCGGAATTTCTCAACCGCCTCTGCCGACTCCGCAGGGATCATCTCTACGCTATGGCGTCCGTTTGCGTCAAAGACGTGAGCGGTCTGGTCGATCAGGTCGATACAGCCCTTTACCACGCCGTCCTTCACCATGGGAATGGTCAGAGGACATACGTTCTTTCCGAAGGTCTCGTGGAGAGAATCCAGCACGCGAGCAAAACGAGCCTCGTTGTCGTCAAATTTGTTGATAAAGAAAGCGCGAGGAATTCCTGCCGCATCGGCGTACTGCCACGCAAGCTCGGTACCAATCTCAATACCCGCCTTACCATCCACGACGATAATGGCGCTGTCCGCTACGCGAAGCGCCTGATTGACCTCACCCACAAAATCCAGATAACCGGGGGTGTCGATCAGGTTGATCTTGACGTCCTTCCATGTCATGTTCATGACCGATGCGGACAGAGAGAATCCTCTCTTGGTCTCCTCCGCGTCAAAGTCCGAAACGGTATTTCCGTCAGTTACCTTTCCGAGACGGTCGATACCGCCGGTCAAATATATCATAGACTCGGCGAGCGAGGTCTTTCCGCACCCTCCGTGTCCGAGCAGCGCAACGTTTCTGATTCTTTTGGTTTCAACAGCAGCCATAGGCTTTTCCTCCTTACCCTCGCCTTCCTTTTACATGGCGAGAAGTGACATAAAATTGATCGTTCGCCCCGAAAAGGGCAACCATAGGTTTATTATACATGATTTTCCCAAGAATTTCAAGCGATTTTTTGGTTTTTTCGAAATACAGACGTAAAATTATTCACATATTTTTTGTGCAGAAAATACAAAAACAAGGAGAAAAATTGGCTTCTTCTCCCTGTTTTACTCTTATTATCTCATTTATGTCGGTCACCGGATCGCAAACAGCCGCCTTGCGTTTGCCGCCGTGAGATCCGCGATCTCCTGCGGCGTCCGTCCGAGCAAGTCCGCCATCGTCTTGGCGGTATACACCGTCAATCCCGAATGATTCAGCCGTCCCCGATACGGCTCGGGCGCAAGATAAGGCGCGTCGGTCTCGATCAGTATGAGATCGGTCGGCACGGTCTGCGCCACTTCCCTGACTTTTCTGGCATTCTTGAAGGTCACAACCCCCGAAAAGGAAATATACCAGCCCCTTCTCGTCAATTCCTTCGCCATCTCCGCGCTTCCGCTGAAGCTGTGAAATACACCCTTCACCGTGGGATAGCGCAACACCGTCTCAAAGCAATCGCCGTGGGCTTCTCTGTCGTGAATGATCACGGGAATATCCAACTCCGCCGCAAGAGAGAGCTGTGATTCAAAATATTTTTGCTGAAGCTCCTTCTCCAGAGGCTCCCAATGGTAGTCCAAGCCAATCTCCCCAAGTGCTACGATCTTATTTGTTCTTCGTTTTTCGGGGGTATCCAGCAACGCGCGGATACGGGCAACCTCTTCCTCCACCGTGCCCGTCAGTGCCTTGCAATCCTCGGGGTGGATCCCCACCGCCGCGTACATTTCCGCATACCGCTTTGCCTGCTCGATACACACGAGAGCGTTTTCGGGATTGGTTCCCACGTTGACGACACCCGCCACGCCGCCTCCGAAAATTTCCTTTGTCAGAAGCTCCTCCGCCCGTCCCTCGAAACGGGGGTCAAAATAATGGGCGTGAGAGTCGAAGAGACCCACGGGAAAATATTCACTTTGTGTTATTTCTTTTTTCTCCATGTTTGTCTCCTTTTTGTATCATACCTTATCTTCGGGGGACGAAAGACCCGTCCCCCGCAATCAAAGAAATCAAGGCAATCTGCTGCGCACAATGCATCGGACGAAATCTGCAAGATCCGAATCAAAAATCATGGAAGGTTTTTGAAGGGGTCATAGGGGGAACTTTTGCAAAAGTTCCCCCTAACGCATCCTATTTACTTTATCTCACTCTCTCACCCAAAGGAGTGTCCTCAGCGAGGAAGACCACGCGGACGGTGTCCTCTCCGCTAGCAAGGATCATACCCTGGGATTCGATTCCGCAAAGGGTTGCGGGCTTCAGGTTGGCAACGAGGATCAGCTTCTTACCCACAAGCTGCTCGGGCTCGTAGAATTTGGCGATACCCGACACCACCTGTCTCTTCTCGTAGCCCAGATCCACCTGCAACAGCAGAAGCTTCTTTGCCTTGGGCACACGTTCACAGGAGATTACCTGCGCCGTTCTCAGCTCAACACCCATAAAGTCCTCAATACCGATCAAGGCACAGCCCTCTGGCTTTTCGGGCTTCTCCTCCGCCTTGGCTGCCGCGGCTGCCTCGGCGATCTGCTTCTGTCTGATCTCCTCAAACTCAGCAAGCTTTTTTGCCTCGTCTACACGGGCAAACAGGACCTTGGAATCGGCGTGGACGCTTCCCGCCGCCATCTTACCGAAGGCGGATGCGTCACCCAGCGTGTCGTAGGTGCGGGCGTCGGTTCCCAGCTGGTCCAGAATCTCCTTTGCCGACTCGGGAATGAAGGGGGTCAGCATCACGGCGCCCCAACGGATCACCTCCAACAGATTATAGAGCACGGTACCCAATCTCTCCCTCTGTGTCTCGTCCTTGGCAAGGCTCCAAGGGGTGGTCTCGTCGATATACTTATTGGCGCGCTTCAGCATGGTGAATACGCACTCCAACGCGTCGGCAACACGGTAGCCGTCCATATTGGCGGTAAGACCCGCGAAGCTTTCCGCGCAAGCCGCCTTCAGCTCCTCATCAAGAGCTTCGGGCACGGTGGGCGCCTGAATCACCTTGTCAAAATACTTCTTGCTCATATCCAGAGTTCTCTTAACAAGGTTACCCAGATTATTCACAAGATCCATGTTGTAACGGTTGATCACGGCTTCATAGGTGATCGATCCATCCGCATTATAGGGCATCTCGGACAGGGCGAAATAGCGCACGCCGTCCACCCCAAAGTGCTCCGCAAGCTGATCGGCATAGATCACGTTCCCCTTGGACTTTGACATCTTGTCCATGCCGAAGTTGAACCAAGGGTGACCGAACACCTTCTTGGGCAGAGGAAGATCCAGCGCCATCAGGAAGATGGGCCAGTAAATGGTGTGGAAACGAAGAATATCCTTACCGATCATATGCACGTCACAGGGCCAGTATTTCTTAAAATGCTCCGACTGCTCCTCAAAGGATTTGTCGGGATCGTAGCCAAGGGCGGTGATATAGTTGGACAGAGCATCCAGCCACACGTAGGTCACGTGCTTGGGGTCCATATCCACGGGAATACCCCAGGTAAAGGAGCTGCGGGACACGCAGAGATCCTGTAGACCCGCCTTGAGGAAGTTGTTGACCATTTCCTTCTTCCGCGACTCGGGCTGAATGAACTCGGGATTGTCCTCGATATGCTTCATGAGACGATCGGCATACTTGCTCATCTTGAAGAAGTAAGCCTCCTCCTGCGCCTGCTGAACGGGTCTGCCGCAGTCGGGGCACTTTCCGTCCACCACCTGCGTTTCGGTAAAGAAGGACTCACAGGGGGTGCAGTACCAGCCCTCGTAGTGACCCTTATAAATATCGCCCTGCTCGTAAAACTTAGTAAAGATCTTCCGAACAGCGGCTTCGTGATTTTCATCGGTGGTACGGATAAAATAGTCGTAATCCGCGCCCATCATGTCCCAGATACCGCGGATCACTCCGGCAACCTGATCCACGTAAGCCTTGGGGGAGATTCCCGCCTTGGCGGCAAGGTTCTCAATCTTCTGTCCGTGCTCGTCGGTTCCCGTACAGAAATACACGTCGTAGCCTCTCGCCTTTTTGTAGCGAGCAACCGCGTCGGTCATAATAATCTCATAGGTATTTCCAAAATGAGGCTTGCCGGATGCATAGGCAATGGCAGTCGTGATATAAAATTTCTCTCTCATGGGTGATATCCTCCCTTTTCTCGTTGTTTGATACAACACACGCAATTTCGGTATATTTCCGCTTTTTGATTAAATTATATTATACCAAAATTTTCCCCTCATTACAAGAGGATTTTTAAATATTTTTCCGCAAATCCCCCAAAAAAGGCGACTCCCCTCCTTTTTTTTGATTTTTTCGAAAAATGAGAAATATCCTCAAAAATTCGCGCCGACGCATTGACTTTTTGCAAAAGCCGTGATATAATAAGTGTATCAATCCAAAATCGGAGGTTTTTTACGATGAAACATATTCAGACTCTGGATACAAAGAATCTGTGCGAGAGCGCAAAGAACGGCGGTTGTGGCGAGTGCCAGACCTCCTGCCAGTCTGCCTGCAAGACCAGCTGCGGTATTGCAAATCAGCAGTGCGAGAACAAGGACTGATTACACTGTCCTGATGAAAATGCCGCCGTTGGGCGGCATTTTTCATGAACGAAAGGAGATTTTTTCATGATACATTGTTATAAGCTGGGCGGATTGCCCATCGTGTTGGATATTTTCTCGGGCTCGGTCCACGTGGTGGACGAGGTCGCCTACGACATGATCGAAGCCTATGAGACCACTCCCATCGAGGAGCTGATCGACTCTCTTCTGGAGAAATACGCGGATCGCGAGGACGTAACGCGGGAGGAGCTGTATCTCTGCCGTGACCAGATCGAGGAGCTTCGCGAGGCGGGCAAGCTCTTCACCCCCGACACCTTTGAGCCAAAGGCAAGCGCCCTGAAGCAAAAGACCTCGGGTGTGGTGAAGGCGCTCTGCCTCCATATTGCCCACACCTGCAACCTCAACTGCTCCTATTGCTTCGCGAGTCAAGGCAAATACCACGGTGAGCGCGCCGTCATGAGCCTTGAGGTAGGAAAGCGGGCTCTGGATTTTCTGATTGAAAATTCGGGCAGCCGCCGAAATCTGGAGGTCGACTTCTTTGGCGGTGAGCCTCTGATGAACTTTGAGGTGGTCAAGAAATTGGTGGCTTACGCCAGAGAGAGAGAAAAGGAAACGGGAAAGAATTTCCGCTTCACCCTCACCACCAACGGCTTGCTGATTGACGACGATGTCATCGAGTTTGCCAATCGGGAGTGCTCCAACGTGGTCCTTTCCTTGGACGGACGAAAGGAAATCCACGACCGATTCCGCGTTGACTACGCGGGAAATGGAAGCTGGGAGCGGATCGTTCCCAAATTCCAAAAGCTTGTAGAAGCCAGAGACCATAAAAATTACTATATGCGGGGCACCTTTACCCACGCCAATCCCGATTTTCTCAAGGATATTGAGGAAATGCTCTCCCTCGGATTTACCGAGCTGAGCATGGAGCCCGTGGTGTGCGCTCCCGATGACCCCTCGGCGCTGACGGAGGAGGATCTCCCCGTCGTGCTGGAGCAATACGAAAAGCTTGCCGAGCTGATGCTGAAGCGGCACAGAGAGGGCAAGCCCTTTACCTTCTACCATTACATGATCGATCTGAAGGGCGGTCCTTGCATCTATAAGAGGATATCGGGCTGTGGCTCGGGAACCGAATACATGGCAGTCACCCCTTGGGGCGATCTGTACCCCTGTCACCAGTTCGTGGGTGAGGAGCGTTTCAAGCTTGGCAATATTTTTGACGGAGTGGACAACAAGGAGATTCAAGACGAATTCTTCGCCTGCAACGTCTACTCCAGACCCGAATGCAGAGATTGCTGGGCAAAGCTCTACTGCTCCGGCGGTTGCGCCGCCAATGCCTACCACGCCACGGGATCCGTGACGGGAACCTACGCCTACGGCTGTACCCTTTTCCGCAAGAGAATGGAATGCGCGATTATGCTGGAGGCGGCAAAGACCTTGGACGCGCAAGGGGAATGAT
>JAZNDP010000063.1:0-11639 GCA_045588165.1 Eubacteriales bacterium | reverse complement strand
TTATGGTATACTAAAGACGTATCCTATATCATGATACGGAAAGGAAAACGAGTATGAAGTTAAACTACAAAAGAACGGTTCTCGTGGGAATGGCGTTCTTTCTCATCTCCGCCTTCTGGCAGGCGTACGACGCCATTATTCCCCTGATTCTGACCAACCACTTCGGTCTTCCCCAGTCGGTGTCGGGCGCGGTCATGTCCATTGACAACGTTCTTGCCGTATTCCTGCTGCCCATTTTCGGCGCGCTGTCCGACAAGGTTAACACCAAATGGGGCAGACGTACCCCCTTTATTCTCATCGGAACTCTGGCGGCAACCGTCTCCTTCGTGGCGCTGACCCTCATCGATAACTACCAGCTGGCTCTGGTTACCGCCGAAGGAATCCCCGCTCTTTCGGGAGACTCCCTCTCCGAGGCGGCACGCAAGCTGACGCTGGAGCTGACCCTCGCCAATCCCCTGCCCTTCATCGGATTTATCGCCACTCTTTTGGTGGTGCTGATGGCAATGGCGACCTTCCGTTCTCCCGCCGTGGCGCTGATGCCCGACGTAACGGTAAAGCCTCTGCGCTCCAAGGGTAACGCCATCATCAACTTGACGGGAACCGCGGGTGGTATTCTCGTTCTGGTTCTTGGTATGGTCTTTGCCACCTCCAAAAAGATCTATATGGAATACACCGGCTACGTGATCGCCGTGGTGGCGATCATGCTCACGGGTCTTGTGATCTTCCTTCTCAGCGTCAAGGAGCCCAAGTGGGCAAAGGAGATGGAGGAGGAAACCGCCCGTCTCGGTCTGGAGGAATCCGCCTCTGCCGATTCTGCTACTGAAAAGACCCACCTGACCCGCGGTCAGCGCAACTCTCTGTTGCTCATTCTCGCCTCCGTGGCGCTCTGGTTTATCGGCTACAATTCCATCACCAGTAAATATTCGGTCTACGCCACGAACGTCTTAGGGTTCGACTTCAATCTGACCCTCATTATCGCTCAGGCGGCAGCCATCGTTTCCTATATTCCCGTAGGCATTATCTCCTCCAAGGCAGGACGGAGAAAGACCATTCTGGCGGGAGTGCTGATCCTTGCCTCAGCCTTCTTCATCGGAAACTTCATCACGCCCACAACACCCGAGGTCATCATGTATCCCGTCTTTATCTTGGCGGGTATCGGCTGGGCGACCATCAACGTCAACTCCTTCCCCATGGTGGTCGAGCTGGCGCGGGGCGGCGATGTAGGCAAATATACGGGATACTATTACACCGCCTCCATGTCGGCGCAGATCGTAGCTCCTATTCTGTCGGGTGTTCTTTACGACCTCATCGGCATGCGCTACGTCTTCTTTGCCTTCGGTACCGTCTTCGTTCTCTTCTCCTTTGTGACCATGCTCTTCGTCAAGCACGGCGACGCGCAGGTATTGGAGGGAGCGGAGAAAAAGGATCTGCTGTCTCACCTTGACGTGGACGGAGATTGAGAGGTACCCTTATGATTTGGGCTATTTCTATCGCCGCTTCCCTTGCGGGACTTGCCCTGCTTCTGTTTTTGATCTATCTTCTCGTCCTGATCCGTCCCGCGAGACGGGTCAAGCCCAAGGAGACTCTGCTTTGTGACTACGCCCATCGTGGACTTCACGGCAGAGGAATCCCCGAAAATTCCCTTGCCGCCTTTGATCTTGCCTGCCGTGAGGGATTTGGCATTGAGCTGGATGTTCAGCTCTCCTCCGACGGCACAGTCATGGTGTTCCACGACTACACGCTGATCCGCATGACGGGTGTGGACAAAAAGGTGTGTGAGCTGACCGCCGCCGAGCTGCAAACCCTTTCTCTGGCGGATACCAACCAGACCATTCCCACCTTTGAACAAGTCCTTGCTCTGGTAAACGGTCGGGTTCCGTTGCTTGTGGAGCTGAAAGGCGAGAATACCAACACCGCTCTTTGCGAGAAGGTAGCGGCGCACCTCTCCGCCTACAAGGGAGACTACTGTCTGGAATCCTTTAATCCTCTGCTCATCGGAAAGATGAAGAAATTTCTCCCCGACGCCTTCCGAGGATTGCTCTACACCAACGTGTGCAGAGATAAGAAGAAAAAATCGGCACTCAACCGCCTGCTCACCGCCATGGCGCTGAACGTGGTGGCAAAGCCCGATTTTATCGCCTTTAACGAAAAGGACCGCGACTCCTTCCCCGTTCGCGTATCCACGAAATTCTACAAAACGACCAAGTTCGTCTGGACTACACGTACCCCCGAGGATATCGCCAAGGCTCACGAGCTGGGAGAATACCCGATTTTTGAGAGAGGAACGCGATAAGGATGCGTTTTTAAGGGACTTTTTGAGAAAGGAGTTGGCGAATACGCCAACTGGCACGAAGAGATAAAATCTCTTCGTGCGCCCCCGCAAGAATGGCAAAATGCCATTCTTGCCACTTCGCTTTGCGAAGTAGTATAACCCCCAAAAACTTTCAATGTTTTGGGGTTAGGTATAAAATAAGGCGATCGGATTATTCTTTGTGGATAACCGATCGTCTTTATTTCTTTCCGATAAAAAAACTGCTCGGACCCTACGTACCGAGCAGTTTTATCGTTTTATTTGTTTGTTCTTCCTACCAAATAATCCAAGGAGACACCGTAAAGATCGGCAAGACGGATCGCCGCCCACATGGGAATCTCCCTCTCGCCTCTTTCATATCGTTGATACACGGTGAGGTGCATATGCAATAGCGCGGCAATCTCTTTTTGCGTTTTATCGCGATCCTCTCGAAGATCACGAATTCGTGGATAATGAAACATTGCTCTCCCTCATTTCTGCGTTCTTACGATTATTATACGCAAAAACACCGTACGGCATTGGCATATAGCACCGTACGGTGTTATAATAATTGTAAAAGGAGGTAGCGTATGAAAAGCACAAAAAAATGGAGGCAGTTATTTTTTCTTCTGCTGTTGTGTCTGATTTTGACAGGCGTCACCTCTTGCGTAGGATCACGTCAAGAAAACGAAGGGGATCGGTTCGATTCCGTTAAAATTACGTATGTATTAAATAAGAGCTCCAAAAAAATCCACAAGCAGAATTGCGGAACAGGCACAAGAATCCGAGAGAAAAACAAAAGGGTCTATCAAGGGGATCTTGACAGACTGTTTGAAAAAGGATATACGACCTGCGGTAATTGCTTTCGCTAAAAACGACCCATGCGTTGAAACCGGACACGCAATACACGCCCCTACCATGTAAAAACCGCGTCCCAAACAGGTCGGTACGTAGGGTCCGACCTGTTTGTTCCTTTAAAAAAACAAAGACGACCCGAATCACACAATGGATAGAAAGGTCGTCTTATTTTATTCCCTTATAAAAAAGCGTTGAAGGTTTTGAGGGGGTTATAGGGGGAACTTTTTCAAAAGTTCCCCCTAACAAAACCGCATCCCCCTTACTCCGCAAAGCCGACAGCGCGGACGGTGAGAACGCACTCGTCGGTATCGGGAGAGACACGGAAGGAATTGATCCAATCCTCATTGTCCGAGATATCGAATTCATATCTGTGCATCCCATCGTCGGTGACCGACTCGGAGAAGGTGAGAGGATCAGCGCATTTGCGGGTCAGAGTCACGTTCAACGTTGTGGGATAGCTCGCTCCGCTGACCGCCATTTCCACGTAAAACCGATTGTAATTCGGAGAGAACCATTGCGCCGCCGCCACCGATGCGCCTGTGCCCGGAGCAGAGCCAAAGGTCACGCCCTCCGCCGTGTTGCGGATATTGAAGCCGTAGAAGTTCACGAAGATCTCGGGTTCGGTCCTGATCTCAAATTTCTCCGCCTTTACGGGAAGCACGTACTGTTCATAGCTGTAAGGCTCGTCAAATTCTCCTTGCGGGAGCGCTGCGATCTGCTCCTTGATGGTGTCCAGCATCTTCTCCGCGATAAAATCGTGTCCCTTATCACCCGGGTGCGTGCGGAATTCCACCGCTCCCGCCGCCACCTGCGCGTCGTACTCGGGGTACTCGTTAAAGGCATGGTAGGGATTATCGTATCCGCGGGTAAAGTGGATACCCGATATGTCCAGAGGAGTCAGCCCGTGCTTTTTTGCCATGCGCTCGTGAACGGGCCACATATAGGCGCGAAGATTGGGGCAAACCACCACCGCTTCGGGGCGTTTATATTTGGCGATCAGCTCGTAGAGTACGTCAAAAAACAGCCCGATGGATTCGTCGTCGTTGGCAACGGTATTGCCCCCTCCCACGAATACCGAGATCACGTTGGGCTTAAAGGTCAGAAGGACCTCCTTCATATGGGCGTATTCCTCAGAGGACGTATAATCCTCACGGGTCGCACCCTCTACACAGAGACGCTCATAGGTGGCGTGATTCTCGCCAAGCGCCTCGATCTTGCAATCAAATGCCTCCGCCATTCTTGCCTGAAAGCGATGAAAATAATCCTTCTCCGGCCCACTTGCCGCCATACCCCAAAAGCCCTCGGTCTGCCAACCGGGGAAGGGTCCGTGACGGAGATAGGAATGCCCGATGGCGTAATATCTGATTTGGTACATAAAGCTTCTCCAATCATACGAAAAATTTGGCAACGAATCGCCACACTCAATAGAATAACATACTTTTCCGCTTCCGTCAAGCCCTTTCCGATCCATGCCGTCCCTTTTCCCGTCTATCTTTGAAAAAAGCCTTGAATTTTGTCGGAAATTGTGATACAATGAAATATATCATTCGGATCGGACCGACGGAGGAATCGTATTATTATGAAGGAAATTCAGAACGCTAAGGATTTCGAGAGCCGCATCAAGCGGGTGATCATCACCAAGGAAGAAATCGACGCCGCCATCGGGCAGGCGGGCAAGGAGCTGGACAAGCTCTACGACGGCAGACCCATATTGCTCGTAAGTATTCTCAAGGGAGCCTTCGTCTTTATGGCGGATCTCTGCCGCGCCGTCTCGGTTCCCTGCGAGATCGGTTTTATGTGCGCCAAGAGCTATTATCAGGGCACCACCTCCTCGGGTGTGGTGCAGATCACCATGGATCTGGAGCAGGATATCAGCAACTACCACGTAGTCATCGTGGAGGACATCATCGATACGGGACGGACGCTCAACGACGTAGTCAAGCTTCTAAAGGCGAGAAATCCCATTTCCCTCCACGTGGTCACTCTGCTGGACAAGCCCTCCCGCCGTGTGGTGGACTTCAAGGCGGACCTCTCTCTCTTTACCATTCCCGATTATTTCGTCATCGGCTACGGTCTTGACTGCGGTGAGTATTTCCGCAATCTACCCTACATTGCCGAGTACGGAGAATAAGAAAAAGGACGGATTTTCTCAAATCCGTCCTTTTTCTTTCCAAATCCCTTGACAGACGGTTTAAAATAAGGTAAACTGTTGCTGATATGAAATTCAAAAAGGAGCATTTCTATGAAGCATCGATCGATCCTAACCCTGTCCTTTGACGCGGATGCCGACCTGCTGGAGGGCGCGCGCCGTTTGCCCGACCTGTTGGGCTTTACAATCGGAGAGGGCGGTATCACCGTCCGCGCAATCCTCGGCGACCGCTTGGGCGTTACCCTGAAGGGGGGAGTGGCAACGATTTATTATACCAAGAAAAATCAGTTCTTCCGTGAGCTTGGCGTTCTTGTGGAGCATGCCCGTAAGGAGACCGAATTTGATCTGCGCGAGGATGCCTATTTCCAAGGAATTTCCGCCATGATCGACACCTCCCGTTGCGGTGTCCCCACCGTGGCGTCGGTCTGTGAGATGATCGATTATCTTGCCGTCATGGGCTACGACATGGTCATGCTCTACACCGAGGATACCGTTCATCTGGAAAACCGTCCATATTTCGGCTATATGAGAGGCAGATATGAGCCCGCCGATCTTCGAGAGATCGACGACTACGCCTTTGAGTACGGCATGGAGGTCATTCCCTGTCTGGAGTGCTACGGTCACATGGGCAAGTATCTGATCTGGAAGGAAGCCAGACCCATCAAGGACACCGCCGACGTGCTTCTCGCCAGAGAGCCCGCCACCTTTGAATTTTTGGAGGAGCTGATCTCCACCGTTTCCTCCTGCTTCCGCTCCAAGCGGATCCATATCGGCATGGACGAGGCGTGGGACATGGGACGGGGCGCCTTCCTCAACAAGCACGGCTACGTGCCCCCCTTCCGGATCTTCAACGAGTACATGGCGGAGCTGATTAAGATCACCGACAAATACGGGCTGACTCCCATGATGTGGAGCGACATGTACTACCGCAACTGCCCCGACGTGGGCGGCTATGTGGCGCGCGACGTGATCTTGCCCCCCGAGATACAGAACGAGATCCCCGATGGCGTGGAGCTGATCTTCTGGCACTACGGTGAGACTCACCACTGCGACGATTTCATGCTGAAATCTCACGTACAGACGGGACACAAGACCATCTTTGCGGGCGGACTTTGGGGCTGGATCGGTCATTTCCCCGAGCACAATTACGCCATGGACACCCTGAAGTTCTCCCTTGACGCTTGTCGAAACAACGACGTGCGGGAGGCGATGATCACCATCTGGACCAACGACAACGCCGAGTGCGATCTCTTTGCCAACCTCTTCGGTCTTTCCTATTTTGCGGAGCAATGCTTTGATCAAAACGCAAACAAGGAGAAGCTCCGCGACCGCTTTGAGGCAACCACGGGCGGTACTTACGACGCCTTCTATGCCATGAGCTTTTACCACAACACCTTCAAGGGGGATGAAGACTACTCCAAGTACAGCGACCGCTTCCTCGGAAAACACCTGTTCTGGCAGGACGTGCTGGAGGGCATGTTTGACGCGTATCTGGTTGACAAGCCCATGAGCGGACACTACGCCGAGTCCGCCGCCCTGATGAAGAAATACGAGGGTGGAAAATGGAATTACCTCTACCGCTTCGCCGAGTATGTTTTTGACTATCTGGCAACCAAGACCGAGATCGCGGAAAAGCTCGTTCCCGCCTACAAGTCGGGAGACAAGGAAACCCTTGCCGAGATCGCTACGGTTCTTCTGCCCAGACTGAAGGAGCAGACGGTAGCCGTTCACAAGGCGCATAAGGCAATGTGGATGTCGAACCGTACCATGATTGGCTGGTGTAATATGGACATCCGCTACGCGGGTGTGGTCGCCAGATGCGATACCGCCATCGAGCTGCTGACCCGTTATCTGAACGGAACCGACGCGGTCATCGATTCCCTGGAGGAGGAGCACCTCCCCAGACGCTACGGTGGCTTCGACCACTACAGCCATATCGCTACGCCCAATATTAAGACGTAAGAGAATGCGGAGGACGCGGAGGACGCGATGAGGGGGCTTTTTGAGAAAGGAGTTGGCGAATACGCCAACTGGCACGAAGGGGCAAAACCTCCTCGCACGCCCCCGCAAGAATGGCATTTTGCCATTCTTGCCACTTCGCCTTGCGAAGTAGAAACTCCCCCAAAAACTCTCAATGGTTTGGGTATAGGTATGAAACAAGACGACCTTTCTCACCGTTGGGTGATTGGGGTCGTCTTTCTTCTTTTCCGCGCCCCCGTTACAATCCCATGGCCCGCTTCTTATAAGCGGAGGGGGTAAGGCCCGTGAACTTCTTAAAGATCTTTGTAAAATAATTTGGCTCCGAAAAAGCGAGAGATGCGGAAATTTCTCTCACCGACAGCTCGTCCTCACGCAAGAGCTGCTTTGCCCGCTCGATTTTGAGAGAGAGATAATACTCCATCATGGTCTTTCCCGTGGTCGCCTTAAAGATACGGAACAGGTACGCTCTCCCGTAGGCAGTACGGTGGCAGATGTCATCCACCGTCAGCGCCTCGCCGAGAGAGGATTCCATCACGGCAATGACGTCGGTAACAGGCTTTGCGGCATACTCCTTATGGGGCAGGAAGGTCTTGTTCCCCCCCTCGGTTTCGGTCTGCGCGCGAAGCAGATTGATCAACAGGATCTCCAGATAATTCTTGATCAGCTGCTCCCCCCCAAGGGATGGATTTTCCAGAAGCCGCATTTTCTGCAGCTTCGGATCGGAGAACGGGATATCAAAGGTTCTCTTTCCCTCCTCCAGAATCGAATAAATAAATTTGCAAAGACTCCGCTCGGGCTTGATTTTTTTGTTCTCAAAAAATTGCATCGCCTCGGACTTGCAAACGAAGGAAAGGATCATCACGCAGGGCGCTTTTTGTCCGTTGGCGGAAAGGGTGTGAAATTCTCCCGGCTTATGGAACAGCAGTTCGCCTTGCTCCAGAATCTGCTCCGCTCCGTCGGCGGTGCAAATCAGACTTTCCTTCTCCGCAAAGACCAGTTCCCAGAAGTCGTGAGACTCCCCCTCCGTCTTAAAATTTTTCTCGAATTCAAAGCAGTGAATGGTTACGATTTTCGAGACGTTGATCAGATTTTTCAGCTTATGCTCAAAATAGGTTTTCATAAGAACATTATACAATAAGCGCACTCGTTTTGTCAAGTAGATTATTTTACTCTTTTTAGATAGTATTCTATATTGTATTTCTGAAATTTTCGTGCTACAATGGTGTGAGAAACTCTTAATAAAATAAGGAGGTTTTTTCATGAGAGTATTGGCAATCGGGGCTCATCCCGACGACATTGAAATCGCGTGCAGCGGAACTCTGGCAAAGTGTGTCAAAAGAGGCGATACCGTTATCGTCTGTCACCTGTCCTCGGGAAATCTGGGACACGTAGTCATTCCGCCGGATGAGCTGCAGGTCATTCGCGCAAACGAGGCGAAGAAGGCAGGAGCTCTTGCGGGCATCGAGGTCATCTGGGGCGGCTTCCACGACCTGGATATCTACGACAACAACAAGGAAGCAAGAGACAAGGTCGTTGACGTAATCAAGTACGCAAATCCCGACTTTATCATCACCCACAACCCCGACGACTATATGCCCGACCATACCGCTACCGCCCGTCTGGTCTTTGACGCATGCTTTACGGCAACTCTGCCTAACTACAAGAGCAAATATTCCGAGCCCGCCAAGCTGGTTCCCATCTACTATATGGATACCCTTGCAGGCGTAAACTTTAATCCCACCGAATACGTGGACATCTCCGAGGAGATCGATCTGAAGCTCGAGATGCTGGAGTGTCACGAGAGTCAGCTGGTCTGGATGCGTGAGCACGACGGCATCGACTTTGCTGACATGGTGAGAACCTGCTCCCGCTACCGCGGCTACCAGTGCGGTGCCGATTACGCAGAGGGCTTCCGCCCCTGCCAGGTTTATCTGAAGGGTACGACGAAACGCTTGCTTCCCTGACGGAAGAAAGGAAAAAGAATCACGATGCTTACCATCAACAAAATCACCTCTCATTCCGCGGTGGACTATGCCCCCGAGGAGCTGAAAAAGTGTCTTCGCATGATGAACCCCAACGGCGGCGACGTGAAAATCACATACGATCCCGCCGTCACCGAGCGCTATTTCGACTACGAGCTGGCAATCCAGATGATGCTCCGCATCGCTCACGCCAAATACGTTCCCCCCGTACAGTTTTAAAAAAATTATTTTACATAAAGGAGAAACTACTATGAATTTCAATTCTACCGTAAAAGGGAGCGCCCTTGAGGGTTTCTACCCCGCAGGCTGGGACTTTGACAAGATCGACGCCTGTATCGACGCTCCCGAAACCATCACGAACCGCCAAGTCTTTTGGAACGACGGCTTTACCCCCGTCAAGTGCGACTCTCTTGGTGAGTTCGAGATCTACATGGGTCACGAGATCGCAATGCAGATCCGTCTGGCAAAGGAAAGAGGAGAAAAGGTCGCTTTCATTCTGCCCGTAGGTCCTATGGGTATGTACAAGTGGGTCGTTTACTTCCTCAAGGAGTGGAAGGTTTCCTGTGAGCACGTATGGACCTTCAACATGGACGAGTGGGCAGATGCCGAGGGCAACACCCTCGCTCCCGACAACTCCGGCGCGTTCCAGTACGCCATGGAGCAGGCTCTCTTCAATCCTCTGGGCGAGCTAACTGTTCCCAAGGAGCAGAGAAACTTCGCCACCAAGGCGAACCTGCCCACCTACCCCGAAAAGATCGCCGCTCTGAAAGCAGAGGGCGCAAAGCTGATTCTGGTTTACGGAATCGGAAGAATGTGCCACATCGCTTTCTGGGAGCCCACCTTTGCCGCTGATTACGAGAGTGCCGCAGAGTGGGAGAAGGCTCCTTACCGCATCGGCGCAAAGATTCACCCCCTCACCGTGGAGCAGAACGCGCTGACCAGCTTCAAGTCCAGAACCACGCTGGTTCCTTGCCGCGCCAACACCATCGGCCCCGGCATCTTCCTGCAGGCTGACTACGCCATCGGCGGCGCCGACGGTACGCTGGGCAGAGGTATGCAGTGGCAGGGTATGTCCCTGTGGATGACCCTCCGTCACGGCCCCACGCCTTGGATCACCTCCTCTTACATTCCTACCCTTGCCGGAAGACTCTTCTTCCTTAGCGAGCTGGCAGGTCCTCTGGTAGCGGAGTGCAACTGATATGAGAGAAAGATGTGGAATTGCAGTTGCGGGCTCGATCCTCGTCGACCAGATCAACGAGATCGCCGCATACCCGAACGCAGGGGAGCTGACCCAGATCCGCCGTGTGCAGAAGGCGGTAGGCGGTTGTGTTCCCAATGTTGCTATTGACCTCAAAAGAATCGATCCCGACCTCACCGTGAAAGCGGTGGGGCGGATCGGCAAGGACGAAGAGGGTTCCTTTGTGAATGCCGTCCTCTCCGAGAACGGCGTGGATACGGCGCACCTGACCCTCAGCGATGACAAGACCAGCTTTACGCAGGTCATGAGCGTTGTGGGCGGTCAGAGAACCTTCTTCACTTACGCGGGCGCTTGCGCCGAGTTCGGTGCCGCCGACGTGGATCTGGAAGCGCTGAACGTAAAGATGCTCCACCTTGGCTATTTCCTCCTGTTGGATCGAATCGATCAGGGGGAGGGTATAGAAATCCTGAAAAAAGCGTGCGAGCTGGGTATCAAGACCTCCATCGATCTTGTGAGTGAGAACTCCGATCGCTATTCTCTGGTTCTTCCCTGTCTGCCCTACACCGATAACCTGATCGTCAACGAGCTGGAGGCGGGTCAGATGACGGGCATTGAGCCGAAGAAGGAAAATCTCCGCGCCATCGCCGAGAAGCTGAAGGCCCTTGGCGTCCGTGAGAGAGTCATCATTCACATGAAGGATCTGGGCGTTTGCCTGTCCGAGCGCGGTTTTACCGTCCTGGGCGCCTACGACGTGCCTAGGAGCTGGATCAAGGGAACCACGGGTGCGGGAGACGCGTTCTGCGCGGGCGCTCTGGTAGGCATCTATCAGAATCGGAGCGATGAGGAGATCATCGATCTTGCCTCTGCCTCCGCCATCGGCGCCCTCTCCGCTCCCGATGCCATCAGCGGCATGCGATGTGAGCGCGAGCTCTTCGAGCTTTGTCGAGACGTACCGCGGTGTGAGGTATCCTTGTAAACGAGGAAGGCATAAATCAAAAGCAGAGGCAACCGTTTTGGTTGCCTCTGCTTTTCTTGGTACGGGTGACAGGACTTACGAACCCGGCTTTGCGCCGCTTATGCCAAAAGGTCGATAGCAAGGAAATCGCAAAGCAATCCAATCCTTGCGGATTGGAGAGGCTCGGCGGCGGGATACTCGCTCGAAAAACAAAAAGACAGGGATAA
>JAZNDP010000062.1:0-3131 GCA_045588165.1 Eubacteriales bacterium | reverse complement strand
CTCACCGGTCATGGCGATATCCCTGCGGACCCGTCGTCCCGTCAGGGCGCTGACAAGCGCGGTTACCATCGTTACTCCCGCAGAGGGACCGTCCTTCGGAATCGCGCCCTCGGGGAAGTGAATATGAATATCCTTCTTTTGGTAAAAGTCGGGGGAGATTCCGTACTCGGCGGCAATGGAGCGAACGAAGCTGACGGCGATTTTTGCCGATTCCTTCATTACGTCGCCCAGAGAGCCCGTAAGCTCGATCTTGCCCGTACCCTCCAGTACGGCTACTTCCACGCGGAGCATGTCACCGCCTACCTCGGTATAGGCAAGTCCGCCCACAATGCCTACCTCGTCCGCCTCTCCGATGCGGTCGGGGAGGCGCTTGCGGATTCCCAAATAGTCGGAAAGGTTCTTCTCGGTGACAGTCAGGCGTTTCAGCTCCTTATCCTCCACGAATTGCTTCGCCGCCTTTCTGGCAACGTCGGCAATGGCTCTCTCCAGATTTCTCACGCCTGCCTCGCGGGTGTAGTAATCAGCAATCTCGGCTACGGCACCGTCGGTCAGGCGAAGCATACGTCCATTCAGACCGTGACGCTTCAGCTGCTTGGGAATCAGATGGTTGCGAGCAATGGATATTTTTTCGTTTTTCGTATAGGTCTTGAGCTCAATGACCTCCATGCGGTCAAGGAGCGGGCGGGGAACGGTGGTGAGCGTATTGGCGGTAGCGATAAAGAGACAGTCGGACAGATCAAAGGGAAGCTCCACGAAATGATCGCGGAACGCGCGGTTTTGCTCTCCGTCCAGTACCTCCAGCAGCGCCGAAGCGGGATCGCCGTGGGCGTCGCGGGTCATTTTATCGATCTCGTCCAAAAGGATGAGGGGATTTTTCACCTTGGCTTGTATCAGGGCGCTTACGATCCGTCCCGGCATGGCGCCTATGTAGGTCTTGCGGTGACCGCGGATATCCGCCTCGTCACGTACGCCGCCCAAAGAAACGCGAACGTACTCCCGCTTCATTGCCTTTGCAATCGAAGCGCCTACCGAGGTCTTACCGACGCCGGGAGGTCCTACCAGACAAAGGATCTGATTGCCAAGGCTCGGATTGAGCTGCTTGACAGCCAAAAATTCCAGAATTCGTTCTTTTACCTTATCCAGACCGTCGTGGTCAGCGTCCAGGATTCGTTTTGCCGCTTTGATATCTACTCGATCACGGGTAGCGTTCGTCCACGGAATCTCCAGACAGGTATCGAGATACGAGCGGGTTACCGTTGCCTCGGCAGAGCCGAAGGGAGTGCGCGCCATGCGGTCGTTTTCCTTGAGAAGCTTTTCCCGTACGTGGTCGGGGAGCTTTGCATCCATGATGCGGTCGTAATATTCGTCCGCCTCGCTGCCCTCGCCCAATTCGTCCTGAATCACGCGAACCTGCTCCCGCAGATAATATTCCTTCTGATTCTGATTCAGATTGGAGCGGACCTTTTTGTGGATCTCCAGCTCACACTCCAGAAGCGAGGTCTCTTCTTTCAGAAGGGCGACCAACAGCTCCATTCGTTTGACGGGATCGAAGCACTCCAGAATCTGTTGCTTATCGGGGTATTTGACCAGAATGTTCGCGGCAATGAAATCCGCAAGAAGAGCGGGGTTTTTAATCGCCTTTGCCGCTATCATCACGTCGTCGCTGACCGAGGGCAAAAGGGAGACCAGCCGCTCGGTTTCGGAGAGCATGGCACGGCAATAGGCTTGGGTGCGGATGCTGTCCTCATCGGTCATGGTCAGGGTTTTGCAAAGTGCCTCGGCGGAGATGTAATCGGCGAAGGTGCGGAATTCGGTAACCGTTGCTCGGGAATATCCTTCCGTGATTACCCGCATATTTCCTTCGGGCGTTTTGAGAGATTGCTTGATACGGGAAACGGTTCCTACCCGAAACAAGGCGTCGGGCGCGAGCTGCTCCGCCTCCAGGTCGGAAACGGCGCAGATGAGAACGAAGGAATCGGTCTCAAAGGCTGCCTCCGCCGCGCGGATGCAAACCTCATCGGTGAGCTCAAAGCTCAGAGTCACCGAGGGAAAGGCAACCGTGCCTCGCAGAGCGATGACGGGGAGGGAATACTGTTCAACTTTTTCTATATATCTTGGCATAAACCTTGTGTCCTTTCAAGGGAAAATCATTGGATTGGTTCCGTATGACAAAGAGCATACTAATACAATTTTATATTATAGCATAAAAAAAAGAAAATTTCCACCCCTTTTTTGAAATTCTTTTAATTTTATTCAATAAATAATATAAAAGGCAAAAAAGAAGAGATCCTCCACATGGAGGATCTCCCTATGCTGTAATGCCAAGGCGATTGCCAAGGCGGGTAAAAAAAGCACAACCGAAAACATACTTGCGCGTTGATATCATAAGCTTGATACTCCGCAAGGTAATGCGACGTTGTGCGTGATGCTGTGGTGTTGGTGCCGCCGACAGCGTAACTATTATACCTTGAAACTCAAAAAAAGGCAATATCCAAAATAGACGATTTTTTGTCGAATTTTTCGTGAAAAACGATACATAATAGAAAAAAATTTGAAAATGCGCCGTTTTTTTCGGCAAAGAGAACAAAAAAAGCAAAAAATGTCGCCCGTCATGTCGCACATGTTTCTCTTCAAGGACGAAAAAGAGAATTGCAGCGAAAAACCGTGTCGTAAAACGAGTCATAACAGAGTGGGAGACGTGGAATGCAAAAAAATAAAAAAATTTCAAAAACCTCTTGACAAGGGGAGCGAGGTGTGGTAAAATGGGCAAGACAAAGAAGCAGAACACTCCGTTCTCACCCTGCCGCAACGCGAGCTTGGTCGATAATCTCCTTCCCGCTATGGGAGGGCTTGTATCGTGCGGAGTAGGCTTCTTCGCATGATTTTTTTTGCCCACATGGCAAAATCGGAGGTGTATTTCACATTAGCGCAAAAGAATTGTTGATCAACGAGGAGATCAAGGCGAAGGAGGTTCGCGTGATCGGCGAGGATGGCAACCCCATCGGTGTTATGGCTCCCGACGCGGCGCTCAAGATCGCTTACGACAACGGTCTGGATCTGGTTTTGATGGCTCCTCAGGCACAGCCCCCTGTCTGCCGTATCATGGATTACGGTAAGTATCGCTTTGAGCG
>JAZNDP010000061.1:0-24814 GCA_045588165.1 Eubacteriales bacterium | reverse complement strand
CGCTTCCTTTTCCACAACGATGGCGCGGTTCAGGTGCTCGCAGCATTGTACGGCAAGATAGATCCCGTTTTCCTTTGCGTAATCATAAAACCCGCGAAATACCTCCGCGGCAACGTCAGGCGCGGAATTCGTGCCGATCCTCGAACCCAAGATCTCACTCGTTGAACAACCGATGACAAGAATATTTCCACGTTTCAAGAATGCCTTTTCAGAGATTTCCCGAATTGTCAGACGAGCTTGCTCGTAAAGTGTTTTTTTCATTTGCATCTCCTTAAACTAATCAAAGTTGTCTTTATGCGATCAATCAAACGCCAGCCCGAAATAGGAAGGGGGGAGAGAATCTTCCGCCAGAGGATAATACATCGCAAAGGGGGTGTCACCGAACGGGGTTCGGAATTTTCCTGTGTCACATCCAAGGGTATTTGTGATCGCGGAGGCTTGAGAAGAGTTGCCCAAAAGCTCAAGACCGCGGAGGGTATCTCCCTCGCGGCGCGCCGCCAACAGGGCAGTATCGGTGGCGTAAAGGTTTGCCTGTGTTTGAAGGAATCGCAAATTCTCTCCCTCTTGTATAACTCCGTTTTCGGGAAGTAATTTTCTTCGGCGCATCGCGTATTCCTCCGCGGAAATGGGAACGATCTCGACGTGGACTTTCGCGGCAGCGCAAGTAAGCGTTCCAATATGGCTGCAGACGGTGTAACCTCCTCTTTCATAAAAGGAAAACAGCTCTTTCGTACCGGGAACCAGAATGGCTCCCGCATATCCAAGGGATCGCAGATGTCGGTGGGTATTTTCCATCAGCTTGCGACACAGCCCCTGTCCTTGATATGCCTTGGCGGTGGCAATGGCGTATAGATAGGCAATCGGCTGATCGTCATAGGAGCAGTCAAACCAATACAGTGCGGCGACGATTTCTCCGTCACGATCGATACAGCGACAGCGTTCGGGGGAGAAAGCTGTAGTGAAAAAAATGTCCAGAAAATCGTCTGTATCTCCGAAGGCTTCTTGCCACAGAGTCCGCAACGCGGGAATCTGCGCAGAGATTGGCGCGTCAATAATCATAGCCTTCCTCCAGAAGACACCCCCAGCATTTTTCAACCATGTGGTGGGGGTAATAGCTTCGCTTTGCCTTTCGTAAGCCCTCCAGACCCATATCCTCCTCCCGATCCAGATAACAAACGCGGGGGTATTTCTCTCGGATATAGCGGGCAAATTCGCGGTTGATCGCGGCATACGCGCCTTGAATACCGGACACGGCTTTTTCAAAATGGACGTCAAAGGTATCCTCCGACAAAGGACTTGCCATGGTAAAGGCAAGGATGCGCTCTCCGTCCTTGAGCAAAAGTCCCTCCATTCCAAGCTCACGGTAATTCCGAAATGCCTTTTTCAGAGCGGCTTGCTCCATATGATAATCTCCGTGGGGGTCCTCCGCCAGGCGGTTCTCGTACCAAAGCCTTGCCATCTCTTGGGTGGCGGGGATGTTTTCCTCATTCAGCGGCTCCGTCGTATAGTGAGGGAATGCCTCCTCAAAGCGGCGCAGATGATTCCGCTTGCCGTGATATTTCTTTCCCGCCAGGTCCGAAAGATCATGGATATCGTACACGTAATCAAAGGAGCCCTCGTCGCAGTGGAAGCGGAAGCGGTTGGGATACAGCTCCTCCAGCGTCTGTCTTGCTTTGGTGCCAAGACCTGTGATACGGCAGGGGATCCCTCGCTCATGTGCATCGGCGATAATGGCGTCCAATACTATCTTTTTGTCACCGTCGCCTAACGGATACGGGTAAACGCTTCGACGGTCGAACTGGGAAAAGAAGAGAATATGACCATGGAGGAGGGAAATGCTTTGCCGTCCCCACAGGTAGAGGTTGGCAAAGGAAAATTCGCAGCCTCGCTCGGTCGATTCCAACAGATAGCTCATATACAGATCCCGATCTTCTAATGTGATGGGGTGAAATTCTATTTTTTCTTTTTTTATGTCGCAAATGTTCATAATAAGCCTCGTGTTCGCATAAAGATTATAGTTCAATTATAATATTCCCAGGAACGTTTGTCAATAGATTTTCTTCGGCAAAAAATTAAAAATTACTTGAAAATTCGGGGAAAATGTGATATAATTCAAATACAAAAGAATAAACACAGTTCATCGGAATACGGGTGTCGTATTCGTTGTCGGGTATCTGTTGCGCGGATGCTCGGGGATAAGGAAATCGCGGTGAGAGTCCGCGGCAACAGCCATTACCGTAATTCTCGCTTCGCAAGGAGCGGTCAAGTCGGAATGCTTATCGTTCTGTGATTCGTAGAAGTCTCTTGGGCAAAGTGGGGGAGACGCGGTGGCTCGGTTCAGGTGACAGATCTGACCGCTTTTCGTCGCGGCAGGACGGCGAACCGTGAGTACCCCCGAAGGAGGGTACTTTTATTTTATCCTTTTGACAGAAAAGAAAGGATGTAACATCATGAAAAAAACAGTTCAAATCACAATTTCGCTGACCCTTGCGTGTCTTATGCTGCTGTCGTTGATCTCCTGTAACACGGTGGAAAAAACCGGAGTATGGGAGGGCGCTACCTACCGCAGAGACATGGAGCTTGGCAAGGGAGAAAAGACCCTCGTCGTGGAGGTTGCGGCAGAGGAGCAGACCGTGACCTTTACCGTACATACCGATAAGGAGACGGTAGGTGAGGCGCTGCTGGAGCAGGAGCTGATTGACGGAGAGCAGGGAGACTTTGGTCTGTACGTAAAGGTAGTCAACGGCATGACTGCCGACTATGACGTAGATCAAAGCTATTGGAGCTTCTATATCAACGGAGAATACGCCATGGCGGGTGTAGACACCACTCAGATCGCCGAGGGTGATACCTATCGTCTGGAATATACCAAATAAGAGAGCGTGAAAAACAAAGGCTTTTTGACGGTATGGGAAATGGTGGTCTTTGCCATGCTAAGTACGATCATGTTCTGCTCCAAGCTGGTGATGGAGTTCCTGCCTAACGTCCATCTGCTTGGTGTGTTGACCATCACCTATACCGTGGTCTATCGCGCCAAGGCGCTGATCCCCATTTATCTTTACGTGATGCTCAACGGACTGTACGCCGGATTTTCTCTGTGGTGGGTTCCGTATCTGTATATCTGGACGATTCTGTGGGGGGTGACCATGCTTCTGCCTCGGCAGATGCCAAGAAGGGCCGCCTGCGTGGTCTATCCACTGATCTGCGGCTTGCATGGATTCGCATTCGGCACGTTATATGCCCCTGCGCAGGCACTGATGTTTCGATTTACTTGGAAACAGACGGTGGCGTGGATCGTAGCCGGCTTACCTTGGGACGTAATCCACGGAATCGGGAACGTGGCAGTCGGACTTCTGATCCTACCCATGATCGGGCTTTTGAGACGGTTGAACGGGAATGGGGGACGCACGGCTGTAAATGAGGAAAACCGATAGACAAATCCGTCGTTTTTGTTGACTTTTTCCTTACGGCATGCTATAATGATATTGCTATCTTAAGAAAGGGGTTTTACAACATGGCAAAAAAGAAAGACAACGGACTGCTTACATCGATTCTGTATATCGTGATCGGAGCGCTTCTCATCATATTCCGTAACGAAATGCTGCAGTGGGCAATGACCATCGCGGGAATTTTCTTCCTCGTGTTTGGTGTGCTGGAGCTGATCAAGCTGAACTGGCTTGGCGGTGCTGTCAGCATCATTATCGGTATCGTGGTTCTGATCCTTGGATGGACCGTGGTAGATATCGTTCTGCTGGTGCTTGGTATTCTTTTGGCAATCAAGGGCGTGATCGCATTGTTTGGCGCCTTTGGCAGCAAAAATAACAAGGTGCTGAAGATCGTAATGGCGATTCTGACGGTTGTGGTCGGCTTGATCATCGCCTTCGGTAACGCGCTTGGCTACGTGGTCATCATCGCGGGTGCTATGCTGATCGTAGACGGTGTATTCGGACTGATCGCCGCAGCGAAAAAGTAATTGAAGCAGCAAAAGAGCCTGTCTCGGAGGAGACAGGCTCTTTTGTTATTTGGATGATTGCTCCATCAGCTTATGAGCGACGGGCCAAGCGGCGTCCGCATAGAAGCGGTGTCCCTTGTCGCCGGTCACCAGCGCGCAGTTGTCGGGAACGCCTGCGGCGGCGTAGAGCTTCTTCGTCAGATCAAAGGTTTCTCTTACGCCCGCGTCGGGAAAGATCTTGTCCTCGATTCCGTTGACGATGACCAGCTTTCGAGGAGCGATTAGTCCGCTGATATCACCCATATCAAAGTACTTGACGATGTTGGGGATAAAATTGCAGACACAGTGATTCATTGCCGCGATGGAATCCTTGTAGGTACAAACGGCGCAGGAAGGCATAGCCAAGGCGATGCGCTCATCGATTGCCGCCGTATAGAAGGTGGCGGTTCCGCCTCCCGAGTTGCCCATCAGCATGATCCTGTCCTTATCGATGAAGTCGAAATGCTTGATCAGCGCGTCGATGACGCACATGGTATCTACCACGCGCTCGCCAATGGTGGTTCTGCCGTTGAGAATGGCGCTCATGGAGGAGACGTGGCAATCAGGCGCGCCGGTATCGGGCTTGTTTCCACATTCACCGAAGTTTCTCTGCTCAATGGCAACTGCCGCACAGCCCTCCTTGATGGCTCTGCAAACAAAGTCACGATCGCCACCCGCAATGGTGATGTCGTCCTTTTCATAAATGGGGGTACCCAGGGAGATGTGCATACCGGTGGAGTGGCCCTGCAGGGTAAGAATCACGGGCATGGGTGCCGTCAATCCCTTGGGGACTCTCATAACGGAGGGGAAAATATAGCCCTCCTCGCTCTGAAGCGTGAAGCGGTACTCGGTATATTCCTCGGTCTCCTTGGTATATTCAAGGGTGAACTGATCGTCCTCGGCTCTGACAATATTGTCAAGACCCAAAAGCTCGGACAGCTTTGCTCTCGCCTCTGTCTGCCATGCGGCAAAATTCTCACCCTCCTGATATCGCAGAGAGGGGGTTACGGCTTTGATCAGTTCCAGATTGTGCATCCACGGCAAAACCTTCATCATATTGGTGTCGCTCCTTTGTTTGTATTAAGGTATATCGGTTCTGAGGAACCACTGGCTGTATTGTATCATAATGGGATAAGCTTGTCAAGATAGTATCATCTTTTTTAATTAAAATGTCAGAAAAAACAGCTGCGCCTACCAAAAAGGAGCGGCTGTTTTTCCTTCTGTGTTATGGATAATATTCTTTGTACCATTGCGCAAAATTTCTCAAGCCTTGACGCAGGGTCGTAGAGGGCTTGAAGCTGAAATCCCGTTCCAGCGCGGAGGTGTCGGCGTAGGTAATGGGCACATCCCCCGGCTGCATGGGAAGGAGCTCCTGATGAGCGGACAGATCAAAGTCGGCGGGAAGGACCCCGGCGCGGATCAACTCCTCGCCCAAGATGGTGACGAAATCCATCAGGTTTTCGGGAGAGTTGTTTCCGATATTGTAAACGCGGTATGGCGGAATGGGAAGCCCATCCTCGCCGTCCTGCTTTTCGGGGGCGCACTGCATAATTCTCTTGACACCCTCAACGATATCGTCTACGTAAGTAAAATCTCTTTTGCAATTGCCAAAGTTAAAGATTTTGATGGCCTTTCCCTGAAGCAGCTGATTGGTAAAGCCAAAATATGCCATATCGGGGCGCCCCGCGGGACCGTAAACGGTAAAGAACCGCAATCCGGTGGAGGGAATATTGTAAAGCTTCGAATAGGTGTGCGCCATCAGCTCGTTGCTCTTTTTGGTCGCCGCGTAAAGGCTGACGGGGTTGTCTACCTGATCGTCGGTGGAATAGGGAACCTTTTTGTTAGAGCCGTAGACCGAGGAGCTGGAGGCATACACCAGATGCTCCACGGGATATGCCCGACAGACCTCCAGAATGTTATAGAAGCCGATCAGGTTGCTCTCAATATAGACGTCAGGATTGGTAATGGAATAGCGAACGCCTGCCTGCGCCGCCAGATTGACCACCACGGAGAAGCGGTATTGCTCAAACAAATCGGTCAGAAGCGCCTTGTCCGCGATATTGCCTCGGACAAAGGTCCACTGAGCGTCGGGATGCTTCTTTGCCAGCTCCTCGATACGGGAGAGACGGTATTCTTTGATCGAGGGATCGTAATAGTCGTTGACGTTGTCAATGCCAACCACGTGAAGCTCACCAACCGTGCGAATCAGCTCCTCTACAAGACCTGCCCCGATAAAGCCCGCGGCTCCCGTTACGAGAACGGTTTTTCCTTTGAGGGATACATTTTGTGTCAGCATATACCTTGATACTCCTTTTGTACGGTTTGATAGCTTTCCAGATTTCCGATGTCATACCGTTTCCCGGGCATTTCCATGGCGTGTACCGTTGTTTTTCCGCAAAGCCACGCGATAAAGCTACCGGGAGCGTCGACGCCACAGCCCTCCTCAATTCCTCTCCTTACCAGTCTCGCGTCCGAGCGGGTATAGTAGTAGAAGGGAGGAGAACACCAGTTGGATTTGGGCTCGGATGGTTTTTCCTCCATCAAAACGATCCGATCGGTGTCGTCGACGGAGACCACCCCGCTCTTGGACAGACGTTTTGCATCTGCTTCATAGTAACGCATAATACAAGAGGTCTGCTTCTCGGCCGCGTATTCAATAAATTTGGTGAGACTGAAATCCAGCAGATTGTCACCGGCGATCACCAGCAGATCGTCATCCAGCTCCAGCATTTCAATGGCGAATTGGATATCCCGTACGGCGCCCAGACGAGTCTCGTTGGAGTCGGTTCCGTCGTCAATGACGGTAATCGGGCGGGGATTGGATGCTGCCCAGTCTCTGAAATGGTGGGCAAACTTGTGATTCGAGATGACGATGTACTCGTCTACGGCACCGCAGGAATCAATATCGTCGATCAGCCAATCCAAAATGGTTTGATTACCAACCGCCAAAAGGGGCTTTGGAAAGTTTTCGGTTAAGGGATACAGACGGGTTGCGTAGCCCGCCGCAAGAATTAAGCATTTCATAATTACGACCTCAATTTTCAGGATAGGCGCGCCCCGTCTGCGCTCTCACAGATGTGAATGGAAAATTTCTTTTCCAGATGGGGGAATTCCGCAAGGTATTCTTGCGTGATCTGTTCTACGATCGCGCTCTCGTAGGCAGGATCGATGAGCGCCATACAGCAGCCCTTAAAGCCCGCTCCGGAGAAGCGTCCTCCGTAGATGCCCTCGGTGCGTGTCATGATCTCATATAAAAATTTTAATTCACGGGATCCGGTCTCCCAGTTGTATATGGAGGAGTGTCCGCTCTCAAAGCAGAGCTTACCGAATTCCTCAATATCTCCCCGCTTCCACGCCTCGACACCAAGCTCTACGCGCTTTATCTCACTATACCAGTGCTCCGCGCGCTTTGCCCAAGGCTCGGGAAGCCGATCCTTGTATTGCAGATAGGTCTCGTAGGGAATATCTCTCAGATTGGTTTTTTTGAATTTATCATACGTCCGTCCGCTGTACGCCATCAGTGCGTAGGCGGCGGCACGGCATTCGTCTACCCGTGTGTTGAATTGAGAGGAAACCAAGGACCGCTCAAGACCGGAAAAGATAATGGCGATCTTTACCGGCTTCATATTGGGGTTGGTGGGAATCAATTCGTAGCGGTCGTTTTGCATGTCCATATACAGAAGGCGATCCTTTCTGCAATAGATCTCACAGGACTGATCCAGTTTACCGCAGCTTACGCCCACGTATTTGTTTTCCGCCTCTTGGGCAATGGCAATCAGCTCCTTGGAGGACAGCCGAATATGATTCATGGAGGAAAGAGCGCACAAAAACGTGATAATGACCGCCGCGGAGGAAGAAAGTCCTCCAATGGGAAACTCACCCGCAAGGATGGCGCAGAGACCGACACGCAGAGGATAGCGGTTATTCAGGGCAACGGTAGCGCCTCGGAGATAGTCCGCCCAGTCGTTTTGCGGCTGATCCGGTGTTCCCGCTACGTGCCACTGGGCGCGCTTTGGGAATTGGAGCGACGCGATCTCGATGATTCCGTTGGTTTTGGGACCGTACGCCATGTGAATGCCCTTGTCGATGGCAAAGCCGGTGATCTTTCCGAGCTGATGATCGGTATGGGCACCGAGGGGACAGATGCGATAGGGGGTAAAGGCGGTATTGGCGGGCTCCCGTCGGTAGGTTTGACGGAACGCATCTACCACCGCCAACTGAGCCTCGCTTGCCACATAGGCGGGGGGGATTCCATGAGCATCGGAGGTGTAGCCCTCCTCTCGCTCGTTATATAATTTCGTGCGGGCGTCAAGGGGCTTGGGAGCGGTGTCGGGAATCAGCCAAAGCTTTCCCACTTTTTTTGCTCCGATGATCCGACCACCGCGACACAGTGCGGTGATACGCCTCTCGGTCATTTGCCAGACATCCGATGCTTTATGTACATCCATATATTCCATGACATTTCCGTCCTTTATTGTAAGCAGTGGGATTATTATAGCACGAAATCCGCTAAATGTCAAGATGTTTCTTGATATTTGGCGGACAAGAGTGTTCGACGGAAAGTGACGTTTTCTTTATTGCGCGCGGAAGCAAACCGTACCGCTTGCGGCATCCATGGAGTCTACGATGGCAAGGGATTCCAACTGGTACCCCAGATTTCGAATGACGCGGCCTCCGATCTGAAAGCCCTTTTCAATGGCGATGCCGATGCCCACAACGGTGGCGCCTGCCGATTCCGTAATAGAGATCAATCCCTGCAGTGCGCACCCATTCGCCAGAAAATCGTCAATGATCAGCACCTGATCCTCGGGGGAGATGAATTTTTTGGATACGATGATTTGGTTTTTGGTTTTATGAGTGAAGGACTCTACCTCGGAGACGTACATATCGCCGTCAATGTTGACACTTTTGGATTTCTTGGCAAACACCACGGGAACATCAAAATATTTTGCCGCAAAGCAGGCGATAGCAATGCCCGATGCCTCGATGGTCAGCACCTTGGTGATGGGCTTGTCCGCAAAGCGGCGATGGAATTCCTTCCCCATTTCGTCTAACAGGCAAACGTCAATCTGGTGGTTGAGGAAGCTGTCCACCTTCAATACGTTTCCTTCCTTTACGATACCGTTCTTCAAAATACGTTCTTCCAAGAAATTCATATGTCGCCTCCTGTGAATGAGATTGGTTTTCTACATTATACTACATTTTTTTCTCTCTGTCAATCAATTGAAAAAATATTGCGAAGAAACAAAGGAAAGCCGAACGGAATCCTCCGTTCGGCCGGGTTTTTATAGGTGAAGCATCTGTAACAGAAGGATCCACGCAAGACCGTAATAGGTAACGACCGCCACCAGATCGTTGACTGTGGTAATAAAGGGACCGGATGCCACCGCGGGATCGATGCCGCATTTTTTGAGAAAAATGGGAATTGCCGTGCCGGAGATTCCCGAGAGAAGCATGGAGATCGCAAGAGCAATGCCCGTGCAGAGGGAAACAGAAAAGGACAGCGAAGCGGACTGGTCCCGAACAAGCCAAAGGTAGAATCCGATCAACAGAAAGGAAACCGCACCCAGAATCAATCCGTTGAACAGTCCTATTCGTGCTTCCTTGAAGATCAGGTAAGCCTTTTGCTTTCCCACCAGTTGCTCGTCAGACAGAGATCGAATCGTGACAGCCAAGGATTGGGTTCCCACATTACCCGCCATACCGAGGATCAGAGACTGAAAAGAAACGATCAGACTCAGTTGGGAAACGACCGTATCAAACAATCCGATGACACCGGATACCACCAATCCAAGCCCCAACAAAATCACGAGCCAGGGCAGACGCTTTCCGATGCTTCGACGCAGAGGCTCCTTCAGATCCTCCTCGGCGGAAAGACCGCCAAGCTTTGCGTAGTCGTCGCCGATCTCTTCCTCGATCATTTCGGTTAATTCACGGACGGTGAGAACGCCGCGAAGCTTGTTGTCTCCGTCCAGAACGGGGATGGAATCCTCCGAATATCCGCGGATACGCTCAATGCAGTCCTCGATCAGCTCCTCGGCGTAAACGTAAGGATAGGAGGTCATCACAATATTAGACAGGGGCGTATCCGCTCTGGCCCGGATCAGATCCTTCAGATCGATAGCGCCCTGAAAGACACCCTCTTCGTCGGTGATGTACAGCGTGGAAACGTTGTCGTTGTCCGCCGCTTGCTTGACAAGCTCGGTCATTGCCTCCCGAATGGTACATCCGACGCAGATGGAGATGTAATTGGTGGTCATCTTGCTTCCGATCTCGTCCTTATCGAAGGATGCCAGAAGGGCGATCTCTTTTCTGACCTCTGTCGGGATCAACTCCAGCAGGGAATGGCGGATCCGTTTATCTAAGGTTTCCAGATAAGAGACCGCATCGGGTACCTCCATCTGGGACAGAACGCTTGCGCGCTTCCGAACCGAGAGCTCCTCCAAAAAGGGAGCGGGATCGGAGGTGTATTCCAACACGTCTGCCAGCATAGGGGCGGAGAGGATGCTATACAGTTTGTTTCTTTTATCTTGAGGAAGCAGCTCCAGAGCCGTGCCAATATCTTTTTCATGGTAATCCAGCAGACGCTCCTTCATGAGGGTTGGCGTCAGATTACTTTGAATCAGCTCTGCGATCTCGGCGGAATACTCCCGATAAGTTGTTTCCACGATATTTTTATCTTCCATCGGTGCGTCCTCCTTTTTTTAATAAACGGCTTTAAATAAACAGCAGGCTGTTGCTTGCCACGCCACTTTAATATATTATAGCACAAAACAAATTCTATGACAATATTTTACGCAAAAAAATTTTCGTTATACTCGAGAGGCGGAGCGGATCAGGATACAAAAAAGCAGGAACCGATACCATCGGTTCCTGCTTGGAGCGCTTAAAGAAATCTGTCGATTTCGCTGACGTAATACTCATTTGCATGTGCCTTTTTTACGTAGCAGTGTGGACCGTTAGGATCTGTGCGAAAGTGATTGGCACCCGTTTCGGCGTCCACTGTGGCGTATCCCCGTACCGTATCGTATCCCGCTTTTTTCTCGTCACCGATCAGCGCCATCAGCACGGTCATGGGTTAATCAATCCATTGAAAACTACCGGACATCAGTGTGACGCTGCCTTTTGAAACGCAGAGAAGTCCGCCACTGATCTGTCCCGAACGGTCGGTATCGTCGGGTAGCTCAATCTTACAGGTGCAGGGAACTACTGTGGTGACGAAGGGAGCGTGTCCCGCAAGGATCGCAAGCTCACCCTCGGTTCCGCGCACACTCAGCATGACCGCCTCTCCGGAAAAGATGTGTCCGTCGGGAGAGGAGATGATCAGAGGGAAGGTGTTCATTCCCGCACCTGCTTTCCTGCCTTCGCAACCGCCTCGTCGATGGTCCCTACGAAGAGGAACGCCGATTCGGGAAGATCGTCGTGTTTGCCCTCAATAATTTCCTTGAAACCGCGAATGGTCTCGGACAGGGGCACATAGGTTCCCACGATTCCCGTAAATTTCTCGGATACGTGGAAGGGCTGGGAGAGGAAGCGTTGAATCTTTCTTGCCCGTCCTACCAAGAGCTTATCTTCGTCGGACAGCTCATCCATACCCATGATGGCGATGATATCCATCAGCTCCTGATACCGCTGCAACACACGCTGTACCTCTCTTGCCACCGTGTAATGCTCCTCGCCCAGAATTTCGGGAGAGAGAATACGGCTGGTGGATTCCAGAGGATCCACGGCAGGATAGATACCCTGAGAGGCAATGCCACGGGAAAGAACCGTGGTAGCATCCAAGTGGGCGAAGGTGGTGGCGGGAGCGGGGTCGGTCAGGTCATCCGCAGGCACGTAAACCGCCTGGATCGAGGTGATGGATCCCTTTTTGGTCGAGGTGATCCGCTCCTGTAGGGCGCCCATCTCATTGGCAAGGGTAGGCTGATAGCCGACGGCAGAGGGCATACGTCCGAGAAGCGCGGAAACCTCCGAGCCCGCCTGGGTGAAGCGGAAGATGTTATCGATAAAGAGAAGCACATCCTGTCCCTCCTCATCGCGGAAATACTCCGCCATGGTAAGCCCGGAAAGACCGACTCTCATTCTGGCTCTGGGGGGTTCGTTCATCTGACCGTAGACCAGAGTGGTGTTGGCAAGAACGCCCGATTCCTTCATTTCGTTATATAGGTCGTTTCCCTCACGGGTACGTTCTCCCACACCCGTGAACACGGACAGTCCTCCGTGCTCCTTGGCAACGTTGTTGATCAGCTCCATGATCAGCACGGTTTTTCCAACACCCGCACCGCCAAACAGACCGATCTTACCGCCCTTGGAGTAGGGACAGATCAGATCAATGACCTTGATTCCGGTTTCCAGAATTTCGGTGGAGGTGGATAGCTCGTTATATTCGGGAGCGGGACGGTGGATATTCCACCGCTCCGCGTCCGCGGGAGCGGGCTGATTGTCCACCGCGTTGCCGAGAACGTTGAAAATTCTTCCCAAGGTTTTTCTTCCTACGGGGACGCTGATGGCGTTTCCCGTGTCGGTTACGGGCGTGCCTCTCCTGAGTCCGTCCGTAGAGGACATGGCGATACAGCGCACAATATGATCTCCCACGTGCTGGGAGACCTCAACGGTCAGCTCTCGGTCACCGATTTCCATGGTGAGGGCGTTGTTGATGGGGGGGAGATACCCCTCCTCAAAGCGAACGTCCACCACGGGACCCATGACCTGAGAAACACTGCCCCTGGCTTGATTTGACATACAAGAACCTCCTTTTTACACGCTACTGCCCGCGACGATCTCGGTGATCTCTTGGGTAATGGCGCCTTGTCTTGCCCGATTGTATTCGAGCTGCAGCCGGTCGATCATCTGTTGCGCGTTCTTTCCCGCGGAATCCATGGCACACCGACGGGCGGCGACCTCGGAGGCAAAGCTTTCCCGAACGGCGCTGACCAAAAGTCCTGCCACGTATTCCGGAACCGCCTCGTTGAGAACGGTGATTTCATCCGGCTCAAAGATCACGCTCTGCGAGGGAGTCTCTTCGGATTTCTCCAACGGCAGGATCCAACGGATCTCCGCCTCTTGGGACATCATGGAAAGATAACGGGTGCAGAGAATGCCGACCTTGCGATATTTTCCCTCCGCAAAGTCTCGGCAAAGATCCGCCGCAAGTCCCATGGCAACCGCGCAATCAAAGTGCTCGGCAGTGACCGTATCGCTCTTGAAACGGTCGCAGGCGCGTTTTCCGATGGGAATGATCGTGGCGCTTTCATAGTCCCTCAGGGCACGGAACACGTTGGCGTTATAACCGCCCGCCAGTCCGCGGTCTCCCGCGATGACCACAAGGCAGACTTCTCCCTCTTCGCGGATCTGCATATAGGGACTTTTTTGACATTCGGGGCTATTCAGCAGTCCGCCGATGGCGGTGCGGAACGCCTGCTCGTACTCCCGTCCCTGATTCATAGCCTCCGTGGCGCGGCGGATCTTGGAGGATGCCACCAGTCCCATGGCTTTTGTCAGATGCAGGGTGGAATCTACGCTTTTGATGCGATTTCGAAGTTGCTTCGTATCTCCGCCCATAATTTACCTCTTCAGCTCGTTCAGGGCTTTTTTCAGGATTTCGATATCCGCATCGTCAAAGTATCCCGATTCAAAACGAACCAAAAGCTCGCCGTATTTGTTTTCCAGATACTCGTACAGACGCTTTTCGTAGTCCATAACTCCCTTGACGGGAATTTCGTTCAAATAGCCGTGAATCACGGCGTAAACGATGGCAACCTGACAGCCCACGCGGACAGGTGCGTTTCGTTTTTGCTTCAGTACCTCTACGATTCGCTCGCCAAGTGCCAGTCTTGCCTTGGTATCCGCGTCCAGATCGCTTCCGAACTGGGCGAAGGATTGCAGCTCACGGTACTGGGAATAGAGGAGCTTCAGCTCACCCGCGACCTTCTTCATCGCCTTGAGCTGAGCGGCGCCGCCTACACGGCTCACCGAGATACCGGGGTTGATGGCAGGCATAATACCTGCATGGAACAGCTCGGTCTCAAGGAAAATCTGTCCATCGGTGATGGAGATGACATTGGTAGGGATATAAGCGGATACATCTCCCGCCTGGGTTTCGATAATGGGAAGGGCAGTGATGGAGCCACCACCGTATTCCTCGGATACGCACGCGGCACGTTCCAGAAGTCTGGAGTGGAGATAAAATACGTCTCCGGGATACGCCTCGCGTCCGGGAGGACGGCGGATCAGCAAGGACAGAGCGCGGTAGGCAACCGCGTGCTTGGACAGATCGTCGTAAATAATCAGGACGTCCTTGCCCCGCTCACGAAAATACTCCGCCATCGCGCAGCCCGCATAGGGCGCTACGTATTGCAGAGGCGCCGATTCGGAGGCGGACGCCGATACCACGATGGTATAGGGCATGGCTCCCGCCTCGGTCAGCTGGTTGACCAGTCCGACTACGGAAGAGCTCTTTTGTCCGATTGCCACGTAGATACAGAGAACGCCCGTATCTCTTTGGTTGATAATGGTGTCAATGGCGATCTCGGTCTTACCCGTCTGACGGTCGCCGATGATCAACTCTCGCTGACCTCTGCCGATGGGGATCATGCTGTCGATCGCCTTGATTCCCGTCTGCAGGGGAATCGATACACTCTTTCTCTCAATAATACCGGGTGCCTCCGACTCGATGGGGCGGCTTCCCGCGGCTTCTATGGGACCCTTGCCGTCGATGGGCTGTCCCAGCGCATTGACGACACGCCCAAGAAGGGCTTCTCCCACGGGGACGGACAAAACCTTGCCCGTTCTCTTGACCGAGGAGCCCTCGCGAATACTGTTTTCATTGGAAAGAAGCGCTACGGAAACGGTTTCGTCCTCTAAGTTCTGTGCCAGTCCCAGACTGCCGTCCTCAAATTCCAGAAGCTCGCTTGCCATACAGTCCCGCAATCCCCAGACGCGGGCAATGCCGTCTCCGACCAGAATGACCGTTCCGGTCTCCTTCATTTCCAAACGCGCCTGATAATGCTTGATTTGTTGTTTGATGATACTGCTGATTTCTTCGGGATTCGTTCTCATCGCTTCATCACTTCCTTTACCTCATGCAGGCGATGGCGCAGAGAGCCATCCATGACCGTTCCCTCTATTTCGACGATCACGCCTCCCAACAGGGAGGGATCAACGGAGCAATCGGGAATTACGGTCTTCCCGCTCTTTTTTTCTAAACTTCGTACCAGTCCTTGCAGCTCTTGCTCGGTCAAGGGAACGGCGGTGATCACCTTGGCGTTGATCACCGATTCCCGAAGCCGCAGCAGACTGCGGTATTCCTCCACACAGCTCTCAAAGGCGCGGATCCGCCCCTTTTCACAGAGAAGCTGAAGGAAGGACAGAACGTGAGTGGGGAGGTTGCCGCCCAAAATGGCGCCAATCGCCTCCAGTCTTTCCTTTTGCGGAATGGCGGGGGAGGAAAACAGCTCCCGAAGCTCGGGGTTCTCCCCGAAGAGGGCGTTTACCTCCTCCAGCGCCGTCATGATCTCTTCTTCTTCTCCCTCTTCACAGGCAAGAAGAAACAGAGCCTCCGCGTATTCCTTTGCGATCTCGGTCATGATTCTTCTCCGATCTGTTCAATGAAGGAGTGGATCATTGCTCGGTGATCCTCCTCCTTGACCTCTCGCTCCAGCATTTTTTCAGCAATAGCGGCAGAGACGCCAACGATCTCTCTCTTCATGTCCTCGGTTGCCCGTTTCCGCTCCAGAATCGCTTCCTCTTCCGCACGGCTGACGATGCCGTCCGCCTTTTGCTTGGCGTCCGATACAATCTGATCGGCGCGGCGCTTTGCGGTATCGGTAGCGTCCGAAATAATCGCGTTGGCTTCTTCCTCGGCGGTGAAAAGCTTTTGCTCCCACGCCTCCTTGTTTGTCATTGCCTTGTTCTGCGCTTCCTCCGCGGCGGCATATCGGTGATCAATCTCGCTCTGACGGGCAGCCATCAGCTTTTTGACGGGACCGAACAGAAACCTTTTGACGATCAGGAAGATCAGCAGAAGGTTGACAAGAGAGATCAGAATCTGCCAAAGATTGACCGAAATAATGTCTAACGACTGCATTACGTTTTCTCCAATTACTGAAATAGGGATTGCCTTACAGACCCATGGCATTCTTGAGAATGTTGACCATGATATTGGGCGCTACGAAGATCAAGAGAATCGCGATGACCAGCGAATAGATACCGGTGGTCTCCGAGATCGCGCAACCCATGATCATGGTAGACGTAACGGCGCCTTTGCTTTCGGGCTGACGGCCAATGGCTTCACAAGCCTTGGAAACGGCGTTACCTTCTCCGATACCGGGTCCGATTGCTCCGATTCCCATGCAGATGCCCGCGCCAAGCGCGCAACAACCGAGAATAATACCAATTGCGAGTTCCATAGAAAATTCCTCCAAAAAGTTTTGATAATATATTTTTTAAAATTTTTTCCGTTAGATGGATTCCTCTGCCGCCTTCTTTGCCAGCTTTCTCTGCTTTCTTTGCTCGTAGAGATCCTGCGGAAAGCCGCCGGAAATATTCAGCATGGTCAGCATGGCGAAGATATACGCCTGCATGCATCCGCTGAAAATATCGAAATACAGAGAGAGGACGGCGGGAAGACCGATGCTCAGGAAGGGAATATCCCCAAGAAATCCGGGGAGCCAACCCAGCAACAGAGAGGATAGTCCCTGCAGTGCCGCGGCGATGAGGACCGCGATGACCGAGCCGGAGAGCACGTTTCCGTAATGACGGAAGGTCATGGAAACGGGAGTGGCGATCTCTCCCAAGATATTCAGGGGGAGCATCACCGCGATGGGCTCCGTGTAGCCCTTCAGATAGTTGGGAAGTCCGCCCTTGAGCTTGTAATAGGTGATCAGGATAAAGACCAGAATTGCCCAGCCGGCGATGATATTCAGGTCGGCGGTGGGGGCATAGATGCCTAACAGGGTAGATAGGCTGGAGACGGCGGACAGTACGAGAATTGCGCCGATAAAGGGCGGAAAGGCGGAGAAGTATTCTCCCATGCTGTCTCCTACCATGCTTTCCAGCTTTTCTACCGCCCATTCCGCAAGGAGTGCCCGACGGGTCTCCACACCCGCGCGAATGCCGTGAGTCATATAAAGGCAAAGGGCGAAAATGAAAATGACGATCAAAAGTGAGTTGACCTGTGCTTCGGTAATGGGTAGCTCCTGCAAAGGCATAGGAACGGTGAAATAAATCAAAGCGCCACTGATGGAGATCCCCTCGGTCGGAGGTGTAAACAGAATTTTGAGAACCGCGCCAATCAAAAAAGGGAGGATCATCATACCAATCAGTAACGCATCCACCAGTTGAAAACGACGGGTTTTAGGTTGCATCATCCGAGCCCTCCTTCTTTGCATTTCGCTTATCCAACAAGGGACGGAAAGCAATACCGATTCGGGGGAACAGCAGAGGGATCAGAGCGGCGTAGATATTAAAAATCGGAAGAGCCGCTCCTAAGATAGCCACCACGAACAGCGCCAGCATTCGTCCCGTGGCAGATACCTTCATGTGCGCTTTCGCGTCCTTTTCATCCATATTGATCGCCTTCTGTACCGAAAGCGCCATCAAAAAGAAATTCAGTACGCTCACGCCGCCGCTGAGAAGATTACCCAGAAGCACGGTGTAGTCCCATTTTCCGATGATCAGAAAGACCGATTGGAGAACCGCGCTGAGGATCAGCATCCAGAGGGCGATATATTTGGTTTCCTTGAGAACGACCTTGTCGATTGTTTGCATGGTTTTCCTCACAAAAAAAGATTGACCGTATCTTTGATACGATAAAGTTATCATATCATAGTTTTGCCGTTTTTTCAAGGTTTTTTTAAAATTTTCTACAGGTTTTAAAATGAAAGTTCCCGAAAAAAAGGAAATATTTTCTTGACAGAGTTCCCATTGCTATGATATACTAAAAAAAAAGGAGTTTTGACTATGCCAACCGAAGCAACCCAAAAAATTCGTACGAAAAAGAGAAATCTGTATCTGCGCGTGACCAAGGGGCATTTTGCTACCAGCCATAGCCATTTGAATTACTATATTGACGTGTCGGCGCAAAAGGCGCGCCTTGCCGAGGCAACTGCCGTTGCCAAGGAGCTGGTTTCCTATTACGGGCAGAATACCGTGGTGGATACCGTTCTGTGTCTGGACGGTATGGAGGTGATCGGCACATGTCTTGCGTCCTCTCTGACCGACGGAAATTACTTGAACATGAACGCACACCAGACCATTTACGTGGTGACGCCGGAGCATACCTCGGGAAGCCAGTTGATCTTCCGTGATAATATCGTTCCCATGATTCAGGGCAAACACGTGTTGATTCTGGCGGCGTCGGTGGTTACCGGATATACCGCGCAGGCGGCAGTGGAGGCGATCAAGTACTATAACGGCTACGTAGCCGGTATTTGCTCCATCTTCTCCACCGTGGAGGAGTGCGCGGGGCACACCGTTCACTCGGTATTTAACCCCAAGGATCTGGATGGCTACGGAAGCTTTCCGTCTCACGAGTGCCCGATGTGCAAACGGGGGGAGCGGATCGATGCTCTGGTGAACAGCCACGGATATTCCAAGCTCTTTTAAGTTGATAATGAAAGATAAAACGGGCTTCCCGAACATCGGGAAGCCCGTTTCTTTATCGAAATAACGGTTAAAGGGTTACGCCGTCCTTGAAGATGGCGATATCGTAAAAGCCCTTTTCCTCTGCCTTGGTCTGTTGACCCTCGGCGGTCTTGATGCAAAGCTCAAAGAGTGCCTTGGTGGTTTCCTCGGCGTCGGCACCCGTCCAGAGTTCACCTGCGTTGAAGTCGATCCAGTGAGGCTTCTTTTCGTAGAGCGCCGTATTGGTGGATACCTTCAGCGTGGGAACGGGAGCGGACAGAGGTGTTCCTCTACCGGTGGTGAACAGGATCAAATGCGCACCGGCAGCAGTCAGGTTGGTGATTGCCACCTGATCGTTTCCGGGACCGTTGACCATATAGAGACCGCCCTTTGCGGGAGGCTGTTCACCGAACTGAAGCGCGCCGCAAAGCGTTACCTTACCGCCCTTTTGTACGCAACCGAGGGATTTTTCCTCCAGCGTACTGATACCGCCCGCAATGTTACCGGGGGAAGGGTTGTCGGCAATGCCTTCTCCGTGATCGTAGAAATACTGACGGAAGGCGCGGATCATACCCGCCGCCGCCTCGAAGGTCTCCTCGCTGTTGCTTCGACCCAGCAGAATCTGCTCAGCGCCGAACACCTCGGGGATCTCGGTCATCAGAATGGTGGAGCCGTAAGTGTCGAAGAGGTCCATGGTCTTTCCAACCAAGGGATTTGCGGTCAGCCCGCTCAGACCGTCGCTTCCGCCGCACTTGACGGCAACGCGAAGCTCTTCGATGGAGACGGGAACGCGCACGTCCTTGTCCGCCTGAGCCTTCAGCTCTTCAAGAATCGCCAGAGCCTCCTCGTACTCGTCCTCGCACTCCTGCAGATTCAGGAAGCGAACACGGTCGGGATCATACTTGTTGTCCAACACCTTCAGCATCTCGCCCATGCCATTGTTTTCACAGCCAAGACCCAGCACCAGAACGCCGCCGGCATTGGGATGGAGGATCAGACCGCGAAGGATCTGCTGGGTGGTGTGAAGGTCTCCTCCCAGCTGAGAGCAGCCGTGAGGATGGGTCAGCGCCTTGGCGCCGGTCATTGCCGCCAGCTTCTGGACTACGCCGTTGATACAGCCAACGGTGGGGACGATCCAGATCTCGTTACGGACACCTACGTCGCCGTTCTTTCTGCGATAACCCATGAAGGTACCCTCGCGCAGAGTTTTGTCTGCGGGGGTGAAGGGGGTGTAGGTCCAGTCTCCCAAGCCGGACAGCTTGGAAGCGAGGTTGTGGGGGGAGATAAACTCGCCCTCGGCGATGTCTACCTTGGCTTTACCAATGGGAAAGCCGTATTTGATGACGTCCGCGCCTGCCGCGATGGGAGCGAGGGCATATTTTTGTCCGTCCGCGCGGATTTCTACGTTATCAGAGGGATGAATCAGCATTCTTTACTACCTCGTACAGATCGGACAGATCGGTGCCCCAGAGGGTAGTGTCTGCCAGAATTTCGGAAAGGGTGTGGCTGCGGATCGCCTCAATTACCTCGGGAGCATCCTGAGGATTGCCCTCGCGATAGAACTTGATCAGCTGCGCAAAGCCGAATACCAGATGTGCGGGATACGAGCCAAAGCGCTTCTTGTACTCCAGAATGGAGGGCAGTACGCGAACGCTGAACTTACTTACAGAGTTGAGAGAAATGGAAGCAAGGAAGTGCTTGATGTAGGGATTAGCGAAGCGATTCAGTACGTCTGCCGCATATGCCTCCAACTCCTCGCGGGGAAGATCCAGGGTAGGAATGATCTCGTCCAGACAGTCACGCAGGAAGGTGGACATGGTTGCGTCGTCCATGCAGTCCTTTACGGTCTCCAAACCGGACAGCAGAGCATAGGGAGTCATGGAGGTGTGAGCGCCGTTGAGGATACGAACCTTTCTGGTGCGGTATCTCTCCAGAGCGTCCTTGGTGATGATCACGTTCAACTCTGCCGCGGAGAAGGGAAGCTCTCTCTCCAGATCATAGTCGGTCTCGATGACCCACAGATGGAAGGTCTCGGAGGTGTTGAGCATGTTGTCCTCGTAGCCAAGGTCGATCTCCTCACCCTTGGGGTAACCGGTGTTGATACGGTCAACCAGCGTGTTGCAGAATACGTTCTCCTTCTCAATCCAAGCGGCAAAGTCCGCGCCCAGATTCCAGTGATCGGCATACTTGAGAACCATCTTCTTCAGATTGTCTCCGTTGCGGTCGATCAGCTCACAGGGAATCAGCACAAATCCGCCAAGACCCAGATCGAAGCGGCGCTTCATGAGCAGCGTCAGCTTGCCGGGGAAGGAGGAGGGGGGAGTATCGGTTGCCTTGTCGTCAGCGTTGAATGCGATACCTGCTTCCGTGGTGTTGGACAGCACGAAGCGAGTGTCGGGATTCTCTGCCAGCTTCAGGTAAGCGTCAAAATCCGCGTAAGGATTGACACAACGGGAGAGGCAGTCCACGCGAGTGGTCTCTACGCCGTCTTCGCTGCGGAGCAGATGGGTGTACTGGCAGTTCTGCGCTTCCAGCATATCGCACATACCCTGCGCGATGGGCTGTACCACAACAACGCTGCCGTTCCATGCGCCGCAATCGTTCAGCTTCTGGAACATCCAGTCACAGAATCCGCGCAGGAATCCGCCCTCACCGAACTGAATAACGCGCTCGGGACGGGTGGGTTTTGTATAAAGCTCGTGAATCTTTTTCATCTCAGAATATCCTCCATGCCAAAATAGTTCTTTGCGTTCAGGTAGCTGATGTTTTCAACCACGGAGCCGACGAATGCCAGATCCGAGGTCATCTCGCCTCTCTCGATCATGCCGCCCAGATACTCACAGAGAATACGGCGGAAATAGTGATGACGGGGATAGGAAAGGAGAGAGCGGCTGTCGGTCAGCATGCCGACAAAGGTTCCCAGGTGACCCGTCGCGGTCATATCGCGGAGATGCTGCTCCATGCCAACCTTGTTGTCAAGGAACCACCAAGCGGCACCGTACTGCATCTTGCCCTTGGCTTCGTCGCTCTGGAAGCAGCCCAGCAGGGTCATGATCTCGGGGTTCATTTTGGGGTTCAGGTTGAATACGATGGTGCGGGGCAGACATCCCTCGTTGTTCAGACGGTCGAACAGACGGGACATGTTGGAAATACTGTTGGTATCGGAAATGCTGTCAAATCCGGTGTCAAGACCAAGCCTTGCCAACATTTTGGCATTGTTGTTTCTCATCGCGCCTACGTGAAGCTCGGTGCGGATGTTGTTCTTTGCGTAGAGCTTCATCAGGAAGTAGGTCATATATCCCTTGAAGATCGCGGCGTCTGCGGCGGAGATCTCCTCACCTGCCAAAGCCTTACGGAAAATCTTGTCCGCGTCAGCGCGGTCGGCTACGGGGTAGACCTGCTCCACGGCAATGTCACTTGCTACAGTGCCAACGGCAACGAAGGCGTTAAGACGCGCAGCGATGGCATCCTCCAGCTCATCGATGGAGGTAACTTTGTGAGTCAGAGCCTCCAGCTTGCCGATGAACTCGGGGTATCCCTTTGCCTCCAGATTCATGATCTTATCTGCACGGAAGGCGGGGATTACGTGGAAGTTATAGCCCTTCTCCTTGATGGCGGTGAAGGTGGAGAGATCGTCGAAGATCTCGTTGGTGGTAAAGAGCGCCGCCACGTTGGACTTCTCGATCAGGCTCTGGGGAGTTACATTGTTCTTCTGAATGTAGTCGTTGCAGAAGTCCCAGATTGCCTCGGCGTTTTTCTCATTGATCTCCAGATCGCAGCCGAAGAACTCGGCAAGCTCTACCTGAGACCAGTGGTAAAGGGGATTGCCGAAGGCACTTCCCAGTACGCGGCAGTATGTAATGAATTTTTCTTTTTTGTCTACGTCACCGGTAATCATCTCCTCCGGAACACCATAGTTTCGCATCAGTCTCCACTTGTAGTGGTCGCCGGCAAGCCAGATATCGTAAATGTTGGTAAAGGGCTCGTTTTCCAGAATCTGACGCTCGGGCAGATGACAGTGATAGTCGAAGATCGGCATGTTTTTCGCGTAAGTGTGATACAGCTTCTGTGCCGTTTCGGTGTTTAACAGGAAATTGGGGGTGTAATAGCTCATGTGCTTCCTCCTGAATGAATTTGAAAGAGATCTTGAATCAATATTTTCTTGATGAGATCCGCATACAAAAAAATTATACACCCTTCTCTATAAAAAAACCTTAATTTTTTTGATATTCTTCCATAAAATTCTTGATTTTGTTGACATGTTTCTTGATCAACCGCATTTTTTCATGGAAACCATCTGGACATTTTGAAATGGATTTGATATAATGGAGATAAAGTGAATTGATTTTGCGGGAGGAAAGGGGATGGAGAAGAAGCAAATGAGTGTTGTGGAGACCGACGTTGCCGTCATCGGCGGCGGAACGGCGGGATGCTTTGCGGCAATGGGCGCCGCGGCAGCAGGCGCGAGGACGGTTCTCATTGAGAAAAACGGCATTTTGGGCGGTACCCAGACGGTTTGCGGCATCAATTATCCGGGGCTGTTTTTTGCGTGGGGAAAGCAGGTGATCGGCGGATTTGCCTGGGAATCGATCAAGCGCACGGAGCGCCTTGGCGGTTGCGTGATCCCTCCGATCGCTTACGACAATAAGCAGCACTGGTTGGAGCAGGTTCGTCTCAATTCCTTCGTTTATGCCTACGTGCTGGACGAGATGTGCGAGGAGCTTGGCGTATCGGTTCGTTTGCACAGCATGCTTGCCTCTGCCGAGGAACGGGAGGACGGAGTAGAGCTGTTGATTGCCGAAAAGGGAGGACTTTGCAAAATTGTTGCCCAAAAAGTGATTGACGCCACGGGAGATGCCAATCTTTGCGAGATGCTGGGATATACTTGCGCGGAATCGGAGCGGCTTCAACCGGCAACCCTTTCGGTGAAGCTGGATGGCTACGATCGGGAAGGTGTAAATACAGAAAAGCTTACCGGGGTTCTGCAGGAGAAATTGGACGCTGGGCTTTTGCCCGAATGGACCGTTCCCGCCGCGGTGGCGAGAGGGGTCTTTCGCGGTGAGCTTCGCTATCACGTGCATATGCCCGAAGGGGCGAATCATTCGAAGGGTAAGACTGAGCTGGAGCGCATGGCAAGACGGGAGGCATTTGCCATCGTCGCCGCGTTGCGTGAATTTGAGGCTCTGGAGGGACTTTTTGTCTCTTACTTTGCGAGTGAATGCGGTGTGAGAGAAACGAAGCGGATTGTAGGAGAGCATACGGTTACGGCGGAGGAGTATATCAGCGGAACACACTTTGCGGATGGGGTTTGCTATGCCTTTTATCCCATCGATCTTCACGTGCCGCCTTATGGGGTAAAGCAGCAATATTTTGAGGAGGGCTTATGCGGAACGGTACCCTATCGGGCGCTGATTCCCAAGGGCTCGAAGCACGTGTTGGCGGCAGGGCGGATTCTTTCCTCGGATACCGATGCCAACAGCGCCCTTCGGGTACAAGCCCCTTGTATGGCAATGGGACAGGCGGCGGGTGTCGCGGCGGCGCTGGCGTCGCGTCTTACCCTGGGCGTATCCGCGGTGCCCTACGAGATTTTGAGAGAGACTCTGCTCTCCCAGAACGCAATTGTTCCCGATTCGAATGATTATTTCAGGAAAATATAAAAGTCGCGGGGGATCCGACCATCGGATCCCCCGCAAACCGTTTAGCGATTTCTCTTTTTGGGAACGAGAAAGACGATGAGGACGATTACCACAACGGCAATCAGAATGGCAATGATCGCGCCGATCCAGCCCATACTCATGCCGGGAGCATCCGAGGTGTCAGCCTCTCTGCTTTCGTTTCCAATGATACCGTCGCTGTCGTTTACGCCTCCGTCGCCGTCCATGTCAGCCATGTCGTCCACGGCGTCCTTTACGGCATCTCCCGCGTCATTTACCGAGTCGGATGCGTTTTTGGTAACGCTATCAGAGAACATTTCCGCTCGGGCGGGGAGGATCAGCACAGTGGAGAACACGGTCAGAAGCAGAGCGAAGATCAGAGTCCAGATCGAAATACGATGGGACAGTCGTCTTTTTTGTATCAGCATAGGAAAATTCCTTTCTTGGGATATAATTTGTTCTGTGGTTAGTTTACCCCGTTTATCGGGAAAATGTCTTGGCAATCCCTGCATAAAAAGGATGCCCTTGCTTTTTGCAAGGGCATCCC
>JAZNDP010000060.1:0-18002 GCA_045588165.1 Eubacteriales bacterium | reverse complement strand
CAACGATCTTTCCTACGGGAGAGATCACCGCTGCGGTACCGCAAAGACCACACTCCGCAAAGTCCCCAAGCTCGTTCAGGAATACTTCTCTCTCCTCGACCTCCATGCCAAGATATTCCTTTGCAACGTAGCAAAGAGAACGTCTTGTAATGGACGGAAGGATGGTATCCGACTTGGGCGTTACAAGCTTTCCGTCCTTCGTGACAAACAGGAAGTTCGCGCCACCGGTCTCCTCTACCTTGGTTCTCGTGGCAGAATCCAGATACATATTTTCATCGTATCCCTGATTGTGGGCGTCAACAATTGCGTGCAAGCTCATCGCGTAGTTCAGTCCTGCCTTAATGTGACCGGTTCCGCGAGGAGCGGCACGGTCAAAGTCACACACGCGAAGGGTCAGGGGCTTTGCGCCACCCTTGAAATAGGGTCCCACGGGGGTAGCAAAAATACGGAACTGGTATTCCGTTGCCGGCTTTACGCCAATTACAGGATTGCTACCGAACATATACGGACGAAGGTACATCGTAGCACCCGATCCGTAAGGAGGTACGAAATCCGCATTTGCGGCAACGACAGCTTCTACCGCCTCGATAAACTTTTCCTCGGGGAACACAGGCATTTCCAATCTTCTCGCGCTGTCTGCCATACGCTTTGCGTTCAAATCGGGACGAAACGTTACGATACGTCCATCCTCTGTGCGATAAGCCTTCAACCCTTCAAAAACCGTCTGAGCGTACTGGAATACACCTGCGCACTCGTTCAACACGATATTCGCGTCCTCGGTGAGGAATCCCTCTTCCCAAGCTCCGTTTTTGAAATTCGAAACATATCTCTTTTCGGTCTGGATATATCCAAACCCTAAATTCGACCAATCCATTTCCTTGTTACTCATATTACCTTCTCCTTTGTACCGTTGGGTTACAACGAATCCAACACAGCGTCAGCAAGTTTACTTGTTATAATTTTTTCCGAGGCTGAGAGCCTTCATGTTCAGTTCCTTCAGAGCCGCCTTTTTGGGAGGAACCAGCTTCTCTACCACTTCATCCGCGCCATCAAAGGAAAGCTCGGGATGATTCTCAAGAAGATGACCGACAATGATCATATTGGCAAGACTTGCAATGCCCTCCTCCTTTGCCATTTGGGTTGCAGGGATGTAGAACACCTCCACGTCCTCTCTCTCCACCTTTGCGTCAATCAAGGAAGAATCCACGTAGATCTGTCCGCCGGGAACAACCGAATCCACGTATTTTTCAAGAGATGGCAAATTCATTGCGATCAACACGCCGGGAGCGGTGATGATGGGAGATCCTACGGGGGTATCGGAAAGGATCACGTTGCAGTTTGCGGTGCCTCCGCGCATCTCGGGTCCGTAAGAAGGAAGCCAGGAAACCTGAATATCCTCCAAAAGTCCCTTATATGCCAAAAACTTTCCGGAGAAAAGAATACCCTGTCCTCCAAATCCGGCAATTAAAATCTCTGTCGTTTTCATTCTGCCGCGCCCTCCTTTTCGGACCGATCCTTAAATACGCCGATGGGATAGTAAGGGAGCATATCGCTCTCTACCCATTCCAGCGCCTGCTTGGGCGTCATTCCCCAGTTGGTGGGACAAGCGGAGACAACCTCGACCAGCGAGAATCCCTTGCCTTCCATCTGGTTTTGGAATGCCTTTTTGATCGCTTTCTTCGCGTTTCTTACGTTCTTTACGTTATTGACGGCAACGCGCGCGATATACTCGGGACCCTCAAGGGTTGCCAACATTTCGCTGACCTTGATGGGCCATCCGCAATGCTTGACGTCACGTCCATAGGGCGAGGTCTGCGTAATCTGGCCGGGAAGACTCGTGGGCGCCATTTGTCCACCGGTCATACCGTAGATCGCGTTATTGACGAAGATAACGGTAATATTCTCATTTCTTGCGGCGGAGTGAACCGTTTCTGCCATACCGATAGAAGCAAGGTCTCCATCACCCTGATAGGTAAATACGATATTATCGGGACGGCAACGCTTAATACCGGTGGCAACGGCAGGTGCTCTGCCGTGTGCTGCCTCGATCATATCACAGTTAAAATAGTCATACGCCATAACCGCGCATCCAACGGGAGCGACACCAATCGCTTTTCCCTCAATTCCAAGCTCGTCCATGGTTTCGGCTACCAGACGGTGAATAATACCGTGAGGACAACCGGGACAGTAATGAAAGGGCGCGTCGGACAACGCCTTCGGTTTTTGAAATACGATTGCCATAATCAGAACTCTCCTTTCTCTGCCTTCCGAATCGCAGAAAGAACCTCGTCGGGGGTGGGAATCATACCGCCGGCGCGATTGCAAAGAGCGACGGGTCTCTTGCTTTCAGTAGCAAGCTTAATGTCCTCGATCATCTGTCCCATGCTGAGTTCAACAGAGATAAAGGATTTCACCTGATCTGCCGCTGCGCGAAGTGCCTTCGCGGGGAAGGGCCAAAGGGTAATGGGACGGATCAGACCGACCTTAATGCCCGCCGATCGAGCTTCCGCTACCGCGTTCTTCGCAATTCTGGAAGCAATGCCGAACGCTACGACGCAGATCTCGGCATCTTCCATCATATATTCCTCCCACATTGCCTCATTCTTTTCGATTTCGGCATACTTTTCAAAGCGCTCGAAGTTCTTCTTCTCCAGCTCCTCGGGCTTCAGATAAAGGGAGTTTACTACATTGTGCTTCCGCTTACACTCGGTACCCGTCAGCGCCCAAGGCTTTTCATACACCACGGGATCAGCATCCTCAAAGGTAATGGGCTCCATCATCTGACCGATCGTTCCGTCAGCCAAAATCATGGAGGTGATGCAATACTTATCGGCAAGGTCAAAGCCCTTAATAGTCAGGCTTGCCATCTCCTGTACCGAAGCGGGCGCAAGAACGATCATACGGTAGTCACCGTGACCGCCGCCCTTGGTTGCCTGAAAATAATCAGACTGAGAGGGCTGAATACCACCAAGACCGGGACCGCCGCGCTGTACGTTGACCAAGAGCGCGGGAATATCCGAGCCGGCTATGTAACTGAGTCCTTCCGCCTTAAGAGAGATTCCGGGGCTCGAGGAGGAGGTCATAACCCGCATTCCCGCCGCCGAAGCGCCGTATACCATATTGATGGACGCGACCTCGCTCTCCGCTTGAAGAAATACTCCGCCGATCTTCGGCATTTTCTTTGCCATATAAGCGGCAATTTCCGTTTGAGGCGTGATGGGATATCCAAAATAATGACGGCAGCCGGCTCGAATCGCCGCCTCCGCAATTGCCTCGTTACCCTTCATTAAAATTCTTTCTGCCATAATTTTCTCCATTCCGTTGCGCTTGAGCAACTGCAAATTATCTTACTTTTCTACCGTGATAATGCAATCAGGACACATGGTTGCGCAAAACGCACATCCGATACATTTTTCCTGATCCACCATATATGCGGGAGAATATCCCTTGGGGTTCAGCCTATCCTGAGCGATTGCCAGGCATTTCTTCGGACATGCGTCCACACAAAGACCACAACCCTTACACATATCCGTGTTAAAAGTTACCTTATTCATTCTTGTTCCTCCTAATTCATTGACCGTCCGCGAAAGATTCGTCTCAGCGCGGCAGATCAAAGTATTTCTTTTGAAGCGTCAGGGGCATGACCGGTATGCCGGAAATTCCCTCGACTATGGTTTTTTCAACCGTATGAAGCCAGATCGGCAACTCGGTCACTCGGCTGACCTCCTCGGCATAGGCTATCGAATCCAAAACGATCTCCGGTGTGGTCTCAGAGCCAATATTCGAGTTGTTGACAATGCAGTTAAACCGAATCCCCGATGCCTCCTCGATCTCCCTCATGATCTCTACCGTATCCTCCACAGTGGAGGTCAGAGGTCTGTATCGGTTGATCACAAACGCCATGCGATAGTTCCCTTCCGCTTTTATGGCATCTGCAAATCTGCCGAGGGCGTATGCTCCTCTGTCGTCACCGCCAATATCCACAACGCCAAAGATGGATTTGTCTTGGACGAGTCGATAGCTCTCCGCGGGAAGCGCGGGAAGATCAACGTTGGTGTTCGCGTACCGCGAGGAGATCAGGCTAATACCGCATTCGGTCAGCTCACGCTCACTATCCTTGGTTCGAAAATAGGGATTCACTATGTCCAGATCAGCGATACAGACCTTCTTCCCTTCCTTTGCCAGGAGCATGGCGTAGTTCACGGCAATATTTGTTTTTCCGCTTCCGTAATGCCCCGCAAAAAGCGTTAATCTTTTATGTTCCATAACTAAAATCTTTCATTCTGCTCCGAGAGCGGTATTGCCGCGCTCAAAGCTTTTTTCGGATAATCTTTCCGCTGGTGGTCTTGGGCAGACTCTCATGGAATTCTACGATTCTGGGATATTTATACGGTGCCGTACGGGATTTGACATAATTCTGAATTTCCTTCTTCAATTCGTCGGTTCCCTCGTATCCCTTCACGAGAACAATGCTCGCCTTGACTACCTGACCGCGGATCTCATCGGGAGCAGCGGAAACTCCGCACTCCAAAACATACGGAAGCTCCATGATAACGTTTTCAATTTCAAAGGGTCCGATTCTGTAGCCCGAAGACTTGATCACGTCATCGGCACGTCCCACGTACCAAAGGAAACCGTCCTCGTCACACCAAGCAAGGTCTCCGGTGTGATAATAACCGTCACGCCAAGTCTCTGCCGTAACCTCCTCGTTCCCCTCGTAGGAATAAGACAGTCCGCAAGGAAGTCCTCCTGAGATATCAATACAGATCTCTCCACTCTCTCCAACCTCTACCTTCTCGCCCTCGGGGCTCAATAAGCACACGTTATAAAGAGGAGTAGGCTTACCCATCGAACCGATCTTGTGGCTTCCGCCCGCAAGATTTCCTATGATCAGCGTACTCTCGGACTGACCGAAGCCTTCCATGATCTGAAGTCCTGTGTGATTCTCAAACTGACGGAACACCTCGGGGTTCAGAGCCTCACCTGCCGTAGACGCGTGCTCGATACTGGAAAGATCGAAACGGGACAGGTCCTGCTTGATCAACATCCTGTACATTGTGGGCGGCGCGCAGAAAGTTGTAATGTTATATTTCTTAAACAAGGGGAGAATCCGCTCCGCATCGAATCGATCAAAATCGTATACGAAGGTCGCCGCCTCGCAAAGCCACTGACCGTAAAGCTTACCCCACAGCGCCTTTGCCCAACCGGTATCGGAGATGGTCAGATGCAATCCGTCGGGATTGACCTGATGCCAATATTTTGCCGTAATGAAATGCCCCAGAGGATACTTGTAATTGTGTGCTGCGATCTTGGGATACCCCGAAGTTCCCGAGGTGAAAAACATCAACATCGGATCACTTCCGCAGGGGGTATTTTCGGTACGAGCATAATGGCTGCTGAACATACTGTATTCGGCATCAAAGTTACGCCATCCGTCACGGGAACCGCCCACAAGGATTTTATGCGCAAGATGTTGGCACTTCACCGCTGCCGTATCTACAGAGTTGGCTACGTCACCGTCCGCGGTGCAGACGATCGCCTTAATACCAGCGGCATTGAAACGGTATTCAAAATCCTTCTCCAGCAACTGGTTCGGCGCGGGAATCGCCACAGCGCCGATCTTATGTAGCGCCAACATGGAGAACCAGAATTGATAGTGCCGCTTGAGCACAAGCATTACGCGGTCTCCCCGCTTGATTCCAATAGAGGTAAAATAGTTCGCAACTCTCGCGGACTCTTTTTTCATATCCTGGAAGGTAAATCTTCTCTCCTCGCCGCTCTCGCTCACGTGAAGCATTGCGAGCTTGTTCGGCTTACGCGTTCCAAGCGCATCCACAACGTCAAACGCGAAATTGAATTGCTCCTCGTTGTGGAAGGAAATCTCCGAAAGGATTCCGTCCTTTTCCACGGGATTGATGAAGTCCTGATAAATTCTTTGCTGGGTGTCCTCGTCACGGCGTTTGGTTACCGTAGACGAAACAGCAGCTTGCTCGTCCGCTCTTGCCGCCTGATTGCGAAGCACGATGGCATAGAAGGAGCAGTTCTCGCCGCCCACGGCAATCATTCCGTGAGGCGTACCCGAATCGTAATAAATACAGTCTCCGGGGTTGAGAATCTCGCTGTGCTCACCAATCTGAATCTTCATCTGACCGGTGATCACGATATCGCATTCCTGTCCCTCGTGGGTGACCATTTCGATCTTCTCGCTCTCCGCTCCCTCATGGTATTTCATCTCCATGTAAAGCGGCAACGCGATACGGTTGCGGAATCCGGACGCAAGGTTGTAGCCGATCATGTGATGGGCTTCCTCGATTTTCTGTCCTTCTCCTCTTCTCGTCAAGGCATACGAGCGAAGCTTCGGGCTCTTACCCTCAAGGATATCACTCATATCCACGCCAAAGCTGAGTGCGCAATGGTACAAGAACGCGATGCTCAGGTTTTTATTTCCGTTCTCACACGCCTCATACTCGCTCTCGCTCATACCCGTACGCGTCGACATCTCGGCAATCGAAAGCCCCGAAATCAGTCGCAACTCGCGAACACGGTCGGCAATTTGTTTCAGTTTTAAATCGATAGGCTGTTGCATATTCCCTCTCTTTTGGTTCGAAAGCGCTTTTGTGAATGACTCCCGTCAGCGCGCGATTCACCGTTATTTGATATGCGAATCAAGACATTTGCGGATCACGGTTCCCAAGTATCCTGATCGCAATTTTTGCTTCCATACGTAACATATATACATATATTTTATCATTTCTCTACAAAAAAGTCAAATATTTTCTTCTTAAAAATACACAAACTTTCGAGAAAATCAAACGGTATATTGTGCATTATTGTTAAATACCGAAGCGATTAGAAATCATCGTAGGAGTCACAGGTTTTCGCCCGGACTCCTAGACAAGATTTATTTCTTCATTTTTTCCAGATCGTTTTTACGAATTTCGACACGTCTGACCTTACCGCTGATGGTTTTGGGAAGCTCGTCGACAAACTCAACGATTCTCGGATACTTATAGGGCGCGGTATGCGTCTTTACGTACTCCTGAATCTCCTTCTTAAGCGCATCAGAGCCAACCGTACCCTTAACGAGAACGATCGTCGCCTTTACGATCTGTCCGCGCACCTCGTCGGGTACGGGTGTGATCGCGCACTCAAGGACGTAAGGAAGCTCCATAATAACACTCTCAATTTCAAACGGACCGATACGGTAACCCGAGGATTTGATCACGTCATCGATACGTCCCACGTACCAAAGATATCCGTCCTCATCCATGGTTGCCTGATCGCCCGTATGGTAATAACCGTCGTGCCAAACCTCGCTTGTCTTTTCTTCGTCCAAATAATATCCGATAAAGAGACCGCAAGGTGCCTCCTCCTTGACACGAATGCAGATTTCTCCCGTGTCGCCCATCTTGCATTCATTGCCGTCAGGATCAAGAATCACAACGTCATACAGCGGACTTGGCTTACCCATGGATCCGATCTTCGGCGTAGAGCCGACGAAGTTTGCGATAGAAAGGGTGGTTTCCGTCTGTCCAAATCCCTCCATAATGGTAAGACCGGTCGCTTTTTTGAACTGATTGAACACCTCGGGGTTGAGCGCCTCTCCCGCCGTGGTTGCATACTCGATCGAAGAGAGATCATACTTTGAAAGATCCTCCTTGATAAAGAATCGATACATGGTGGGTGGAGCGCAGAACGTGGTGATATGATATTTTGCAAACATCGGCAAAATATCTTCCGAACGGAATCTGTCAAAGTCGTAAGTAAACACGCCCGCCTCGCAAAGCCACTGACCGTAGAGCTTACCCCAAAGAGCCTTACCCCAACCGGTATCGGAGATCGTGAAGTGCAAGCCGTTCGGGTTTACGTTATGCCAATGCTTTGCGGTAGGATAGTGACCCAGCGCATACTTGTAGGAGTGCGTTGCGATACGGGGATAACCGGTGGTACCCGAGGTAAAGAGCATCAGCATCGGATCGTTGCCGCAGGGGGTATTCTCCGTGCGGTAGTAGTGCGTGCTGAAGCGCTCCATTTCTACGTTGAAGTCTTTCCAGCCGTCCTTTTTACCGCCCACCAGAATTTTCAGCATTCCGGGGAATTTCGCCGCTGCCTTTTCCGCCTCGGCAGATACGTCGCCGTCCGCGGTGCAAACGATTGCTTTGACCTTTGCCGCTTGATATCTGTAATCAAAATCGTGCTCCACCAGCTGATTGGTCGCGGGAATCGCGATGGCACCGATCTTGTGCAGTGCCAGCATGCAGAACCAGAACTGATAATGACGCTTGAGAACCAGCATGACCGTGTCGCCCTTCTTGATGCCGAGCGACTCAAAATAGTTGGCGGTCTTCGCCGAATATTTCTTCAAATCACTAAACGTAAATCTACGATCGGTCTTATCGTTTGCAACCCACATCATGGCAAGCTTATCGGGGGTCTTTTCCGCAATGGCGTCCACACAGTCGAATGCAAAGTTGAAGGTGTCGTCATTCTTGAATGTAATGCCGTTAAACACGCCGTTTTCATCATAAGAAGATTCAATGAAATTATCTGCAACGGTGGTTGCATCGGAACTCTTTTCAACCGTCTTGGCGGCAACGAACGGAGCTTCGGGATATTCCTCACTGACCAAACCGTCCTGCGGATTCAATACCACCGCGTGAAATTCGCATCCACCCTCGCTGACGGCAATCATTCCGTGAGGAATCAAGCTGTTATAGAAAATGGAATCTCCCTCGTGAAGAATATCCACGTGATTGCCGACCTGAACCTTGAGAGACCCCTTTACAATCACGTCAAATTCCTGACCGTTGTGGGAGTTGAGCTTCATCGGTGCATTCTGTTCTTCAACAAGATAGGGGAATTTTACAAGGAAGGGCTCCGCCAGCTTTTCCTTGAATTTGGGGGCTAAGTTATTATATTCCACCCCGTGCTGCTTTAAGATCTTCAGGCCCTCGCCCTTTCTCGTAATGGCAAAGGAGGTCAGCGTAGAGCTTCGTCCCTCCAAAAGATCCACAACCTCAACGCCGCATGCCTTTGCGCACTTGTAAATAAAAGTAAAGCTGAAATCGGTTTCACCCTTTTCCAGGAGCATATAGTCCTCCAGCGACACTCCGGTCAGCTTCGCAAGCTCCGAGGGAGTATATCCCTTCGCTTCGCGCAAGTCCTTGATTCTTCCTGCCACTTCTTTCAAACTGTAATCCATTGTTTTGTCTCCTTTCACTCTTGACTTTTCTGCGAATGGTTACTAATTTGAATAAAACAAAAAAACCGCCTCAAAAGAAAACCTTTGAGACGAGTTTATCACCCGCGGTACCACTCAAATTACGGAAATTTTATTTTTCCGTCACTTACCGGACTCTAACAAGCCCTTTGCCTTTACGCAGCAATACGGAAGGAGTCTACTCAGTTTTGCCTTTCGGTCCTTCGACTCAGAAGCGATAGATCATTGGGAAAGTTTCGTTATTGTCTCGCAGCATCCGACAACTCTCTGTTAACGTTACGTTCCGACCCTCTTCATCACCGTCGTTCTTGTGATATTCAAATTCATTAAGAATTATAGCACGAGAATTTGGATTTGTCAATACTTTTTTGGATTTTTTTTGGTTTTCTTACCTAATCTTACAAAAAAGCAAGAGATTTTCAATATCGTCAGTTTGTCCATGCAATATACCATTAAAAAATAAACAGAATTTTTAAAAATTTTTTCTTCTTTTTTGTGTATTTTCGTTGAATATCGTATTTTTTTTCATTTTCCACTTGACAAAATCCTCATTTAATGGTTAAATATATTCATTAGATATATAATCAATGTGAAAAAAAGACTATGACGGAAATCTTACCCCCTTATTCGAATGCGACAGAGAGTCGGCGGTTGGTGCGAGCCGATGCGGACGGTTTGGGTGCTCTCTTTCCCGAGTCGGTCTCGTCAACGCGAAAGCCAGTAATGAGATCCGGTTGTCCCCGTTATCGGACAGGACTCTTGGTGGAGTCTTTAAGTGATTTCCCTTCTTGGGGGTAATCAGGGTGGTACCGCGAATAGGATTCGTCCCTGAAGCCGTAACGTCGGCTCGGGGGCTTTTTTGTTTGAAAGGAGACGTAAATTTATGAAACAAATCATCATCAGCGACGCAACGATGAAGCAGACCTCGGAGGATCTGCGCCTTACGTTTAAGGAAAAAATAGAGCTTGCCAAGTTATTGGATAAGATCGGTGTCGATCTGATCGAGCTGGATGGCATTAAGACCCCCCGTATTGACGGTCTGCTGATCAAATCGATTGTTGCCGCCGTTAACAACAGCCGTATTGCCGTTCCGGTTGAACTGCAAAATGATGAAAATCTCGAACGGACTTGGACGGCATTGAAAAACGCAAAGAATCCGCGACTTCAGGTCTTTGCTTCCACGAGCTCCGTACAAATCGAATATCTGTTCCACATGAAGCCCGATGCGATGCTGGAAGCGATTCGGCATACGGTTGCCGCATGTCGCGAATTGTGCGCTGACGTAGAATTTGTTGCCAACGATGCGACTCGCAGTGAAAGTGATTTTCTTACCAAGGCAATAGAGACCGCCATTTCGGCAGGCGCGACCACCGTCACGCTTTGTGATACCGCAGGAACGATGCTCCCCGCTGAATTTGCTGAATTTATCCGCCGTCAGTATGATGCCGTGCCCCGCCTTCATGAGATCACCTTAGGTGTTCGTTGCGCCAATACCATTGCAATGGCGGATGCCTGTGCCGTTATGGCAATTGCCGAAGGCGCCGGACAGCTTCGCGCGGCGGCACATGCGATCGATGAGATCTCCCTTGCCAACGTTGTTCGGATCATCACCGCAAAAGCAGATTCGCTGAATTCCGGTATTGGAGTCAACGCAACGCAGCTCAGCAGAATCATCTCTCAGATCGAACGGCTCTGCCAGACCGGTAAGTCTCATAACACCGATACCGACGCCGAGAGCGACGACGGAATTTTCCTCACCGTCCATGATGACGAAGAGGCGGTAACCGCAGCAACGATAAAGCTTGGATATGATCTCTCGGCAGAGGATTCGCACAAGGTTTACGCGGCATTCAAGCAGATCGCAGAAAAAAAGGAAAAGGTAACCTTCAAGGAGCTTGACGCCATCGTGGCATCTTCCGCCATGCAGGTTCCCTCCACCTATAAACTCGACACCTACGTGATCACCTCCGGAAATACGATTTCCGCCACCGCTCATATCAAACTGATCAAAAACGGCAACACCGTGGAAGGCGTCTATATTGGCGACGGTTCCATTGACGCGGCATTCCAGGCAATCGAAAAAATCACCGGCTGTCACTATGAGCTGGACGATTTCCAGCTTCAGGCTGTGACCGAGGGACGGGAGGCAATGGGACAAACCGTTGTCAAGCTACGCGCTGGCGATAAGGTCTACTCGGGCAGAGGTATCTCTACCGATATCGTAGGCGCCGGAATCCAGGCATACCTGAGCGCCTTGAATAAAATTGTTTACGAGGAGGAAATTGAATGAAACTTTCTTTTTCCACGAGAGGATGGCCGAACCTGTCCTTCAACGAAATGCTCGACGTTGCCCTGGATATGGGTTTCTCCGGTGTTGAGGTATACAACCTTGCGAAATTCGATCCGTTGACGGGAAAGGGCGGTCCATTCCACAAATACAATACCGCCGCAACGGTTCGTCAGCTGAGAGAAAAAGGGCTTTCTATTCCCTGCTTTGATACCTCTCTGGATCTCTCCTCCGATCCCTCCGCTGTGTCAACCGTAAAGGATTTGATTGAAATCGCCCATAACGCAAGAGTTTCTTATGTAGTTGTGTGCGCGCTGAGCGATCAGGAAGAGACGGTATACACCGCGCTTGCCGAGCTTTTGCCCGTTGCTACCGAAAACAATGTCAGCATTCTGATCAAGACCAGCGGAATTTATTCCGACACCGCCAGACTCCGCGCCATGCTCGACCGCTTTGCCAGCGACAATCTTGCCGCTCTTTGGGACGTTCATCATCCCTACAGGGATCACGGCGAATCGGGTGACCAAACGATCAAAAATCTTGGCGCATACGTATCTCACGTTCACATGCGCGACTCGGACGACACCGGCGCATATCAGCTCATCGGCGAGGGAACCATGCCAATCGAGGATGTCATGCGCGCCCTCTCCTCCGTCAACTACGATGCCTTCATCTCTTTGGAATGGAAGCCTGAATGGATGGATGATCTTCAGGATCCCGAAATCATTTTCCCGCATTTTGTCAATTATATGTCTCATTTTCATTCTACGAGAGACATGAAAAAGAGTTTGTACTTCAACCATGACGGAACGGGACAGTATGTATGGGAAAAGAATGAGCTGATCGACCTCACCTTCTCTCAGGTGCTGGACAGAGTGGCGGACGAGTTCCCCGATCAATACTGCTTTAAATACACGACTCTGGATTATACCCGCACCTATTCCCAGTTCCGTGAGGACGTAGACCGTTTTGCGAGAGCGTTGGTCTCCCTGGGAGTAAAGGCAGGCTCCAAGGTCGCCGTTTGGGCGACGAATCTTCCCGCTTGGTATATCACCTTCTGGGCAACCACCAAAATCGGTGCCGTTCTCGTCACCGTCAACACCGCGTATAAAATCCACGAGGCGGAATATCTGCTTCGCCAATCCGATACGCATACGCTTGTTATGATAGAGAGTTGTCTCGACTCCAATTACAAGGAGATCATCAATACTCTCTGCCCCGAGTTGAAAAACACCGTTCCCGGTGAGCCTCTCCACGCGAAGAAGCTTCCTTTTCTTCGCAACGTAATCACCGTTGGCTTTCAACAGGATGGTTGTCTCAGCTTTGAGGATGCCATGGCGCGACACAAGCTCGTCAGCCGCGAGCAGGTTGCCAGAATGGCAGCAGCCGTCAAGCCAAGTGACGTTTGTAACATGCAGTACACCTCGGGAACTACCGGATTTCCCAAGGGTGTCATGCTGACTCACTACAACGTAGTAAACAACGGAAAATGTATCGGTGACCGCATGGGACTTTCTACGGCGGATCGAATGATGATACAGGTTCCCATGTTCCATTGCTTCGGCATGACACTTTCGATGACGTCCTCCATGACCCACGGCGCTACCATGTGTCCAATGCCCTATTTCTCCGCAAAATCCTCTCTTGCGTGCATCAATCAGGAAAAGATCACCTGCTTCAACGGTGTTCCCACCATGTTCATCGCGATGTTTAATCATCCGAACTATCGAAGCACCGATTTCTCCCATATGAGAACGGGAATCATGGCAGGGGCGGGATGCCCCCCCGAGCTGATGAAGCGCGCAGCGCGTCCCGATGAGATGAATATGACCGGTATTGTCAGCGTTTACGGTCAAACCGAATGCGCCCCCGGTAATACCATGAGCTCCTGGACGGATCCTCTGGATGTTCGTACCGAAACGGTAGGATGCGCGTTCCCCCACGTTATGTGCAAGATTATCGATCCCGAAACGGGTAAGGAGGTTGGTCCCGGCATAAACGGCGAATTCTGCGCCAAGGGCTATAATACCATGAAGGGCTATTATAAGATGCCCGACGCCACGAAAGAAACCATAGATGAGGATGGCTGGCTTCACTCCGGTGACCTCGCCTGTCGCGACGAAAACGGAAACTACAAAATCACGGGACGTCTCAAGGATATGATTATTCGAGGCGGTGAGAACATTTACCCAAAGGAAATCGAGGAATTCATCTATACTCATCCGATGACAAAGGACGTTCAGGTCATCGGTGTCCCCGATAAAAAATACGGGGAAGAAATTATGGCTTGCATTATTCTCAAGGAAGCAGGCAGTGTTACCGTGGAGGAGATGAGCAATTTCATCAAAGCAAGCATGGCGCGGCATAAGGTTCCCAAGTATATCGAATTTGTAGAGAGCTTCCCCATGAACGCAGCGGGAAAGGTTCTAAAGTACAAAATGAGACAGGATGCCGCCGCACGTCTCGGCCTTGTCGGTGATGGATCCGATACTGCCGCACCCAAATAATTCAATTCTTAAACACAAAAAAGCATTGAAATCATCAAAGATTTCAATGCTTTTTTCTCTTCTGTTTCAGGAGATAATTTCCGATATGGGCGTTTTCTCCCCTATTTTGGTATAAAATCCAATTACTTCTTTTGCGAGGGAGCTATCGGCACTGATTCCGCAATAAGTCGAAAGCGCATGAGATACACCGTTTTTGTGTGCATCCTCTGCCACCTCGCAGGATGCGTCATCCCCCACGGGAGCGAAGTAAAGTCCCGCGGAAAGTCCTGCCAAAATGTGAGTCGGCTGAACGCCATACTTCTCACAGAGACGCGCGGCACCCACGAATCGGTCGTTTTCCGAAAGCTTCCGCTTGGTATCTCTTCCCACTCGCTCAATGGTGTCGCCGAGAAGTTTATTTTCAAAGCGCTCTAAAAGATTCTCGGAAAACGCCTCCAGCTCTTCCATCGGAACACCGTATTCCAGATTCAGTGCCTTGGAGGATTCGGAAAGCGCCTCTCTTGCAAGCGCTCTGATATCGGGATCGGAAATCGCCTCCCAGATATAGGTATATCCGCGAAGCGCGCCAAAATAAGCGGTAAGCGCATGACTCATATTATGCATAAAGAGCTTTCGGCGGATAAAGAAATCGAAGGGAGCGAAGGGCACCATATTCTGAATGCTCGGAATTCCACCCTTAAAGGCATTCTTATCAACGGGCAACTCGCAATAGGGCTCAACACATACAGCAAGGGGATTTTTCTCGGCAATCTCCTTGGGGGTAGCGGGGACCATTCTACCGATAGACGGCTCTACCAGAGCGATATGGGTATCGAAATATTCCGCCTCTGCCTCACTCAAATTCTCCTTAACGAGAGAAGCAAAGTACTTATCCGCCTCAATCATATTTTCGCAAATAATCACATTAAGGGGCGCATCGATTCCCTTCTCCATTCTGCGGCGCACACCACAGGCAAAGGGCGCTGCGATAAACTTAAGGATATTAACGCCAACGGCGGTTGCCATAATATCGGCGGCAGCCATCGCCTCGGCAATCTCCTCGTTATTGCGACCGTTCACGCCGCGCACACCGGTTACCAAATATTCGCGGTAGCTATCCCCTTCCGTGATATACACGGGGTACTGACCGTCGGTATTGAGCTTATCTACCACAGCCATATTCACATCGATAAAGGAGATCTCGTATCCCGACATATGGAAAAGCTGACCGATAAAACCACGGCCGATGTTTCCTGCGCCATACATAAGTGCTTGCTTCATAATTAACAGACCTTTCAAATTAAAATTTTAGACAAAAATATTATATCATATAAAGAAAAAAAAAACAATATTTTATCCAATATTTATTGCAAGATTTGGATTGACTTTCTTCGCAAATAATGGTATAATTTCTATAGCATTACAACAACTCAAAATTACGCATATCAATACAAAGGAGATAAGCATGAAAACAAAAGCAGTCCGCCTCTACGGCGCAAACGACATCCGTCTTGAGGAATTTGACCTGCCCGAGATGCGAGATGATGAAATTCTTGCAAAGGTCGTATCCGACAGCGTTTGTATGTCAACCCATAAGGCGGTAATTCAGGGTGCGGCTCACGCGCGCGTTCCCAACGACGTTGCGGAGAATCCTACGATCATAGGACACGAATTTTGCGGAGAGATTCTTGCGGTTGGCAAGAAGTGGCAGGATAAATTCAAGGTGGGAGACAGATTCGCGCTTCAACCCGCCATTGGCTGGCAAGGCAAGCTGGATGCCCCGGGATATTCCTACCGCTATATCGGTGGCAACTCTCAATACATTATCATCCCCAATGAGGTCATGGAGTGCAACTGTCTGCTCCCTTATGATAATGACGTCTATTTCTACGGTTCTCTTGCTGAGCCTGTTTCTTGCGTGGTTGGCGGTTATCACACGAATTATCATACCAACAATTCTACCCATTTGCATGAAATGGGCATCGTTGAGGGAGGTAATACCATTTTGATGGCAGCAGCAGGTCCTATGGGTCTTGGCGCCATCGACTATGCGATCCACTGCGACAGAAAGCCCTCCTTGCTCGTTGTTACAGATATTGATACCAACCGTCTCGCCCGCGCCGCATCGATTATGACGGTAGAAGAAGCGGCAAGAAACGGCGTAAAGCTTGTTTACGTCAATACAAACGAGGTTGAAGACGCACGCGCGTATCTTATGGAGCTTTCGGGCGGAAAGGGATACGACGACGCCTTTGTTTACGCGCCCGTAAAGCCCGTTATTGAGCTTGCGGACAGCGTACTCGGATTTGATGGCTGTCTGAATTTCTTCGCAGGTCCCACCAATCCCTCGTTCTCCGCGATGTTCAACTTCTATCACGTGCATTACAGCTTCACTCATATCTGCGGCAACACGGGTGGAAATACCAACGATATGATCGAGTCCATTGAAATGATGAATGACGGACGGCTCAATCCCACCGCCATGATCACCCACGTTGGCGGTCTTGATGCCGTTGTGGACACCGTGATGAATCTTGACAAGATTCCCGGGGGCAAGAAGCTGATTTATAACTTTATTTCCATGCCCCTCGTTGCTCTTACGGATCTCGCAGAGCTTGGCAAAAACGATCCGCTTTACCGTGAGCTGGCTGTGATCGTTGAGAACAACAACGGTATGTGGTGCGCGGAAGCAGAAAAATATCTGTTGGCAAACGCAAAGCCTATGTAATCAATAGCAAAAAAAAAGGATGGGATATCCCATCCTTTTTTCTTTCAAAAAACTAAAAATAAACCTTTTCGCCCATGGTTAAGATATAAAACGAATCATCTTCACCCACCGTATTTCTCACCATATCCCAAAGGCCTTCCCTGTCATCTTCCTTGGACGGCATATGCAGAAGCGCAATTTTCCCCGCCCCCGTTTCTTTCGTTAAGCGCCACGCCGTAGGCGTGATGGCATAAGCAAACGGAACGATCAACAAATCCGGCTTTGGAAATTCGGTCATTTTTTTTAGAGAAAGCGGTGAAGCGTCTCCCATAAACCAAACGGTGACACTTCCCTTTATGGCGTAGCTCACGTGAGGAATATTGGTTTTCCCGATGTGGCGCGTCGCCGCCAGAACCATCTCGATCCCATTTCCAACCTCATAAAAAGGTAGGCTCTCAGGCCCGCATGCGGACCTGAGAGTCTTTTCTTTATAAAGCCGTTCATAGGACGGATCGTAATGATCGGGATGCTTATGTGTAAACGCCAGAACGTCGGGCATCTCCCGTGTAAGGGTTTCCCGAAGCACCGGAGGGGTTCCGAGATAGGGCGGAAAAGGCTCGCATACACCGTCAAGCAGAATGCGTTTCCCGTCCATCTCAAGCAACACCCCGGCGTTTGCCGTTCGCGTTACTGTAAGATCATACATCATCAAGCGATCCGATTCCGATTATACGCCCTGCTGTGCGCGGCGGATTGCCTCAGCCTCGGTGCAGCCGTCCTGAACAACATGTCCGGGCAGAGGAACCAGCTTTTCATGGATCGCGTCAAGGATCCAGGAAGCCTGCGGGAAGAAGAACTGGTCAAACTCGAAGGGAGGTGTGATCCAGTTGCGGGCGCCAACTACTACGGGCGGTGCATCCAGATCGTCGAAGCAAAGCTCGGTGATGTTCTTAGCAACGTCACTCATAAACGAGCCTCTAGCGCAAGCGTCGGAAACAAGAACCACGCGGCCGGTCTTCTTAACCGACTCGATGATCTTGGTGTAATCCAGCGGAACAAGCGAGTGGATGTTGATGATGTCTGCCTCCATGCCGTACTTCTCGGAAAGCTGCTTCGCAGCGTCAACAGCACGGTAAAGAGCCGCACCGATGGTAAGAATGGTTACGTCCTTACCGTCGCGAACCTTGTTCGTATCACCGAACTCGATCTCGTAGCGTTCAGCGGGAACGCCACCCTCATGGAACTGCTCACCAACGTCGTAAATTCTCTGGCTCTCGAAGAAGACAACGGGGTCGGTGCCCT
>JAZNDP010000059.1:0-7079 GCA_045588165.1 Eubacteriales bacterium | reverse complement strand
AGGGTTTACAGCAAACCTACGTTACCGTAGGAGTGGGTGAGCTCTTACCTCGCCTTTCCATCCTTACCCTTGCGGGCGGTTTATTTCTGTTGCACTTTCCCGGGAGTCGCCTCCGGCTGACGTTATCAGCTATCCTGCCCTATGAAGCCCGGACTTTCCTCACGGTAATACCTTTCGGCGCCATACCGCGCGGCCGTTTAGCAAAGTTACAGCTTATTGTATCACAAATCGAGGCGTTTGTCAACCGATTCTCGCCTTTGGGGCAATTATTTTTCCCCGCGCACCAAAAGCTTTCTCATTTGGGGCGCTTTGAACAGGACCAGCGCTCCCGCTGTGGTAAAGACCGTCTCGGGCAGCATATACGCGCCGTTATAGAGCAGACTGTAAAGCCAGGTATTGTCGGTGGAAAAGCCCTCCCACAGCTCACCGAAGGAGTGGAAGATCGCCACGCCGCTGACATAATGGAAGCCGAAGCGAATCAGAAGCGCCAGCACGGTTCCTCCAATGATCGCTCCCATTTTTTTGTTTCCGAAAAGCCCCGCCAGACACAGCACGCTAAAGGCGCCGATATAGTCAAGGAAAATGCACGCCGCAAGTGCTGTGGGCGTCAAGCCCCAACCCAAGAGTCCATCCATCAAAATTCCCTGTCCCAGCTGGATCAGAGAATAGACGAAGGAAGCCCCTAAGCCATGCAGCGCGCCCCAGCGCAGCGCGAAGACCACGATGGGAAGCATGGAAAGGACGGTGATCGCTCCACCCCATGGGAACTGAACGACCTTTAAAAAGCTGAGTACGGTTGCCAGAGCCACCATGACGGCGCCCTCTGTCATCCGCGTAAGATTTGTGTGTTTCATCTGTCACACCTCCGAAAAAATTCAAAACCGCACGGAAATCTCCGTGCGGTTGAATCTCGTTCGTGCGGTTCGGCGCGCCCGACGGCGCCAAATAAGACGAATTGCAATCTCCCTACGCCGGTATTATCCGTATCAGGTTAAAGGGTTCGGCTCTCGCCGTCTCAGCCAAGGTGGGCACCCCCGATTTCTATGCGGTTTTGTGGCTATATTGTATCACACCCCGGCGTGTCTGTCAAGGGGATTTGAAAAATTTCTCAATAATAAAGATTGGCTCCAATCTTCTTGATATCCGCCTCGGCAAGGAGCGCCTCGTCCACGAGGATCTGCGCCTTATACTGCTCCAGATATCCCGCCAGCAGCCGATTCTCCAGCTCGTCGATAAAGGTATAGGCGCCGCTCTTCTGGCTGATAAAGAAATCGGAATTTTCCTTGAGCTGATAGCCCTTCTCCTCCAGATCATACCGCATGATGATATGATAGCCGTAGTCGGACTTCACCGTGGCGGTCTTTCCCACCTCCAGCTCAAAGAGCTTTTCAATGACCTCGGACGAATCAAAATCCGTATAGCGGGTGACGTAGTATCCACCCGGATAATCGTCCATTCCCGCATCCAGACTGTATTGCTCCACCAGAGCGTCAAAGCCCTCGAAATCACCCTCGGCGGTCATTGCCTCGATCTGTGCGATCTGGTCGATGACCTGCTTGAGCTGATCTCCCGTGAACTGCTCGTACAGCTTGGTTCCGCTCTCGTCCGTCACGTGCTTCCGCACACCCGCCTTTGTGTCGTAGGCGGTCACTCCGTCTCTGACATAAACGGCGTCGCCGTTGGAATCGTACACCTGCTTCAGCTCGGCATCCAATTTCGGCGTAGCCGTGGTGTCGTACGCGCGGTGGGTATAGGTGGTGTCCTTATAGTAGATCACCGTATCGGTTCCCGCTTCCTTTTCATACAGGTAATCGTAGGTATAGAGGAACACCTGCTTGAAGCGGCGAAAGTTCTGCTGATAGTACTGATTCACGGGTCCGTCGGCGCTGTCGTCGTCGATCAGCGACCCGCCTGCGCCAAAGAGAGACTCTCTCAGCAGGGCGACCTTTGCCTCGATGAGCATTGCCTCCTTGAGGACCTTGCGGTTGGCGCCGTACTCGGCAAGCATGGAATCAAATTCCGCCCTCGATCCGCCCGCGTCGTTCTCGATCATTTCCTTGATCTCGTCGTCAATTGCCTTCTCGGTCTCCTTTGGAAGCTTCAATCCGTTTTTCTCAAACAGATACAGCGCCGCAAGATAGGTCTTTGCCTCCTCCAGAATCTGATCCGTATATTTCTCGTTTCTCGTTGTCAGCGACGAATCCACCTTGACATCCCAGTAAGAGTCGCTCAAAACCTCAGCTCCCTCACTGCTTGCCAGCATTCCCTTCATTCGGGACAGATACAGCTGAAAGACGTTGACCGACATCTTCACCGTGATCCCGTCGCTCTTCAGCTCCAGCATCGTCTTTCCCGTGGACGCGCATCCGCCAAGACAGCAAAGCAGCATGCAAAGCGCAAGCGTTGCCGCAAAAAGCTCTTTGATCGTTCGTTTCATTCCTTTTTCCTTTCCTTTTGGACCTTATCAAATATAGTTTTTGAGAATTTCCTCATACTGGCAGAACATCTTATAAAGAAATTCGGGCACGTCCTCGCCCTTTTGCTTTCGGATCACCACGCTCGGTGTCTCGGACATGACCACGCGGATCCGTCCCCGCAGGATCTCCGACAGCTCCGACCAGACCTCGAAATCAAAGACGGAGGGCTGAACTCGGATCTCTCCCGTCTCCTCAATGACACTGGTGATCCCGCACCGCATGGCGGCAGAGCGCGCCAGAGCCACCGTCAGAAGATTCCGGGTCGGTTTTGGCACGTCGCCGAAGCGGTCGATCAGCTCATCCATGATATCCTCCCTGTCCTCGGGAGTCTCGATCATGGCGATTCGCTTATAAAGACCCATTCTCTGGGAGGAATAGGGCACGTATCGCTCGGAGATGAAGGCATCGCACCGCAGAGTCAGGGTACATTCCCGCTTCTCGGGAATCTTCTCTCCCTTTTCCTCCAGCACCGCTTCATTCAAAAGCTTGATATACAGCTCATAGCCTACCGCGTCCAGATGTCCGTGCTGCTCCGACCCGAGGAGGTTTCCCGCGCCTCGGATCTCCATGTCGCGAATGGCGATCTTAAAGCCCGCGCCGAACTCGGCGTATTCCCGAATCGCCTCCAGTCTCTTGGTGGCGATCTCATTCACGGTTTTATCTCTGGGATAGGTAAAGTAGGCGTAGGCTCGGCGCGCGGAGCGTCCCACCCGTCCTCGGATCTGGTGAAGCTGGGAAAGTCCCAGTCTCTGTGCATTCTCCACGATCAGGGTATTGGCGTTGGGGATATCCACACCCGTCTCGATGATGGTGCTGCACACTAAGATGTCGATCTCGCCCCGAAGCATCTCGCCCCAGATCTCCTCTAAGTGATCCTTGTCCATCTTTCCGTGCGCCACGGTAATTCTCGCCTCGGGAATGGCGCGGGAGAGCCTTGCGGCGCAGGAATCGATGCTCTCCACGAAATTATGGAGATAAAATACCTGTCCTCCTCTGCGAAGCTCTCTGCGGATCGCTTCGATCAGAATCAGCTCGTCGTGCTCCAGCACGTAGGTCTGAACGGGCAGTCGGTCTCCCGGCGCCTCGTCCAGCACCGAAATATCACGGATGCCGCCCATTGCCATATTCAACGTTCGGGGGATGGGCGTTGCCGTCAGGGTCAGCACGTCAATATTGCTCGCCAGCTGCTTCAGCTTTTCCTTCTGTGTCACACCGAAGCGCTGTTCCTCGTCAATGATCAAAAGCCCCAGATCCTTGAACTCAATGTCCTTGGAGAGCAGCTTGTGCGTTCCCACGATAATATCGGTATCTCCCCGCTTCAGCCTCCGCATGGACTGCGCCAATTGCTTCGGGGTGCGGAAACGGGAGATCATATCCACGTTCACCATATATGACCGCATGCGGCTGGTCAGGGTCTGGTAGTGCTGCAGAGCGAGAAGCGTGGTGGGAACCAGCATTGCCACCTGCTTTCCGCCCAATACCGCCTTATACGCCGCCCGCATGGCAACCTCGGTCTTTCCAAAGCCTACGTCACCGCACAGCAGTCGGTCCATGGGAGTGGGCGCCATCATATCCGCCTTGATCTCCTCAATGGCGGCGAGCTGTCCCTCGGTCTCCTCGAACTCAAAGCCCGCCTCAAAATCGGCTTGAAGCTCGTCATCCGCGGGGAACGCGAAGCCCTCCTTGCGGCTCCGCTCGGCATACAGACGAATCAGATCCTTGGCAATATCCTTTGCCGCTGCCCGCGCTTTCGCCTTGGCTCTGCCCCATTCCGCTCCGCCAAATCTCGACAGCTTCACAAGTCCGTCGTCGGAATGGGCGCCGATATATTTGGACACCATATCCAGCTTCTCTACCGGCAAAAACAGGCGGTCGGAGCCCGCGTAGCGAATGGTAATATAATCTCGGCTGACACCGTCTATCTTCATGTTCTCGATTCCCATGTACTGTCCGATTCCGTGGACCTCATGAACGACAAAGTCGCCCACCTCCAGATCGTTATAGGACAGAATGGTCTCGGTGCCGCTTCTTTTTTTCTTTTTGCGCCGCAGCTTACCGCCCGCCGAAATCGCTCCCTCACGGCTCTCGGGAGAGGTGGACAGGACGGCAATCTTGGGAACGGTCAGCTCATATCCTCGGATATACTGCCGCCATTTGATCATGAAAACACCCACGGGTAGGGTATTCACGGTATAATCTCCCTCGGCGGTTTCCACCAAGGCGGAAAATCCTCTGTCACACAGAAGCGTACAAAGATTCTTTGCCGCCGCCTCGTTCTCTGCCACAAGAAGTACCCGATACCCGCCTCTGCGGTAGGTCTCCAGATCCTCACAAAGGAGGTCGAGATTCTCGCTGTAGGACACCATGTGCTTGGAGCGGAAGGTAAACATGGCGCCAAGCTTCTTGCCCGACATGCCCTGCCCCAGCGAATCAAAGTGCGCCACCACGCTATCCTCCAAAAACAGCTCAAAGGAGGTCTGGGGCTTTGCGTAATCGGTATATTTCGGGGCGATGGTTCCCCCCTCCAGCAGCTCCTCCACCGTTTGGTTCAGATGCCACTGCGCCGCCTTGAGGCGATCCAGAATCGCGGAGGTTCCCCTCAGGAATACGGTACTGCGACTGCTGAAATAATCCAGAAGACAGGCTCTCTCGGGGTAGATGAGGGTAATGTATTTATCGGCGAAATTGATCTCGCAATCCCCCTCCAGCGCCACAAGCTCGGCGCTAAGCTCGGCAATTGCTCTCTCGTCACGGCTCTTGGCTCGGCAGGCTTCCACCGTCTTTTTGAGAAGCTCTCTGGTTTTCGTATCTATCAAAAGCTCCCGCGCGGGGGAAAATTCCACCGCGTCAAGAGCTAGGGTCATTCGCTGGGTGGCGGGGTCGAAGATCTCCATGCGGTCGATCTCATCCCCAAACAGCTCGATGCGGAAGGGATGCGACCCCACCGTCCGATTGCCGTCCATATCGGTATAGGTCGCCACCGCGGGGTAGACGTCGATGATTCCTCCCCGCACCGCAAACTGACCCGCCGCATCCACAAGCTCGGCGCGGACGTAGCCCGCGCGGATCAGGGCGGCGGAAAGCTCCGCGGGCTCGGGGCACGGCTTTCCGTACTCGATGCGCAGATTGGCGCCGATCAGCCGCTCCGCGGGGATCGTGTAGCTCAGCGCCGCGTCGGGGGTGGTCACCACCGCGTCGTACGCGTCCTCCAAAAGTCCGGAAAGCACGCGAAGCCTCTCATGCTCGTACTCATGGGAGGCGGTAATATTATAGAAGGTCAGATCCCGCCCCACAAAGAAGGCGCTGCGGATCCCAAATTGCTCCAGCAGAGCGCGCAGACGCACACACTCCTTTTCCTCGGGGCAGATCAGAAGCGCCGGTCGTCGATCCGACCTCTTCAGATCCTCCAGAAGAGAGACGTAGGCGGCGTCAGACGCGCCGTCGCAAAGTCCCGTAACAAGCACGGGCAGAGGTGTTCTCGCCGTCTTTGCGCTGCTGATCGCGCGGAGAAGCTGGGCGTATTCCCCATCTCCCCGTATGCAATCGGTTAACAGATTCATCAGAACGATTCTCCAAAAATTTCGTTAGGTTATTTGCCGTTGCAGAGCTGCATGGCGCCCTCGATATCTCCCGCAAGAATCGACTCCACGCCCTTGGCGACAAGCTCGTGGGAATCCTGCAAGGTCTTCAGCTCCTCCGCGGAAAACGCCGAGAGGACCCAATCCGCAAGGTCATAGTCGGGATGGGGCTTCTGTCCCACGCCGATCTTGATGCGGGGATAGGTCTCCGAGCCCAGATGGGCACGTATGCTCTTCAATCCGTTGTGACCGCCGTCGCTTCCCTTGCGGCGAACCCGAAGCCGTCCCACCTCCAAGCTGATATCGTCGGATAGGACGATGACGCGCTCGGCATCCACTCCGTAAAAGCGCGCCGCCTCGCCGACCGCCTCTCCCGACAGATTCATAAAGGTCTGGGGCTTCATCAGCAAAACGCGTTTTCCCGCGATCGTTGCCTCTCCCACCAGCGCCTTGAACTTGGCTCGGTCGATCCGCGCGCCAAAGCGTTGCGCCAGCTTGTCTATGACCAGAAAGCCCGCGTTGTGTCTTGTGCGCTCGTATTGGGCGCCGGGATTCCCAAGTCCTACCAAAATGTATTCCACGCCATGCCCTGCAGACATCTGTGAGCCCGTGGATATTTGCTGAAACAAATCAAAAATATTTGCCATGCCGTCTCCGTTCCGATCATACCGAACTTTTACTCCAGTTTACTATTATATTACATTTCATACAAAAAATCAACAGATCCGGGCACTTTTTCCGTTTGTTCATAAAAATTTTACCATTTTTCTTCCCTTTTTCAAAAAAAAGCTTGTCAAAATCAGCCCGATATGGTATAATATTGGATGACTTACTGCGCACGTGCGCGGGAGTCTCGGTTTTGTCAAAAAATTTATTTTATATGGAGGTATTTTCCTATGGCAAAGAAGTATTGCTACCTCTTCTCCGAGGGTAGCGCGAACATGCGTGAGATCCTTGGCGGTAAGGGCGCAAACCTCGCAGAGATGACCAACATCGGTCTTCCCGTTCCCCAGGGCTTCACCAT
>JAZNDP010000058.1:0-13704 GCA_045588165.1 Eubacteriales bacterium | reverse complement strand
TTTCACTTAAAATTCCTCCCGATATGTGAATAATTTATATACCTTATATAGAATATCACAATTTGAAGAAAAAATCAAGGTCTTTTTAGAAAATGAAAAACTTTCTTGGTAAGAAAGCGAATCCTATCAGCCCTCCGTCCCGTCCCGAATTTCTTTTTAAGAATTTTTTATCACAAGTTGAGATAAAATCCAATCTTCCAACGGAATAGGAGAAGGAGAGATTTGAAATGCCCACTCGAAAACATAGTCGCCTTGGGTGTGTACGCGGTGGCGCCCACCCAATACTCCTTGTTTTCTCCCTTGTCGCCCTCCCTCCTCCTCGCACCGCGAGCGGTCGGGCTCCAAGCCCGCGCCTTTTTGCTTCGCAAAACGGCGCTTCGAGTTCAAATCCCTTCGACGGTAAAAAAGAGGACAGACCTAATGGTCTGTCCTCTTTTTTGGCGGAGAAGGAGAGATTTGAACTCTCGCGCCGGTTAATCCCGACCTACACCCTTAGCAGGGGCGCCTCTTCGGCCAACTTGAGTACTTCTCCGTATTTTGTACCCGCAAGCCCGCCGTTTTCCGAACTTGCCTAACTATTATACCCTATTTCTACCCGTTTGTCAATATCTTTTTTAATCTTTTTCTCTTTTCCTTCGGGTTTTTCCCTTCTCTTCCCTTTTTCGGAACACAAGAAGCTTACTCACCCAATAATTGGCGAACAGCATCATCAAGGAGGATGCCGCCTTTGCCAATACCCGCTGATCCAGAGGGATACGCCAAACCGTTACGGTCTCATAAGAAAACCGCTCCAGCAGGGCGATCACGGAAAGATTGACCCCTACCTCCAAAAAATACAGAAGCAGTCTGGAGCCCGCAAACGTCTCGATCTGACGGAGGGTCACCCGCGGTCCCCGATCCGCGTCGACAAACACGTATTTTTTACTGGTGATGAAAGCGATGATCACACCTACCGCCCATTGGGCGGTACTGGCAAGAACGTCCAAAAAGACCGTCGGCTCTCCCTGCTCGTCGTTCCAGATCTTCACCCCCAGCCGCAGGGTCAGAAAACAAGCAAAAAGAGAGCATACCGTGGTAATCGTACCAAAGGATAGGTACATCACGACCTGCCTATGATTCCGTAAAAATACACGAATTCTCTTCATCCTCGGCTTCCCTTCCGTCCGTCGGGACTTCTTTATTTTTCGTTTTTAATCTTATCGGCATACGCCTTTGCCGCCTGCTCCATTTTATTATCTCCGTAGTGATAATACTGCTTATGCTTCAGATCATCCGGCAAATATTGCTGCTTGACGTAGTGATTGGGATAATCGTGAGGATACTTGTACCCCTTGAACAGAGGACTTTGCAAATGAGGCGGAACCGCCCCTCCCATTCCCCGTTCGATGTCTGCCATGGCTTCGTTCACCGCGTTATACGCGGAATTGGATTTGGGAGAGGTCGCCAACAAAATGGCGGCGTGCGCCAAGGGGATTCTCGCCTCGGGCATACCAAGCTCCTTTGCCGACTCACAGCACGCCCGCGTCACCAGAGCGGCGGTGGAATACGCCAGTCCCACGTCCTCGTTGGCGATCACCTGAAGCCGTCTGCAGACCGAGATCAGCTCGCCCAGCGACAGAAGCTTCGCCACGTAAAACGCCGCCGCGTCTGGGTCGGACCCCCGAATGGATTTTTGCAGACAGGACAGCAGATCGTAATGGGTATCGTCGTCAAAATTCCCCACGCGAACGTTAAATCCGTCCACCACCTCTTTGGTGATCACACCTTCCGCGGCAAAAAAGGAATTCTCCAGCAGCACGATGGCGTGGCGCACGTCTCCGCTCGTGGAGCGGGCAATATAGGTCAGCGTATCCTCGTCAGCGATCTTATCGCTCCCGTTTTGTCGGTTCAGGTAATCCACCGCCCGACGGAGCGCCAACACGCAATCGGCGGCGGCGACGGGCTTGAATTCAAAGAGGGAGGAACGGGAAATTATGGCGTTGTAGATATAAAAATGGGGGTTCTCGGTGGTGGAGGTGATCAGCGTCACCCGCCCGTCCTCGATATACTCCAGCAGAGCCTGCTGTTGCTTCTTATTGAAGTACTGGATCTCGTCAATATACAAAAGGATTCCTCCCGTGCAGAACACGTTATTGGTGCTGCTCAGGATATCCTTTACGTCGGAGAGACTTGCCGTGGTAGCATTCAGGCGGTGAAACACCATACCGGACTCTCTCGCGATGATCTCGGCGGCGGTAGTTTTTCCCGTGCCGGGAGGACCGTAGAAGATCATGTTGGTGACCCGTCCCGCTGCAAGCATCTTTCGGATCACGCCGTTTTTTCCGAACAGGTGCGCCTGACCCACGATCTCGTCAAAGCTCTTGGGGCGCAACTCCTCGGCGGTTCTGATATTGGTCATTTTCTCTCCTTTTCAGGTCAGAATTTGGTCGGATCCGGCAGACTGAAAGCCGCCAACCAGATCGTTCAGCAAAGAGAGCAGATAGGGGAGCACCATCAGGACAGCAAATCCCACTACCACCATCACGACAGAAAACAGCACAGCCCCCAGCCAGCTGCTTCCCTTTTTCTCAAATTTCACATCCGCCATATACTTCATTTCCTCGGGGATATAGAAATGGTGGATATCGGGATGTACCCGAAATGGCTTTGAGGGGCGTCTCTTGGGCAAGGTGGGATCCTCCCTCCGCCTCTCGTCGTATGCTCTCTCCTCCTCGGCGATCGAATTCAGGTAAGTCTCTTCCTCGCGGCATCGCACCACGCGGCGGAGATTGGTACCTCGACTCACGCCAAACCGAAGCCAGAGCTTATGCGCCGAGTTCAGCTCGGGCAGAGTCTTTCCCTGTTCCGGAGATAAGCACTCCTCCCGAAGAAGCAGACGAACGAAATCACCCCAGATCCGCTTATTAAAAACTGCCGCAAAGCCGGCAAAGCACAGACCGATCGTCAAGCCAATCACAATATTTCTCACAACAACAAAGGACGAGCCATCCATATTCAAATACTCATATGTTGTTTCGTTGTAAAAATAAGTATCCAGAAAATAGAGCCACAGCTCTTTCCAAAGGGGCATGGATTCCTCTGTCGCCCGAAGGGACACAAGAATGCGATTATACATAGTACCTCCACCCTACGTCCGCAGAAAACGGGCACAGGAATCGTGTGGGGCGTTGCAAGGACGCCCCACGGTTTCATTTCCTACTTTTCTTACTTCTTGATGATATCGGTACCCACGTACTTGCGAAGGACCTCGGGAATCACCACGGAGCCGTCGGCGAGCTGATTCTGCTCAACCAGCGCGGGAAGGACACGGCTGGTAGCCAGACCGGAGCCGTTCAGAGTGTGTACGAACTCGATCTTGCCGTTCTCGCGTCTGACACGTGCCATACCGCGGCGCGCCTGATAATCCCGTCCGTTGGACACGGAGGAAACCTCCTTGTATCCGTTCATGGAAGGAATGTTGATCTCGATATCGTAGGTTCTTGCCATGGTAGCGGAGCAGTCCTCTGCCGCCAGCTTCACGGTACGGAAGTGGAATCCAAGACCCTTTACGAGGTTCTCAGCGTGGGACACCAGCTCCTCGAACGCCTCGTCACTCTTCTCGGGCAGGGTATACTGCACCATCTCTACCTTATTGAACTGGTGTCCGCGCACCATTCCGCGCTCGTCAGCGCGATAGCTTCCCGCCTCACGACGGAAGCAGGGGGTGTAGCTGATATACTTTCTGGGCAGATCCGCCTCGGTCAGGATCTCATCTCGATGGAGAGACACCAGCGCCGTCTCCGCGGTGGGAAGCATAAAGCGGCGACGCTCATCCTCTGCCGTTTCCAGCCAATAGACCTCGTCCACGAACTTGGGGAACTGACCCGCGGTCAGACCGCACTCGTAGCCCAGCATATGGGGAACCAGAACCAGCTCGTAGCCGTTTCCGAGGTGAGTATCCACGAAATAGTTCAGCAATGCCCACTCCAGACGGGCACCCATTCCGCGATAGATCCAAAATCCCGCGCCGGACAGCTTAGCGCCTCTCTTATAGTCGATCAGACCCAAATCGGTACAAAGATCCACGTGGTTCTTGGGCTCAAAATCAAACTTCTTAGGCTCACCGAAGAAGCGAAGGGGCATATTGTTCTCCTTGCCGCCGGGGAGAAGATCCTCGTCAGGCAGATTGGGCAGTCCCAGCATCACCGAGGTAAACTGGGTCTCTACCTCCTTCAATCTCTCGTCAATCGCCTTGGTTTTCGCGGACATCTCCTTCATCTGGGCAAAAATTGCCGAAACGTCCTTCCCTTCCTTCTTCAGTACGGGAATCTGCTTGTTCATTTTATTTTGCTCCGCCTTGATCGACTCGGTCTCGGCAATCAAATTTCTGCGCTCGGTGTCAAGGGCGAGGATCTGAGCGATCTCCTCCTTGGCGTCTTTTCCCTTCTTTTGAAGTCTCGCCAGAACCTCATCGGGTTTTTCCTTGATATATTTAATGTCTAACATGTCTTTTTCCTCTTTTCTGTTCTATTAGATTTCCATTTTCTGGAAATTATACTGTTTCTTCAAAAATCGTCTCGCCGCAAAGAGCTCTCAGCAGCGCTTCCAGATCCTCGTCGCTGTCATAGGAAAGCTCCACCACCTTCTTGCGAGTAGATCGGGAGATTCGAACCTTTCTGCCAAGAGTCGACATGGCTCTCCGCTCCAGCTCCTTCATGTGAACCTTGATCTGGGGATGAACCTTCTCCTCCTGTGGCTCCTCTCTTACGGTATTCAGCCGCTTCACCAGCGCCTCAACCGCACGGGCGGACAGCTCCTGCGCCACCACGCGACCCGCAATGTCAATCATCTGCTCCTCGGTAGAGAGCGCCAGCAAAGGTCTTGCGTGACCCACGGTCAGATCTCCGTTGCGAAGCATCTCCAACACCTCGTCGGGCAGATCCAACAGACGGAGCATATTTGCCACGGTAGAGCGGTTTTTTCCCACCTGCTTCGCAACTTGATCCTGTGTCAGTCCAAATTTATCAATCAGCGCGCCGTATCCCATTGCTTCTTCCACGGGATTCAGATCCTCACGCTGAATATTCTCAATCAGAGCGACCTGCGCCGCCTTCAGCTCGTCACCGTCAAATACCACAGCGGGAATCTCGGTAAGACCCGCCATTTTCGCTGCCCTCCACCGTCTCTCTCCCGCGATGATCTCATAGGTCCCAATTACATCCTCGTTCTCACGGACAATAATCGGCTGAAGAACACCGTACGCGGCAATCGAATCCGCCAACGTCTCCAGAGCCTCTCGCTCAAAGGTTTTTCTGGGCTGATCCCGACGGGGCTCTATGTCGGAAATCCGAATCTTTTCTCCCGCTCCCGATTTTCCCTCAAGAACGTTATCCCCCATAATGTCATAAAAGGATCTGCCAAGTCCTCTTCCTTCTGATCGTTTTGCCATTTTTATCAACCTTTTCCCTTTATTTATTTAAAATTTTTAAAATTCGCCTTCAGGCTGTTGGTCTTGGGTAATCCATCGTAAAGACCTTTGGGTCGGATCTCCACCCCGCTCTGCTTTATGGGAGCCGCGGTAGGCGCGGAAACCGAAACCGATCCGCTCTCATCCCTGCGAACCACCTTGCCGCCCCGCGACACCACGGGGGTATTGTCCTCCAAAAGATCTCCCAGACCCCGTCCGAGTCCTGCCGCTTTTTTTGCCATGCCTGTCCTCGTTTCTGCCACGGTGGGCTTATATTCTGGTTACCAATTCCTTGGCAACCTCCAGATATTCCTTTGCGCCCTTGGAATTCTTATCGTGATAATAGGTAGGCTTTCCAAAGCCGGGCGCCTCGGTCAGCTTGACGTTGCGGGAAATGCGAGTGGCAAAGAGCTTGTCCTCGTAATGCTTCTGAAGCTCCGCAATCACCTGCATGGACAGAAGCAATCTGCCATTATACATGGTGATCAGGATTCCGCTGACGGTCAGATCCGCGTTATAGAGACGCTTGATGCGGTTAATGGTAATCATCAGCTGGGAAAGTCCCTCCAGCGCGTAGAATTCGCACTGCATGGGCACGATAACGCCGTCACTTGCCGCAAAAGCATTGACGGTCAGCATACCAAGGGAGGGGGGACAGTCGATCAGCACGTAATCGAATTCCTCCTTGACCTCGGCAAGAGCGTTTTTCATGCGGTATTCGCTCTCCTCAAAGTCATACAGCTCAAATTCCGCCCCGGCAAGAGAGGTATTGGTGGGAATCACAAAAAGGTTCTGATAAGGAGTCTCCAGGAGGATCTCCTTCGCGCTCTTCTCTCCCGTCAAAAGCTCCTTGGTGGATGCCTTCAAGCCTTTTTTGGAAACGCCGACTCCGCTGGTGGTATTTCCCTGAGGGTCCAGATCAATAATCAAAACCTTATAACCAAGCAATCCCAGAGAGGCGGCAATATTGACGCAAGAGGTAGTCTTGCCCACGCCCCCTTTTTGGTTGGCAAAAGAAATAATTTTACCCATAAAACCTGTTTTTCGTCCTTTCTTTTCTGTTCCGCCTTGCCTCAAAGCACCTCGATGGGTACTTCGCCGACAATCGACACTATCTCATTCAAATTATACCACAAATATACAGGAAATGCAAGAGTTTTTCTCTATTTTTTGCTCGTTTCTTTTGATTTTATGCAAATGACAAGGGGCAAACAGCCCCTTCCGTTCGCCCCTTATTCGTTGTTTCACGTGAAACATGCCACCGAAATTTGCTACTTCGTCAGTATGTTTCACGTGAAACGTTCATTTATTCATTCGGATACAGATCTCAACCGCCCGAGAACCGTTAACCACATTCAAGGAAACATTCTTTCCGCCTTTGTTCCAATGATCCACCCGCCGCTGCAGCGAGCGAACCAGATCCGCCACCTCTTTTTCTCCTTTGAACAGATCTACGTAGTCCGCATCCTTTCGTTTTGCGAACCGCTCCTTTTTCTTTCGCTCCTCCCGTGCCAAAAGCTCCTCTATGTACCGTTCCGTCTCCTGAACGTTCATTTTCTCCTCATGAATGTGTCGAATCACCTCTTTCCGCTGTTCCGTGTTCTCGATTTTTAAGGTTGCGCGGGCGTGGCGCTCGGTAAGACTATATTCAAGGATCATTTTTTGCTCCTCATAGGACAGCCGAAGCAGCCGCAACTTATTTGCCACCGCCGATTGGCTTAAGGACATTCGTCTCGCCACCTCATCTTGGGTCAAACAGTAGTTTTCAATCAGCTTTTTGAAACCGTATGCCTGCTCAAACATATTTAAATCCTCACGCAAAAGGTTCTCAATGATGGCAAGCTCCGCGGAAATTTGTTCGGTAACCTCCATGACTACACACGGAACCGTCAAGTATCCCAACATTTTTGCCGCCCGAAGCCGCCGTTCTCCCGCAATCAACTCATATCGGTAAATGTCCTCGGGATCAGACAAACGTACCGTCAGCGGTTGCAGAATGCCATATCTCCGAATGGAATCCGCAAGGCGTATGATAGAATTTTGTTCGAACTCCGCCCGTGGCTGCGCCCGATTTGGTCGAATATCATCGGTTTTTACTTGAATCACCCGCGCTCCCAGATCCTCCTCCACGTTTTTCTGCTTCTTAAAATACCTCAGCTCCGTCATTTTCCTTACCTTCCTTTTCGTATCCTTTTCGTACCGTTTCACGTGAAACAATCTTGTCCCACTATTCGTATTATATCACATTGGAAATAAAAAACTCATCGAAGAAGGGGTGTTGAGAAATCAAAGTTTTTCCCGAAAAAGAACAAAAAGCCGACCAAATCAAGAGATTTGGTCGGCTTTTGCATGTTGGTTGCAAGAATTATAGGGGTTTTTTGGATATTTTCGAGAAATGTCTCGGATAAATCTTGGGGGTTGCCGTCGATTTATTGATAATAACAAGAGTCCGCTTTTCGATGGCGGTACCGTCGGTAAGGTCGCAAGCCTCCTCTTTGTTCAGGCATCCGCCACAGATTTGAATGCATCGCGCCGCTTGGGAAATCTCCTCCTCGGCTTGGGCGGATTTCATGGCAACAACCGCGCCGCCCACCTTGGCAAAGGGCAAGCACAGCTCGCAAAGAACAGGCAAGGCAGCAACAGCGCGAGCAGTAACCAGATCAAACGTCTCCCGATAGGCAGGCATATGGGCGTATTCCTCGGCACGACCTGCAATCGCAGTTACGTTCACAAGACCCAGAAGCTCCGCCGTTTCCTTTACATAAGCAATCCGCTTGGCAGTGCCGTCCAATGCGGTAATCTTCAGATCGGGTCGAAAAATCGCCAACGGCAAGGTGGGAAATCCCGCGCCGCAACCTACATCCATCAAGGTCGATCCCTGAGGAATATAAGCGGAAAGGGTCAAGGAATCCACATAATGTCGCAAAATAATGGCTTTTTCTTCTTTAATTGCGGTCAGATTCATGCTTTGATTGACAAAGAGCATTCTTTCCGTCAGCTGATACAGCCGTTCCGCTTGCTCTTGTGTGCAGAAAAGTCCGTTGACCTCAAATAAAGACCGACATTCCTTTATAAATTCAGATTGAGTCATCGTTTTATCTCCTTTGTTTCACGTGAAACATTCAGCGCAATCCCAGATAGATCAGCAGCACCGATACATCCGCGGGATTGACGCCGCTGATTCTCGAAGCCTGTCCCACAGTCAATGGCTTGACCTGCGCAAGCTTTTGCGCCGCCTCCAACCGCAATCCGCGAATCGAGGAATAGTCCAGATCCTCGGGCAGTCGCTTATTTTCCAGCTTTTCGTAGCGGCGAATCTCGTTGATCTGGCGCTTCATATATCCCTCGTATTTAACCGCAACCTCCACCGTGGTACGAACGCGGAGGGATAGGTCGGGTCGGGTCGGGTCAATTTTTGCAAGCATTTCGTAGGTCATATCCGGTCTGCGGAGCAGATCCGCAAGAGATACACCCGAGGAAACGGGAGTCATGCCGTTTTCAACCAAAAAAGCGTTGCAATGATCGGGGGAATAGTGGGTGTTTTTGAGGCGATCGATCTCTCTGTTTACCAATTCCTGCTTTTTCAGGTAGGCACTGTACCGTTCCTCCGAAATCAATCCCATTTCATATCCCTTTGGGGTCAGACGGGCATCGGCGTTATCCTGACGAAGCAACAGTCTGTATTCCGACCGTGAGGTCATCATTCGATAGGGCTCGTTGGTGCCCTTGGTTACCAGATCGTCAATCAGCGTGCCGATGTAGCTCTCGCTTCGGGCAAGAATCAGGGGATCCTTGCCTTGAAGCCTTCGCGATGCGTTCAGACCGGCAATCAGCCCTTGCGCCGCCGCTTCCTCGTAGCCCGAGGTTCCGTTAAACTGTCCCGCACCGTACAAGCCCTCAACGGCTTTGCATTCCAAGGAGGCGTACAGCTGGGTGGGATCGATACAATCGTACTCGATGGCATAGGCATATCGCATAATTTCCGCGTTTTCGAAGCCCTGCAGAGAGGAAAGCATCCTTCTCTGCACGTCCACGGGAAGGGAAGTGGAGAAGCCCTGAATATACATTTCCTCTGTGTCAGCTCCCACAGGCTCCACGAAGAGCTGGTGTCTCTCCTTATCGGCAAAACGAACCAGCTTATCCTCAATAGAGGGGCAATAACGGGGTCCCGTTCCGTGGATCTGCCCCGAATACATGGCAGATCTCGTAATATTCTCCCGTATGATCCGATGAGTTTCCCCATTGGTATATACGATATGACAGGGAAGCTGCTCCATCGAATCAAAAAAGCTTTCGTCAGTCAACGCCGAGTACGGTGTTATGGGAGACTCCCCGTCCTGCCGCTCCAGCTCGGTAAAATCAATGGATCCACGGCGGACACGGGCGGGGGTTCCCGTCTTAAACCGCATCAGGCGAAGCCCCAGACGGCGCAGGGAATCGGAAAGTCCCGATGCCGCCAAAAAGCCGTCGGGTCCGCTTTCATAGTTCACATCCCCCACAAAAATTCGGCTATCCAGATAGGTGCCCGTGCAGATCACCGCCGCGCGGCACTCCCAGACCTCGCCCAAGCGGGTGATAACCGAGGTCACAGCTCCGTTCTCCACGCCCACGTCCACGATCTCTGCCTGAACCAGACGGAGCCTCGGTGTCGTTTCCAGTACCTGCTTCATCAGCCGATGATATTCCTTTCGATCCGCTTGAATCCGCTTGGAGTGGACTGCCGCGCCCTTGCCCAGATTCAATGTTCGGGATTGGAGGGTCACAAGATCGGCAATCCGACCCATCTCGCCCCCCAGAGCGTCAATCTCATAGACCAGATGCCCCTTTCCCGTTCCGCCGATGGAAGGGTTACAGGGCATATTGGCGATCGATTCCAGCGACATGGTAAAGAGAACGGTATTCGCGCCCGTCCGCGCCGCCGCCAGCGCCGCCTCGATCCCCGCGTGTCCCGCGCCGATGACGGCAATATCAATTCGTTCGGACATAAAGTTCCTTTCGTTTTCTTGTTTTATGGATATTCCATATCTTTTTATGTTTATTTCCTTGTCAAACCCGAAAAAGTTTGTTACAATGAAGCCGAAGCTGCAGTCGCTTCCCGCCACGCGAGAGGAGAGCACCCAAAGCGCTTGCAAAACCGTTTGGAAAAATATCCCGCATCGGGATATCCGCAAAGTCCCGCGATCTCCCCAACGGAAGCCTCGGTCTTTTCCAGAAGCGCCTGCGCTCGCTCCATACGAATCTGTTCCAGCGTCTGCATGACGGTACTGCCGTATTCCTGACGGAAGCTTTCGGTAATGGTCACCGTGCTGCAATGAAAATACAGACCAAGAGACGCGAGCGTCACGGTATCTCCGTAGTGGGCTTGAAGATAGCGAAGGATTCTGGGCGCTAAGGGAGAGGTCACTCTCCCCACGAAATCGGTGTGATCGGCAATGGACTCGGCAAAAACGGTCAGCGCCATGCAAATGGCGTCGTATTCCTCCGCCGTATGTCGGGGAAGCTGCGCCAGAAAGCGCTCCACCTCCGCCCCGTCCCGCGAAAGGGCGGGGAAGGACAACAGAATGTCCCGCAAGCGCGCCTCGGCGCCCTCTCCCGCGGGGAGAGATTTTCCGAGGAACAGATAGCCCTGCGTTACGCCTCCCTTTCGGATGGGCGCCAGAATTTCATATAGCCCAAAGGGGCAAACAAAGCCGTAAGGCTCTCCCGTGCGGTCACACACCCGTCTTGCCGCCATGTCCGAGGCATAGCAACGCTCGGTCGTGGAAGGATCCAACTGATGCAGCCGACGGCAGAGCTCGGGGCAGCTTGACTGAGACAAGGAGCAGGGAATTCCGTGAAATCCCGCGTCGTAAAGAGACGCCCACATGCCCGTCAATCCGCGCAACGCGGTCAACAACTCACCCAAGGTTCGTTCCACGTTCTCGCCCTCCCTTCCGTCATTATGATGTTATTATACCAAAATTCCCTCCCCATTTCAAGACCTTTCGGGGCAAAAATGCCCGCCAAAATAAAAATCAAGTAAAAAGGAGATCTCACTATGTCCGTATTGGAAATGAACATCCTATCCTCTTTGGAAAAATGCTTTCTGGACGAATCCCCCATGGATAAGCCCGAAAAAAAGCAATTCTTCATGTTCCGCAACGAGCGGCTGTCCTTCCAGATCGTCTATCGCTTCATAGACCCTCCCGAAAACTTGGCGTCGCAGATCATGCGAGCTCCCGTAAAGCTTGGCGGCTCTCTTTCGAAATACGCAAGGCTGCGTCTGGTAGCCAACGTGCCCAACCAGTATCCCATGTACGCAACGAGCCCCGGCGGAGCCTTCTTGCGCACCGAGCCGGGTCTGTATCCCGATCTGCTTCGGCCTCTGATCTACCCCGACGCCATCTCTCTTCCCTACGACCAGACTCACGCGCTTTGGATCGATATTGAGCTTCCCGAGGGCTTTGAGGCAGGGAAATACAACATCTCTCTGTCCGTGTTCTCCGCCGAGAAGGATCACGAGGGAGAGCTTTTGGGTACGGTGGAGGGAAGCGTGACGGTACTGGATGCCGCTCTGCCCGATCAAACCCTGATCCACACCGAGTGGTTCTATACCGACTGTATCGCCAATCATTACCGTGTCCGCGCTTTCTCGGAGAAGCACTGGAAGCTGGTCGAGAGTTTTATGCGCACGGCAACCAAAAACGGCATTAATATAATCCTGACCCCCATTTTCACCCCCGCGTTGGACACCTACGTGGGCGGCGAGCGGCTGACCACCCAGCTTCTGGACGTTGAGCTTCTGGAGGACGGAACCTACGTTTTTGGCTTTGAGAAGCTCCACCGCTGGATCGACCTTGCCTTAGACTGCGGCTATCAATATTTCGAGATCCCTCATTTCTTCACCCAATGGGGCGCAAAGGCGACTCCCAAGATCATCGTGAAGGTAGGCGGCAAGAAGAAAAAGTACTTTGGCTGGCACACCGATTCCATGGGTGACGAATATCTCTCCTTCCTCCGTCAGATGATCCCCGCGCTCTTGGCAGAGTTCAAGAAACGAGGTCTTGACATGAAGTGTATCTTCCACGTCTCCGACGAGCCGGGTGTTGCGGTTCTGGAGCAATATCAGAAATGCATGGGCGTACTGAAGCCTCTGCTGAAGGGATATACCATCATTGACGCTCTTTCCAACTTTGATTTTTACAAGCTGGGCGTCATAGAGACTCCCGTTCCATCCACCTATCACGCCGATCCCTTTTTGGAGGCGGATATCAAGAATCGTTGGGTCTACTACTGCGGCGCGGGACGGAAGGGAACTCCTGACCGCTCCCTCGCCATGCCCTCGGCACGGACGAGAATTCTCGGTGTTCTGCTGTACTATTTTGATATCAAGGGCTTCCTCCATTGGGGATATAATTTCTATAATTCCTGTCGGTCCTACTCGGTTCTGGATCCCTTTGCCAATCCCGACGGAGGCTATTTCACCCCCTCGGGCGACTGCTTCTTGGTCTATCCCGGTCAGGACGAAACGGCGTGGGAATCTCTCCGTCTGAACGCCATGAGAGAAGCCATGGACGACATCCGCGCTCTGCGCCTTTACGAGGAGAAATTCGGCAGAGAAGCCGCTGTCGCTCTGCTCATGGAGGGCACGAACGGAAAAATGACCTTTACCGAATATCCCTCGGACGCCGATTATTTGCTGAATCTCCGCGAGAAGATCGCCAAGGCATTTCTGTAAGAGGGTGCAGGGGGCGCGGTTATTGCTAGGGGGAACTTTTGAGAAAGTTCCCCCTATAACCCCCTTAAAACTTCCATGTTTTGGATGAAGGTATAAATAAACGTGATCGGTTGGTTCCTTGTGAATAACCGATCGGTTTTTATATATTGATCCCCGCCACTATGGTGGGGGGCGAATGCCAAGGCTTCGGCAGACAAAGAGAGAGGGATGCTTTTGCATCCCTCTTGTCTCTTTCCGGGATTCGAACCCAAGCGTGCGCAACATTCTCTTTTTTCCTTACGTCCCGTCTGCGCACGCCCTTGGCATAAATGACGCGCGGCGCCATTTTGCGGGGGTTCGAATGCCAAGGCTTCGGCAGACAAAGAGAGAGGGATGCTTTTGCATCCCTCTCTCTTTGTCTGGTGGAGCATAGGGGATTCGAACCCCTGACCCCAACACTGCCAGTGTTGTGCGCTTCCAACTACGGCTATGAAGCAATCTTCTTCAACAAGGATCACATCAAGAACTACAACCTCGAAGATCCCTATCAGCTCGTTTACGA
>JAZNDP010000057.1:0-2236 GCA_045588165.1 Eubacteriales bacterium | reverse complement strand
ACCACGTCCTGCATGGTGGACATCAGGTCAAAAAATTTACGGATACCGGATTTTTCGGTATTCACTACGGTTTTAGAAAGTGCTTTGGAATAATCGATCATCAGCTTAAGGTTCCTCTCTCGTCTTGCTCGGGCGTCTCGTACAACACACCCGTATCCTTGTATTTGTGAAGTACGAAATGGGTGGCAGTAGAGATTACCGCCTCGATGGGTGCCAGCCGTTGGGAAACGAAGAAGGCGATATCCTTCATGGATTTTCCCTCTACAACCACAGATAGGTCGTAGACCCCCGACATCAAATAGACCGACTTGACCTCGGGATAGTTGTAGATCCTCTCGGCAACGCGGTCAAAGCCTCGGTCTCTCTGGGGAGTCAGCTTAACCTCAATGATGGCGGTGACCGACTCTCTGTCGGTCTTTTCCCAGTCGATAATCGTCTTGTAGTCGAGAATCGTTCCGTTTGCTTCCAGCTCGGCGATCATGCCTCGAACCTCCTCCTCGGGGAGGTTCAGCATCACGGCAAGCTGGGCAGGAGTCAGGCGCGCGTCCTGCTCCAACAGCTTCAGAAGTTCAGTTCTCATAATAGGACTCCTTTTTTGACTGTTCCACGCTCACGCGTGGGTAAAATTCTTTGTGATATTTTCGTAAGACAGCCCGTATTTATCGGCAATGTCGCGAGCGTAGCTCTTGCCGTCGGGCTTGGTGCGGCGGATCTTGAAGGAGCGTTTTCCCTCCTCAATGCCCGCTACAAGGGTATCAATCCGCGAGCCGCCCTCGGGAGCGGTACGGGCGTTGATGGTGTCGATCTCCGCCGCCAGCTCATGGAGGTGCGTGGAGAACAGACAGCGGCAGCCTACGCGGGAAAAGCCCGCGAGAACCTCCGCCGCGATATAGGAGGCTTCAAAAGCGCCCGTGGAGGAGAGAGACTCGTCCAAAAGCACCAGACTTCTCTCGCTGACCCGCTCAAAGATATCCCGCAGACGGGCGCATTCCTCACCCAGTCGACCCTTGTCAATGGTGTCGTCGGCTCCCGTGGGGAAATGGGTAAAGATGCCGTCGCAGATGCTGACGACAGCACGTTTGGCGGGGACGAACATGCCCAGCTGAAGCATTGCCTGCGCCAATCCTACGGCGCAGGTGATGACCGATTTGCCTCCTCGGTTGGGACCTGTGAGCACGAAGATCAGAGCGTCATCGGGATCAAAGGATAGGTCGTTATCCACGATCTCGTCATCCACCTTTACGGCAACGCAGGGGTTATAGAGTCCCTCTGCCGAAAAGATGGGGCGATCTTCCTCGATCTGTGGGGTACAAAGGGGAAGTCCCTTGGCCTGAAGATATCGCAGAAAGAGGGTGCCGCGAACGAGAAATTCGATCTCGGGCATCAGGTTGAGGAGAAAATCAGTATTTTCCAACACATAGGATTGAACGATCTTCTTCCAAGACCGCAGGGATTGCTTGTAGACCTCGTTAATGGCGGAATTGAATGCCAGAGACAGAGCGGTTTTCTGGTTCTCCGACTGCTTTTTACCAAAGGGAACAAGGCTTGCGATACAGGTATATTCATCGTCCTTGAAATTCAGTCGAAGAATCTTCTCCAGAACGTCGCCCGAACGGAACGCCTCGGAATTTACCGACAGAACCCCCGCGCTGGCGGGGCGGAGCTGGGCATCCAGATTTACACCGATGGTGACGCTCTTGATATCCCGAACTCTCTCGGTCAGCTCCGAGAGCTTCTTGTTCAGCTCGGCGTAATACTCGCTGCTCACAAGCTCGGAAATTCGTTCAGCAAGCGTGGAAAAGGCGCGGCTCCTAAGAGTACCGATGAGGGGAGAGAGCCCCTCGTTCAGGGTAGTCAGACAGGAAATATACAGCTCAATCTCGGTAATACTCTCGAGATATGATTCGGTGTCTCCGCTGTCTGCCTCCAGACGGCGAAGCTCCATAATGTCGGTGAGAATGGGGATCAGCCGATTGAGGGTGGCGGAAAGTTCGGGGTGAGCCAGCATATCCTCAAACACCTCCATACGGTGACGGATTACTCCGGGGTCGGTGGTGAAATATTCGCAAAGATCGGAATTTTTCAGACTCAAAATCTCGGTAAGTCCCAGCTCCTCCAGCACGAAGGTATCGATGGCGGGCTTATCCTTTCCGTGATAATGGGCAGTCTGCGTCCCCTCGTCGGGGTAGATCAGACTGAATTTGGAAAGATCGGCAGTCATAGTCATATCTTTTTT
>JAZNDP010000056.1:0-14437 GCA_045588165.1 Eubacteriales bacterium | reverse complement strand
CTGACTCGTAGAAAGTATCTCGTATCCCGTTCCTTTGAGCACAGTAATATCCTGTACGATGATCTGACGGGATATATCGAATTTCTGCGCGAGCTCGCCGCCCGAAATAGGTTCTTTTGCGGACAAGAGGAGGTTTACGATCGCTTTTCTTCTTTCGGCTACCTTCATTGAAACCTCCTTATATTGCGTGCAGATTTTTCAGTGAGAGATCGAGAATTGGCGAGGAGTGCGTGAGAGCACCGCTCGAAATATAATCCACACCGATATCGACGAGTTTTGCCACATTCTCTCTCGTTACATTGCCGCTGCACTCGGTCTCTGCCTTGCCGCGACAAAGCTCGACTGCCTTCTTCATATCCTCAACGCTCATATTGTCAAGCATGATAATATCCGCGCCCGCTTCAAGTGCCTCTTTCAGCATATCAAGGTTCTCGACCTCGATCTCGATCTTACGGACAAAGGGCGCATATTCTTTTGCCATTCTAACAGCTTCCTTGACACAGCCTGCCGCACCGATGTGGTTGTCCTTAAGAAGAATACCGTCGCTTAAGTTGTATCTGTGGTTGTAGCCACCGCCTACCTTGACCGAGTATTTTTCAAAAATACGCATATTCGGCGTCGTGTTTCTCGTGTCGAGAAGCTTGGTTTTTGTTCCTTTGAGCAAATCGGCAATTTCTCTCGTGTAGGTTGCGATACCGCTCATTCTCTGCAAGTAGTTAAGAGCAGTTCTCTCACCCGAAAGAAGCACACGGATATCTCCGCGAACAAGACCGATCTTCTCTCCATTCTTAACGGCATCGCCGTCCTTGCAATAGAAGATAACCTCAGTATTTGCATCAAGAAGCTCAAATACTCTCTTGAACACTTCAAGACCTGCAATTACTCCATCCTGCTTGCAGATGAGGTCAACCTCGCCTGCCTGATAATGAGGCATAACCGAATTGGTGGTGATGTCCTCGCTGGTGATATCCTCGCGCAGAGCCTGCAAAATCAGCTCGTCGGCATTCATTCTCATTGTGATATTATTCATGGCTTAATCTCTCCTTTTCGATTGCCGCAAGAACGGCGGTTTTATATTCTTCTTGGTAGTTTTCGTATTTCGTCTCGTCCACGGTAATTTCCGTATCGGTCGCAAGCGCCGTGTATCCATCCATAATATGACGTGCGGCACGCTTTGCAAAGACAAGGCTTTCAAGCAGCGAATTGCTTGCCAGACGGTTTCTGCCGTGAACACCATTGCACGCAGTTTCTCCTGCCGCATACAGACGCTCCATGGACGTCTTGCTGTATCTGTCAACATCGATACCGCCCATAAAATAGTGCTGTGACGGAACTACGGGAATCGGCTCCTTGGTTGCGTCATACCCTTCGTCAAGGCAGCGCTGATAGATGTTCGGGAAGTGTGTTCTGATCTCCTCCTCGGGTATCGGTGCCATAGAGAGCCAAACGTGCTTTGTACCTTCTTTTTTCATTTCAGCGAAGATGGCGTTTGCAACTACGTCACGAGGCAGAAGCTCATTGACAAATCTCTCGCCCTTGGAGTTGAGCAAAATTGCCCCCTCACCGCGTACCGACTCGGAGATAAGGAACTCTCTGCTTCCTTCCTTTTCGGTATAAAGAGTTGTGGGGTGAATTTGAATATAGTCGATGTGCTGTAATCTGATACCGTATTTCAGCGCAAGCGCAATGGCGTCACCCGTCAGGTGCTTATAATTTGTTGAGTGTTCAAAGATTCCGCCGATGCCGCCCGTGGCAAGTACTGTATAGTCAGCTTGAATGGCGGAATACACTCCGTTTTCATCGTGTCCGATGATACCGTGGCACTCGTTTCCCTCGCAGATGAGGTCAACCATCGTGTAGTTTTCGATGATGGTGATGTTCTCTCTGCTTCTTGCGGTCTCGAGAAGATGCGAGGTGATCTCCTTGCCGGTTTCGTCCTCGTGGAAAAGGATACGGGGGTGCGTGTGTGCGCCTTCTCTTGTGTATGTAAATGCCTCGCCGTCCTTTTCGAAGCGAACACCGAAGGATACAAGGTCGGAAATGACCTCTTGGGAGGAATGGATCATGATGTGGACGGAATCGGGATTGTTTTCGTAATGTCCCGCCTTCATCGTATCCTCATAGAAGGCATCGTAGTCGTTCTCGTCACGCAAAACACAGATACCGCCCTGGGCAAGATACGAGTCGCTTCTGCGCGCTTTATTCTTAGTTACTACTATTATACTCTTTTCTTTCGGCAAATTCAAGGCACAATATAAACCTGCCACGCCGCTGCCGACAATTAAAATATCCGTTTTCATTTTATTACTTCGAAAGCTCCAACATTCTGTCAAGCGGAACGAGAGCAGATTCTCTCAATTCATCACTCACTGTAATTTCATTTTCTTCTGTCTGTAAAACATGAAGAAGCTTTTCATACGTATTAAGCTTCATATCAACACAGCAAGGGCGGTTTTTCGGGAAATAGAATTTCTTTGTGGGATTGTCGTTCATCAGCTTGAATTCCACTCCGTCCTCGGTGCAAATGATAAATTCCTCACAAGGACTTTCCGCAGCATATGCGATAATCTCCGCCGTGCTTCCGATGTAGTCCGAAAGCGCCAGAATTTCCGCTTCGCATTCGGGATGAGTCAGCACAAGAGCATTCGAATGTTTTTGTTTTTCGTTCTCGATCTCTTTGAAAGAAATCGCCGCGTGTATCGGACAGTATCCGTCGTTCAAAATAATATTCTTTTCGGGAATACTCTCTGCAACAAAGCTACCAAGGTTCTTGTCGGGGATAAAAAATATATTTTTATTCGGTAACGATTGAACAATAGAAATTGCGTTAGAGGATGTTACGCAAACATCGCTTTGCGCCTTAAGCTCAGCCGTGGAATTGATGTAACACACCACGGCAAGATCATCATATTTGGCTTTCATTTCTTCGATTTTCCCTTTGGCAACCATATGTGCCATCGGACAGTCTGCCGTAAGATCGGGCATAAGTACCTTTTTGTCGGGATTCAGTATCTTTGCGCTCTCGCCCATAAAGTACACTCCGCAGAAAACAATCATATCTGCTGTGCTTTTCTTGGCAATCTTTGCAAGATAGAAGGAATCTCCCACATAATCGGCAATTTCCTGCACCTCGTCGGGGGTATAGTAATGTGCCAGAATGACTGCGTTTTTTTCTTCTTTTAACCTTAGAATTTCTTTCTTCACTTGATTTTCCATAACTACCTCGTCATAGATGATATTACAACTCCGCTATTATATCACAAAAATTGTCAGGTGTCAAGTTTACTGTAAAGTTTTTTTAAGAAATAAACGAAATTTTATTTCATTTCTTCACTGAAGGAGATACATATTCAGCTCATCCTACTCACAAATGCTTATTTAGATGTAACTCTTTTCCATCATGACCGATCAGTCAAAAAGCAGTCCGCCGCGGCGGACTGCTTTTTGATTGACTTATTTCGTACCAAACAACCGATCTCCCGCGTCGCCGAGACCGGGAAGAATATATCCCTTCTCATTGAGGCAGCGGTCAAGGGTAGACACGTACACCTGCACGTCGGGGTGCGTCTCGGCAACACGGGAAACTCCCTCAGGAGCGCCGATGATCGCCATAAATTTGATCTGCTTACAGCCTCGATCCTTGAGCACCTGAATGGCATCGCAAGCGCTTCCGCCCGTTGCCAGCATGGGATCCACCACCAGAACCAGCTTCTCCTCGATTCCATCAGGGAGCTTGCAGTAATAGGTCTGAGGTTCCAGTGTTTCCTCGTTACGGTACATTCCGATATGCCCTACTCTTGCCGAGGGGAACAGTACGTGAATTCCGTTCACCATACCGAGTCCTGCGCGGAGGATGGGCACGATGACGATGGCATTGTCCTTAACAACGGTCTGCGTACAGACCTCCAGAGGGGTTTTGACCTCCTTCTCGGTGGTGGGAACGCCCTCCTTCAGGCATTCATAGGTCATCAGAGTAGTGATCTCCTCCACCAGCTCGCGAAATTCCTTCATGCTGGTATTTTCGTCACGAAGGATCGCGATCTTATGTCGGATCAGAGGATGATCGAAAATAACGACGTTTTCATAATTTTTCATGTTTTTTCCTCTTCGGTTGGGGTTCTCTTTTTTATTCTGCCTTCTTGAATTTATTGAGAAGGATGTTGACAACGATACCAAGGATCAGTGCGCTAGCGATAGCGGTAATGGTAACCTTACCGATCGCCATTGCCATACCACCGATACCGGAGATCAGAATAGCGGATACCGTAAAGAGATTTGCGTGGTCCTCCAGATCCACCTTCTGGATCATCTTCAGACCCGAAACCGCGATAAAGCCATACAGCGTAATGCAAACACCGCCCATGACGCATCCGGGAATCGAATCTAAAAATGCAACGAAGGGAGAAACAAAAGAGATCAGCAATGCCATGATAGCAGTGGTGGTAATGGTAGCCACCGATGCGTTACGGGTAATTGCCACGCATCCAACCGACTCACCGTAGGTAGTATTGGGACATCCACCGAAAATTGCGCCTGCAATAGAGCCAACGCCATCACCAAGAAGGGTGCGGTGCAGACCGGGATCCTCAAGAAGATCCTTATCAATGATGGAGGACAGATTCTTATGGTCGGCAATATGCTCCGCGAATACAACGAACGCCACAGGAACGTAAGCTACCGCAATCGTTGCCGCATAGCTCCACTCAAATTCCTTTGCACCTTTGATTGCTTCAACAAAGGTAAACTGAGGAATGGCGAAAAAGGTCTTAACACCGACTCCGCCGTCAACAAGAGCCTGAAAGGGCGCGATATCGATGATCTTGAGGGAATCCACGCCTGCAGTATAACCGATCACGGTAAAGATTGCCGCTACGGCATAGCCCGCCAGAACACCGATAATAAAGGGAATCAGCTTGGTCATCTTCTTCCCGTAGGTAGAGCAAAGAACAACTACAATAAAGGTTACCATGGCACAAATGAAGGATACCCAAATATTACCCGTCATAACAAACGAGCCGTTGCTATCCTGAGGACCGTAAGAGAACACGTCCTTGATAGCGGCGCTGGCCAAGGAAAGTCCGATCAGCGCAACCGTAGGACCGATAACGGCGGCGGGCATCAGCTTATTGATCCAGCCAACTCCGACAAATTTAACAACAAGAGCGATAATCACGTAAACAAGTCCTGCAAATACGGCGCCGAGAATCAATCCCAGATAGCCAAGGCTCATGGATACGCCGCCCGCGAAGGCAGCAAACATCGAGCCGATAAATGCGAAGGACGAGCCGAGGAACACGGGACTGCGGAATTTGGTAAAAAGCTGATACACAAGCGTTCCGATACCGGCGCCGAAAAGTGCCGCGGATGCGGACATTCCGTTTCCGATGATTGCGGGAACGGCGATGGTTGCTGCCATAATCGCGAGCAGCTGCTGGATGGCAAACACGATCATCTTGTTAAACTTCGGTTTGTCGTGAATGCCATAGACAAGTTTGTTTGACATGATATCTCCTCCGTATTTGTTTTTGAACGGACAGCAATCTTGTAAAAGAGCATGTTCATTCATCTTTTTTATTATAGCACGATATATTTACAAAGTCAACAAAGTTCGACAAAAAAGAATGATTTCCCATGTGAATTTTTTACAAAAAAATTTGTGCAAAAGTAATAAAGAAACCGTCCCGACAAAAATATGAAACGGAACGGTTTTATGTAATTTTATTATGAATTTTGTCCAAGATCGGTCAAGAACGCATCCAACCGATAGCCCTGAGCGCGAACAGTGTAAATCAGACGAATTCCGGACTCTCCCTCCAGCTTCTTTCGCAGATGATGAATATAGACATCAGCCATGTTCCCTGTTTCGTCTCCCAAAATCCATCGCAACCGCTCCCGCGAAACCGTCTCGCCCTTTGCTTCACTTAACGCAAGCAAAATTCTCCATTCGTAAGGAGTCAGGGTGATTTTTCGATTACGGTACAGTAGCTCCCTGCTCTCGCGAGAAAGCAAATGAATGACGTGATCGCCGATCTCCTGCTGACACGGGGTCTCTGCCGCATCGCCCTCGAAAAATGCGCGAACGGTTTTCACGGAAACGGGCCATTCCCAATTCTCGTCGCAGGCAATGGGCAATGGCTTCGTTTCATCCGTCATTACAACCGCAACAAGGCACCCCGCATGATCCGCAATACACGCCCCCGCCGTAACATCCAGCACGACACGTTCAAAGGCTCGAAGCGTTGGAGGAGGCTCGCTCATCACCCAAACCGCACACCCGCATGCTTGTGCCTCCAAGCGAAAAAAATCTGTTACTACCGCATTTTGAGAGATGACGGCAACCCTATTTTTTCTTACATTCATTTTTCTTCCGCGTGACTCCGTTGAGCCAGCTCCTCAAAAATTTGGCAAATCCGCTCGGAGGATTCGGAGGTCATAATGGCGCTTCGTGCCGCGGCGGCGCCGCGGATTCCGCCAAGGTACCAAGCCATGTGCTTCTTTGCCTCGGCAAGTCCGACCCGCTCTCCCTTATGGGCAATCATTCCCGCCATTTGCTCACGCGCGACCGCCAATCGCTCCTCTATGGTGGGTGGTGTAAAATTATTGCCCTCCAGCGTGGCGACAATTTCGGAAAAGACCCACGGATTTCCCATAGCGCCTCTTCCCACCATCACGCCGTCACACCCTGTTTTTTCCAGCATCTCCCGTGCGTCGGCACCGCAACTGATATCTCCGTTTCCGATAACGGGAACGGAGACCGCCTCCTTGACTTGCTTAATCACCGAGAGATCGATCCCCGGTGTATAGAGCTGTTCACGAGTTCTGGCATGAACACAGATCGCGGCGGCTCCCGCTTGCTCCAAAATCTTCGCCATTTCGGGAGCGTTCACCGATTCCTTATCCCAACCCGCGCGGATCTTCACCGTTACTGGGAGCTTCACGGCGCGGCTGACGGCAGAAACAATCTCCCCTGCCAGTCTTGGATTTTTCATCAAGGCGCTTCCCTCGCCGTTTGAGGTAATTTTCCTTACGGGACAGCCCATGTTGATATCAATTGCAACCGGTGGAATCTCGGAAAGGCACCCACGGTAGGTGCCCTCCACCAAAAGCCTTGCCGCTTCTGCCATAAACTCCGGCTCCGAACCGAACAGCTGTACCGCCATGGGCGCTTCCGCCCGTGTCACAGCCGCCAGAGGAGCGCTCCCCATCAGCTCCGCTTCCCGCCTTTTGGTTCTCTGCTCGTAGCAGAGCGCCTTGGCGGACACCATTTCGCTAACGGTATATTCCGCCCCATGGCGCTTGCAAAGCAAACGAAAGGTACGGTCGCTAACCCCCGCCATGGGAGCCAGCATCAGCCCGTGACGAAGGCGCGCGTATCCCAGATCAAATCCCATAAATTACTGCTTCTTGGTTCTGTTGACCAAGACCTCTGCGGCGCTTTCCAGATAGGTGTTATCCATCATTTCGATCCACCCCTTATCCACCAGAGCCGTCAGCTTGGGATCCATGGGAATCTGCGCCAGCAGGTCGTATCCGAATTTCTCGGCGATCTCATCAATGTGGCTCTCCCCGAATACCTTGATCTGCTTTCCGCAATCAGGACAGGTAACGTAGCTCATATTCTCAATAAGACCGTATACGGGAATCTCCATCATATCAGCCATGTGCGCCGCCTTGGAGACGATCATGGAAACCAACTCCTGAGGGGTGCTGACGATCACGATGCCGTCAATCGGGATGGACTGGAAAACCGTCAGAGGTACGTCTCCCGTTCCGGGAGGGCAATCCACGAACATATAGTCAATATCATGCCAGATGGTATCGGTCCAAAACTGCTTGACCGCGCCCGCAATCACGGGACCTCTCCATACGACGGGACGGGTCTCATCCTCCATCATCAAATTGATCGACATAATATCGATTCCTGAGGTGGTGCTGGGAGGGATCATGCCGTGATCGTCTCCCTCAACACCCGCCTTCAGACCAAACGCCTTCGGGATGGAGGGACCCGTAATATCCGCGTCCAAAATCGCGGTTTTATAGCCAAGTCTTTGCATGCTGACTGCCAGCATGGAGGTCACCAGAGATTTTCCAACGCCTCCCTTTCCGCTGACAACGGCAATTACGTGCTTGATGCTACTCAACGCGTGAGGTTGCTCCTTCAGACTGTTTTTCTCCTTGGAGGAGCATCCTGCAGAGCAAGTGGAACAGTTATGCGTACATTCTTCTGCCATTTTTTTATCCTTTCTTTTGTAAGGGAATCTCCCCAAAACTTCTAATAAACTATTATACACTCTTTTTTCTCTTTTGACAAGTCTTTTTTGAATTTTGAGGACGGTGACGGGTAAAAATCTTCCGCGCAAGGTTTTTTTGAACAAATTGAGAAAAAAAGAGGGCAAGATACAGGATTTTCATGAATTTTGACAGCAAATAATTTTCAAAAAACATTGTAAATACCTCAAAAATATGTTATAATTAAAGTTAGATTTTTCAAGCGAGGTCTTACTTATGAAATATTTTATTTTAATTCCCGACGGCATGGCAGACGAGCCTATTGATGTACTGGAAAATAAAACCCCCATGCAAGCGGCAAATAAGCCCTGTATGGATCAGCTTGCCGCGCAAGCAACCGTAGGAACCGTTTCCAACGTTCCCGACGGTATGGTGCCCGAAAGCGATACCGCCAATATGGCGATCCTCTCCTTTGACCCCAAGATTTATTCCAAGGGTCGCTCTCCCCTGGAGGCAGTTAGCATGGGTATTGAAATGCAGCCCGACGAAACGGCGTACCGCTGTAACGTAGTCACTCTGACCGAGGAGCAGGAGGCTTATGAGGATCGGATCATTCTGGATCACAGCGCTGACGAGATCACGACGCCGGAAGCGGATCTGCTGATCAAAACGCTGGAGGAAAAGCTGGGCAATTCCCTGCGAAAATTCTATACCGGAGTCAGCTATCGCCACTGTCTGATCTGGAAGAACGGTAACGACAAATACAATTTCATGCGCCCCCACGACATCCTCGGCAAGCGTATCGGCGATTATCTTCCCCGCGTCGAGGACGGCGGTGAGGAATTTCTCAAGCTGATGAAGGATAGCTACGAGATCCTGAAGGATCACCCCGTGAATCTGGACCGAAAGGCAAGAGGGCTGAAGCCCGCAAACTCCGCGTGGCTCTGGAGCCCCGGTAAGAAGCCGCAGCTTCCTTCCTTCAAGGATAAATGGAATCTGGACGCAGCCGTGATCTCCGCCGTGGATCTGATCAAGGGAATCGGTCTTTGTGCCGAAATGGAATCGATTGACGTGGAAGGAGCCACCGGCAACGTTCACACCAATTACGAAGGGAAAGCAAACGCCACCATCGACGCCTTCCGCCGCGGTAAGGAGCTGGTTTACGTTCACGTGGAAGGACCGGACGAATGCGGACATCGGGCGGAGATCGAAAACAAGGTTCGCGCCATCGAGCTGATCGATCAAAAAATACTTGCGCCCGTTCTCTCCTATCTAGAGGGTTGCGGCGAACCCTTCAAAATTATGATCCTGCCCGACCATCCCACACCCATTCGTATTCGCACGCACAGCTCAAGTCCCGTTCCCTTCCTGATCTATTCCTCCGAGAAGCAAGGAAAGGGAGTGCGTACCTTTGACGAATTTTCCGCAGCGGACACCGGCATTTATGTGCCCGACGGATATACTTTGATGGAGCACCTGACTCAAAACTGATTCGGAAGCCTTTGCTTCGGAAAGGAATCTTATGTCTGATTACACATCCAATCAGCGGAACATCTCTGCTGACGAATCCGAAAATAAAATCACGACCGAAGCGGAAAACGGAGATTTGGCAACCGACGCAAATTCTGCCGAGTGTTGCGCAGATAACGCCCCCACGCCACGCAAAAAAGTTTCTTGGAAAAAGGAAGCCGTGGATTATATGGAGCTTTTCGTTTTCTCCATCGCCTTTGTTATGCTTCTTTTCTCCTTCCTGTTCCGTATTTGCACGGTAGAGGGAGAGTCCATGGAGAACACCCTTTTCGCGGAGGAAAAATTGATCGTGTCCGATCTGTTTTACACCCCTGAAAGCGGCGATATTATCGTTTTCCATCAAACGGGTGACGGCATCTTTTCCTTGAATGAGCCGATCGTCAAGCGTGTGATCGCCACGGAGGGCGAGACCGTAAAGGTGAATTACTTTTATGACACCATGAGAGTTACCGTCACACATGCAGACGGCTCCAGCACCGTTTTGGACGAGCCCTATATGAAATATGAGGGGCGTAACCGTTTCAGCGGAAGTGACACCTATACCGTTCCCGAAGGACATATCTTCGTCCTTGGTGACAATCGAAACAATTCCACCGACAGCCGTTATACCGGTGTAATCGGCATGGTAGATGCCAGACGGATTCTTGGCAAGGTCCTGTTTCGCGTCACGCCCGTATCCCGTTTGGGTGCGGTAGAATAATACAAAAAACCATCTCAATGAAAGGAGGACTTTTCATGCCATCCCCCATTATACAGTGGTTTCCCGGACATATGGCGAAGACCCGTCGGCTGATTACCGAAAACCTGAAGAACGTGGATGCCGTCATTGAGCTTCTGGATGCGCGGATCCCCTACAGCTCCCGCAATCCGGAGATCTCCCGCCTTTGCGCCGCAAAGCCCTCCATCATACTGCTGAACAAAGCATCTCTTGCCGACCCCGCCGTTACCAAGGAGTGGATCCGACGGCTGACCGACGAAAAGACGGTGTGCATTGAGACCGACTGCGTCACGGGCGCGGGACTTTCCCAGATTGCTCCCGCTCTGCGGAAGCTCTGTGAGGAAAAGCTTAGTCGCTATGAGGAAAAAGGAATGAGCGGTCGTTCCCTCAAGGCAATGGTGGTAGGAATCCCCAACGTGGGAAAATCCTCTTTGATCAACCGCCTGTGCGGCAACAAGAAAGCCAAGGTGGAGAACCGCCCCGGCGTAACCCTGAACAAGCAATGGGTGGCTACCGATATCGGTATCCTTCTTTTGGACATGCCCGGTGTGCTGTGGCCAAAATTTGACGATCAAACCGTGGGTGAAAATCTCGCCATCACAGGCGCCATCAAGGACGACATTCTGGACGTAGAGGAGATCGCTATGGCGCTTTGCGGCAGATTACGGGAGCATTACCCCGCCCTTCTCTGTGCGCGCTATAAGCTGGGCGAGATTCCCTCTGTCGAGGAAGCGGACAATTACGATCTGCTCACCCTCGTGGGAAAAAAGCGCGGCTTTCTCGTATCGGGCGGCGAGGTCAACACCGAACGAACCGCCAATATGCTTCTGGACGAGTTCCGCGCCGCCAAGATCGGACGGATCTCTCTGGATCAGATGAGGTAAGATATGGCAGTATTAGAATATCAGCTGGAGCGTCAGCTTCACGAGCAAGGCTTCTCGTTGGTTTGCGGCGTAGATGAAGCCGGAAGAGGTCCTTTATGCGGTCCTGTGGTTGCCGCCGCCGTGATTCTGCCAGACGGGCTCTATATTGAGGGGCTGAATGACTCCAAAAAACTCTCGGAGAAAAAGCGGGATGCCCTTTATGACGTCATTTGTGAATCTGCCGTGGCGTACGCCATTGCGGAGGGTTCGGTTGAGGAGATCAATGAAACCAACATTCTGGAGGCAACACTTCTCGCCATGCGGCGCGCCATTGCCGCCCTTCCCATACAGGCAGATTTTGCTCTGATTGACGGAAACGTATCCCGCGGGTTTCCCCTTCCCGCCCGCGCCGTAGTACACGGTGATGCCATCTCCCCTTCCATTGCCGCCGCTTCGATTCTTGCCAAGGTCACCCGTGACCGGATGTGTGCCGATCTGGATCGGCAATATCCTCAATATGGAATCCTGAAGCATAAGGGATACGGAACAAAGGAGCATATGGAAGCGCTCCGCGCTTACGGACCCGCTCCCATTCACCGAACCAAATTCATTCGGTTTCTGGAGGACAAGAAATCATGACTCGCGGCGAGATCGGTTCCTTGGGCGAGAAGCTTGCCGCCAAATATCTCAAAAAGAACGGGTACAAAATTCTGGAGCGAAATCGGCACCAGTCTCACAATGAGCTCGATCTGATCGTCTCTGACCGACACTATATCGTTTTCGTGGAGGTCAAGACCCGTTCCGCCGCCTCCGACGATCTCTATCTTCCCTTTGGCACTCCCGCCGAAGCGGTAGACAAGCAAAAACAGCTGCGAACCCTTCGGGCAGCCCAGGACTATCTGCGGCAAAACCCCTCAAGTGGAAAACAGCCGCGAATGGACGTAATTGAGGTTTATTTAGAAAAAGAAACGGGAAAGCTGCTCAAGATCCATCACATTCCCGATGCCTTTGGCGCGTAATACGCGTCCCATATTTAAAAAACGAAGAAAGGTTATACATATCCATGAAATTTTTCAGCACAAGAGATGAAAAAAAGGTATCATTTGAATCCGCTCTGGTGATCAAGCAGGGTCTTGCCGCGGACGGCGGACTGTTCGTCCCTGAATCTCTCCCCACTCTCTCTGAGGAGGAGATCCGCTCGCTTTGCGAGATGACCTACCCCGAACGCGCCGCTTACGTTCTCTCCAAGTTCCTGACCGATTATACCGCAGAAGAGTTGCAGGCTGACTGCGCCGCCGCTTACGCGGAAGAATCCTTTCCCGGCGGAGCCGCTCCTCTGGTGAAGGTGAGAGAGGGCTTGTTTTCCTTGGAGCTTTGGCACGGTCCCACCGCCGCCTTTAAGGACATGGCGCTTCAGATCATGCCCCGTCTGCTTTCCCGCGCGCTGGTCAAGACCGGCGAGGAAAATACCGCTCTGATTCTGGTTGCCACCTCGGGTGACACGGGAAAAGCCGCTCTGGAGGGATACCGTGACATTGATCGCATCAAGATCTGTGTTTTCTACCCCGTAGACGGTGTCAGCAAGGTACAGAAACTGCAGATGGCGACACAGACAGGAAACAACGTAAACGTCTGCGCGATTAAGGGCAATTTCGACGATGCACAGAACGGTGTGAAGAAGATCTTCTCGGATGCGGAAGCCAAGAAAACCCTTCTGGAGAATGGATATATTCTCTCCAGCGCAAACTCCATCAACTGGGGTCGTCTGGCGCCCCAGATCGTCTACTACGTCTCCGCTTACTGCGATCTGCTCCGCTGCGGTGAGATCACCTACGGTGAGGAGGTCAACGTCTGCGTTCCTACCGGTAACTTTGGAAACATTTTTGCGGCTTATCTGGCAAAGAAGATGGGACTTCCCCTCGGCAAGCTGATCTGCGCGTCTAACGCCAACAATGTGCTTACCGATTTTCTGCGCACCGGAACCTACGACCGCAACCGCGATTTCCACCTGACCATGTCTCCCTCTATGGATATTCTGATCTCCAGCAATCTGGAGCGTCTGCTGTATTTTGTTTCCGACGCGAAGCAGACCGCCGCATACATGAAGCAATTGAATGAGTGTGGCTCATACACCGTCTCCCCCGAGATCAAGTCGATGATCGACGAAAACTTTGTGGGCTTCTGCGCGAACGAGGAAAAGACCGCCGAAACCCTTCGCCGTTTCTACGAGAAGGAGGGATATCTGGCTGACACCCACACCTCCGTGGCGCTCAGCTGCGCCGAGCAATACGTGGAGCAGACGGGAGATAGTCGCAAGATGATCGTGGCATCTACCGCAAGTCCTTATAAATTTGCCGCCGATGTCTACGCCTCCATCACGGGCAAGGAGGCATCTGCCGACACGGGGGCGCTTGGGGATCTGTCCGATCTTACCGGCACCGAGATCACCCTTCCCCTTCGCGGTCTTGCCGAGAAGGAGATCCGCTTTGATACCGTCATTGAGGCGGAGGAAATGTTAAAAGCGGTTTATAGATTCATGTAAAACTCAAAAGGGTTGCCGCACATGGCGGCAACCCTTTTGGAAATAAATTTACTTTCTTTCCTTAAAGGTCGCGCAAACGGTATCCGCACTGCTGGTGGCACTGCTGGGTCCTACCGCGATCTGGGTTGCGGTACAATAGGTCTCGCAATCGTGATACATGCAATTCTTCACGTCGCAACGGATGCCTTTAATGTGCTCCTTGGATTCACCTGCACCGCATCCGCGCTTTTCGCTTCCACAATTCATTTTTTTACTACCTCCTTTGTAAGAATAGTATTAGTATTTACAGGGAGACAACAAAACATTCGTTTCAAAACAATCAGGAGGTCACATGGCACTTTTTGTAATGGCTGATCTGCATCTGGATACCAAAAGCGGAGCAAAATCCATGGAAATCTTTGGTAATCGATGGAAGGATTACGTCAACAAAATTTATAAAAACTGGTCGCATCTTGTGACCGACAAGGATACCGTCGTGATACCGGGTGACATTTCCTGGGCGCTGACACTGGAGGATGCCAAGGAAGATCTGATTTGGATCAACGCTCTGCCCGG
>JAZNDP010000055.1:0-7523 GCA_045588165.1 Eubacteriales bacterium | reverse complement strand
TTAAAAGGCAACGCTGAAAAAACGGCGTTGCCTTTTCTAAATTCATCACTTCCTCGCAATTGTGTTGTTCCGATTAGGGCGTAAAAATGATAAAATATATTCAAGATTTTTTCTAAAAACTCAAAAACACAAACAAAACTTTAACATTTATATGGTACAATAGGGGTGTATCAGTGAAAATATGCTCCCCGGAGGATCAAAATATGTTCAAAATTTTAGTAGTGGAGGATGACAGAGATCTGAATCGCTCCGTATGCTCTTTCTTGAATGGAAGCGGTTACGAAGCGATCGGCTGCCCCGATGCGGAGAGTGCCTACGACGAGATGTATAAGACCACATTCGACTGTATCGTGTCGGATATTATGATGCCGAACATTGACGGCTTTGAATTTGCCAAGACCGTGCGCTCCCTCAACAACGATATTCCGATCCTGTTTATGACCGCTCGTGACGATTTCGCATCCAAGCAGAGAGGATTCCGCATCGGTATTGACGATTATATGACCAAGCCCATCGACCCCGACGAGCTTTTCTTGCGTATCGGCGCGCTTCTTCGCCGTTCCAAGATCGCATCGAGCCGTCGCCTTGAGGTTGGAAATTTCGTGATGGATGCCGACGAGAGAAGCGCGACCTTGAACGGTGAGGAAATATCCTTGACCGCAAGAGAGTTTGATCTTCTTTACAAGCTCCTGTCCTATCCCAAAAAGACCTTTACGCGCACACAGCTGATGGATGAGTTTTGGGATGTGGATACACAGACCAGCACTCGCACGGTTGACGTGTATATGACCAAGCTCCGCGCCAAGCTCGCACAGTGCGCCTCCTTTGAAATACAGACCGTTCACGGACTTGGCTATAAGGCGGTGATCAAGTGAAAAAAACAACCTTTCGATACATCCTTCGGGAGTTCAGCAGTTTTCTGTTGTTCTTTCTGATGGTAGGATTTGTGGTTTCGTGCTGTATGATCCTGTTTTTGAACGTGTTAGCGGACACAATGGGACTTGTGTTTACCTCCCACAATATCACAGCCGCAGCCAAGATCACCTTTCTGAACGTTTTCATTATTACCCTCATTTTCAAAACGCTTGATTACGTCCGCCGTAAGATCATGGTGGATAAACCCGTGAAATTGATTACGGATGCAGCCGAGAAAATTATGAACGGTGATTTCTCCGTCCGAGTGAAGTCGATGAATGGGGCAGGTATGGAGGGCTTCAATCAGGTTGGCGAAGCCATCAATTCTATGGCGTCGGAGCTATCGGGCGTAGAAACGCTCCGAACCGATTTCATCGCCAACGTGTCCCACGAAATGAAAACTCCCCTTTCCGTCATGCAGAACTACGGAACGCTTCTGCAAGCTCCCGATCTACCCGAAGAAAAGCGTATAGAATACGCAAAGGCAATCACCGATGCTTCCCGACGCCTTGCCGATATGATGACGAACATCCTCAAGCTCAATCGGCTTGAAAATCAGCAGATCTATCCGCAGATCGAAAAATATGACCTCGGAGAACAGCTTTGCGAAAGCCTTTTGCAGTATGAGGGCACATGGGAAAGAAAAAATATCGAAATCGAAACCGATATTGCGGAGAATGTGATTGTATCCGCTGATGCCGAGCTTCTCTCGCTCGTATGGAATAACCTTTTCTCCAACGCCTTCAAATTCACCGAGAACGGTGGTAAGGTTACTCTTACGCTCACGGCAGAGGGCGAATACGCTACCGTCAAGATCGCCGACACGGGATGCGGAATAAGTCTTGATGTCGGTGCGCATATCTTTGAAAAGTTCTATCAAGGCGACACCTCCCACGCAACACAGGGCAACGGTCTTGGACTCGCGCTTGTCAAGCGAGTGGTTGACATTATGCAGGGCGAGATCGGCGTAGAGAGTGCTGTCGGCGTTGGTACGACCTTTACGGTCAAGATCAGGAGGAACGTAAATGGATTGGAAGAAGCTTGGTAAAGCTCTACTGTTTCCGCATATCGCCATCATGATCCTCCTCGTTCCCATTGCCACCGTTCTTCTTGTTGGGGCAATGGTGTTTATCGGAACGGAATCGGTTATTGCCTATATTTCCTATGTTCTTGCAGCCTATACCCTGGCGGTTTGGTGCTTCAAGATTCCCTACTTGATCAGATTTTTTAAGATCTTTAAGAATGAAAATAAGTATGCGAGACTGTGGCTTGACGACGCGCATTTGCGCGTAAACACCTCTCTTTACGGCTCACTTGCGTGGAACGCATTGTATGGACTCTTTCAGTTGTGGCTTGGCTTTTATCACCATACTTTTTGGTTCTACTCACTCGGCGCGTACTATATCTGCCTTGGTGTCATGCGATTCTTCCTACTTTTGCACACAAGAAAGTACGCCCCCGGCGAAAAAATGCAGACCGAGCTTGTGAAATACCGCGCTTGCGGATGGCTATTCCTTTTGATGAACTTAGCTCTGTCTCTGATCATCTTCTTTATGGTCTATTGGAACAGAACCTTTGAACATCACGAGATTACGACGATTGCGATGGCGGCGTATACCTTCACTTCATTTACGGTAGCGATCGTCAGCGTGATAAAATACCGAAAATACAACAGTCCCGTTTTCTCGGCATCCAAATCCATAAGCTTTGCGTCGGCATGCGTATCGATGCTGACCTTGGCTTCCACGATGCTGACAACGTTCGGCGATGGAGCGATGGGGGTAACGGAACAAAAAATAATGCTTGGAAGCATTGGTTTTTCCGTTTCTGGCGTGGTTGTTGCGATGGCAATCGGTATGATCGTTGTGGGAACAAAACAATTAAAACAAATCAAAACAGAGGTTGAAAATGGATTACAATAACGAAAACAAAGGATTTCAGTATACCTACTCCGCCAAGGAACAGGAAGAGCTGAAACGCATACGTGATAAATATTCTGCCCCGACAGAACCTGAGGACAAAATGGCTCGCTTGCGCAAGCTGGATGCCGGTGTTACCCATACCGCACAAGCGACCTCACTCACAGTTGGAATCATCGGCGTCCTCATTCTCGGCTTTGGAATGAGTCTTTTTATGACCGATCTTGGAGAAATCCTCGGTTCATACAGCAATCTGGCTATGGCTATCGGTATTGTCATCGGTGTTTTCGGCGGCATCCTTGCAAGCCTTGCCTATCCAATCTATAACGCCATCGTCAAAGCGAGGCGAAAAAAGCTCGCACCGGAGATTATCCGTCTTACCGACGAGCTGATGAAATAATAACCAAATAAAAATTATTTGCCAATATACCACAAGCTTGTTGACATTTTAACAAGCTTGTGGTATACTCATATTTGTTGAGTTTGCAACAACTTGAGAGTAAAACAACGGATCGCTCCAACCGAAGGACAAAAAAGAACGATCCTCGCTCTCGACCTTACAGGAAAAAATATTTTTTTAGGAAAGGACCCGACTGCAATGAACAAAACAGATGAAAAGTATCAGGCGTTATTCACACCTTGGAAGATCGGCAACGTGGAGATCAAAAACAGAATCGTAATGTGCCCCATGGGAGGTACCTCCCTGTTTGGATGGTTTGAGCTTACGGGCTGTCATTTTGACCGCGAAGCGGCAAAGCTTTTCCTTGAAAGAGCAAACAACAACGTAGGACTCATTATCCCCGGAATCGCTCCCTTGCGAGATACCTTTTGGGGCAGGTGGCTCTGGCAGAATGAAAAGATGTTCAAAGACCTCAAGGAGTTTATGGACGAGATTCACAAGACCGGCGCAAAGCTCTTCATTCAGCTCACGGCAGGCATGGGCCGCTCTTGGGCAATCACCGAGCTTGTCGCTCCCCTGCACAAGAATAAATTTACAAGAGCCATCGTAAAGCCTATTATTGATACCTCTCATGAGCTCGCTTGTCCTTCTCCGCAGCCCGCGCGTTGGGCACCTGATATCGAATGTCCCGAAATGACCGTAGAGCAGATTCACGAAATTATTGAAGCCTTTGCCAAGACCGCAAAGCTATGTAAGGAGGCAGGCGTTGACGGTGTGGAGGTTCACGCCGTTCACGAGGGATATCTGCTTGACCAATTTGCCATCGAATTTTTTAATAAGCGTACCGACGAGTACGGCGGTAGCTTTGAAAACCGTTACCGCTTTGCCGCAGAAGTCGTAAAAGCGATTAAGGAAGCATGCGGAAATGACTATCCCGTATCTCTCCGTTACTCTGTAGAGTCCAAGATGAAGGGATTCTGTGAGGGCGCCATGCCCGGCGAGGATTACGTTGAAGTAGGACGGAATATGGAAGAATCCGAACGGGCGGCGAAATATCTTCAGGATGCCGGTTACGATATGCTCAACTCCGACAACGGAACCTACGACTCTTGGTATTGGGCGCATCCGCCGATGTATATGCCCGAAAACTGTAATCTTGACGATGTGGCACACATCAAGAAATTTGTTGATATCCCCGTCGTTTGCGCGGGAAGAATGGATGCAGAGGTTGGCGCAAAAGCCGTTGCCGAGGGAAGAATCGACGCCGTTGGCGTTGCCCGCCAGTTCCTCGTGGATCCCGAATGGATCACAAAGCTGATCGAAGATAGACTGGAGGACATCAAGCCCTGTATTTGCTGTCACAGCGGTTGCTTTAATTTCTCGTCCTCCAAAGGTCACGCTAATACTCAAGACCTTACGGATACGATGGGGCTTGCCCGTTGCGCGCTGAATCCCGAAACCATGCAGTCAAAGAAGTATCACATTGAACCTGCCAAGAAAAAGAAGAAGATCGCCATCATCGGCGGTGGCATCGGCGGTATGGAAGCAGCTATCGTCCTCGCAAAACGCGGTCATAGCGTAACCCTTTATGAAAAGAGCGACAAGCTCGGCGGTGTGTTTATTGCGGCGGCAGCACCTTCCTTCAAGGAAAAGGACAGAGCCCTTATCGCATGGTATATCCGCGAGCTTTCCAAATATCCCATTGACATCAGGATGAACACCGAGATCAAGGACGTCAAGACGCTTGACGCAGACGAGATCATCGTAGCAACGGGTGCTACAGCCAAGAGAATTCCCGTAAAGGGCGCGGAAGGTGCCGTGGAGGCAGTGGATTATCTGCTTGGTAACAAGGCCGTAGGCGAGAACGTTGTGGTCATCGGTGGCGGACTGACCGGATGCGAGATCGCATACGATCTCTATCTGAGGGGAAAGAAGCCCGTGATCGTAGAAATGCAGGACGACCTCATCACAACCAAGGGAATCTGCCTTGCGAACACAAGCTATCTCCGCGATTTCTTTAAGACGAATCAGGTTCCCGTATATCTCGAAACCTCTCTTTCCGAGATCGGCGACGGAAGCGTTACGCTAAAGGACAAGGACGGTAAGACCTTTGCGGTGGATGCCGACTCGGTGATCCTCTCTGTTGGTTATAACCCTGCCCCCGTTGTCGCGAAGGGCAAGCATGTCCACGTGATCGGTGACGCCGCACAGGTCGGCAATTTGCGTACGGTCATCTGGGGTGCTTGGAACATCTGTATGAAACTGTGATAATTTGATAGGAGAAGGAAAATGATACTGACAAAAGAACAGCAAGCCATCCTTGACGGCGCGCAAGGCGAAACGCTTGCCAAGGTAATGAAAACCCTCGTGATGTACGGCGACGCATTTGAAGCCGAAAAGCTCGTTCCGATTACATCAAAATATAACCATCTTGTAACTTCCTTCGGGCTAAAGGTGATGTCCCCTGTGTACGACCTTATGCAAAAGCTTTTGGACGCAGGCGTTACCTCGGAACAAAAATTCTCGGTGGATCCCCGTCCCATTGACAAGAATGTTCCCGCCAACTTCTTGCAGAATTTGGTATTTAACAAATTCATGTACACCAAGCAGGATTTCTACGAGGGTCAGCTCAAAGAGCTTGGGCTTATGGACGAAAATGCCTTTACCTGCACCTGCTACATGGACGAGGTAGGCAACAAGCCCGAGAAGGGCGATGTGCTTTCTTGGGCTGAGTCCAGCGCGGTGGTTTACGCGAACTCGGTGCTTGGCGCAAGATGTAACAGAAACTCCGGTATTATCGATATTATGGGTTCCATCGTCGGCTATGTTCCCTACTTTGGACTTCTCACCGACGAAGGAAGAAAAGCAACTTGGGTAGTCAAGGTGCAGACGACGAAAAAGCCTGAGGCACAGCTTCTCGGTTCTGCCATCGGTATGAAGGTGATGGAGGATGTTCCTTACGTTGTCGGACTTGACAAGTGGATCGGAGGCGAGCTGAATGACGACGCTTGCGCATACCTGAAAGACTTCGGAGCGGCAAGTGCCTCCAACGGTGCGGTAGGTCTTTACCATATCGCAAACCTCACTCCCGAAGCGGTAGAGCTTGGAGAGAACCTGATTGCCGAAGGAGCAAAAGAGTACATGATTGACGATGCCGAGCTTGAAAGAGTTCAGAAAAACTATCCCGTCATCTGGAAGAATCCCGACGCTACGCCAAAGCTTTGCTTCGTCGGCTGTCCTCATCTCTCCCTGGCACAACTAAAGGATTGGATCGTCAAGCTGGAAGAAGAGCTGAAAAAGAACGGCAAAAAGAAGGTTACGATTCCCACCGTCTTCACCGCCGCTCCCGGTGTATTGGAGGCATTCGAAAAGACGGAGTATGCCACACGCCTGAAGGCAACCGGCGTTATTACCTCGTACATCTGTCCTCTGATGTATATGAATAATCCCCTGTGCAAGAAGATGCCCGTTATTACGTCCTCCAATAAGCTCCGCACTTATACCAGCGCCAGATACTATACCGATGCGGAAATTCTCAAAACCATTACGGGAGGTAAGCTTTCATGAAACAGTTCCAAGGAAGAGTTGTTACTCCCGGCAAAGTTACTGCCGAGGCCGTTGTAACAAAAGAAGGATTCAACACACTTGCTTCGCTTCAGATGGCTCTGCAATTTGGCGACAAGGAGGTAAAATGCGGAGATCAGAGCAACAAGGAGCTTTACGGGAAGCCCCTGATCGGTAAGGCGCTCTGTCTGCCCCAGACCATTGGCTCAACCACGGGCGGTCTGGTACTTTACTGCGCTTGTTCCATGGAGAAGAACCCCGCTTGTATGCTGTTTGCCAATCACATCGATTCCCTTGCGGCGGCAGGCGCGGTGCTTGCTGACGTATGGGTGGACGGCGTGTCCATGCCTGTGGTGGATTCTCTCGGCGATGAGTTTTTGAATTACGTGAAGGACGGAATGAAGATTACCGTAAAAGAAAACGGCGTGGTTGAGGTAGAATAACCGTAAGATCAGCAAACAATCATACAAAAAGCCGCAGAGCTTGCGATAGCCCCCTTGGGGCATTCGTGGGGGAAGGTTGCAGCCGCTTATCGGCTGACGGATGAGGTGTCCTTAACACCAAGTAACAAACGCCTTGCGGTTGAGAGGCTCTTCATCGTAAACTGCAATCGAAATTTAAAAGAGGGGGCGATGCCCCCTCTTTTAAATTTGGTCGGAGTGACAGGATTCTGAACCGGCTTTGCGCCCATTGAATACCTAATCCGTACAACACACTGCGCAAAG
>JAZNDP010000054.1:0-20494 GCA_045588165.1 Eubacteriales bacterium | reverse complement strand
TGATTTTTCCTCTCTTTTTCTCAAAACCTCTCCTTTTTTCGCCCTCGGCGCGAAAATTTTTTCTACATTTATTATATTATATATACAGAGGAGCCTCAGCGGAAGCCGAGACTCCTCCTCATTGCGGGTCAATCGTTTTTTCTAACACGAACCAGCAGACTTTTCAGCCCCCGTCCGCTGAATGGAATCAGCGGGTACAGGTAATTTCTCTTTCCGTTGACCGTCGAGTTGGTAGCCACCAGCACAAGACAAAGCAAAAATCCCCCCGCAAAGCCCCAGATTCCAAATAGAGCCGTCAGAACCAAGAGCAGAATCCGCAGGAATTTGATGGCATAGCCCAGCTCGTAGCTCCGTTGCGTGAAATTGGCGATGGCGACAAACGCCATATACAGGATCACCTCGGGAATCAGCCAACCGATATCCACAGCAAAGTCGCCAAGGATCAAGCCCCCCACCACCGACAAAGAATTATTCAGCATATTGGGGGTATTCAGGGAAGCAAGGCGTAAGGCGTCAATAATAAATTCCACCAGGAGCAATTGGACGAATATCGGAAGCTGTCCTGTCTCCTCGGGCAACGCAAAATGCAACCAATCGGGAACAAAGGCAGGATATTTGATAAGCAAATACCAAACGGGAGTGATGATTAAGGTCAAAAAGAACACCAGATACCGAACCACCCGAATATAAGTGCCTGTCAGGGGCGGAAAATAAAAATCGTTGGATTCCTGCATGAAATCGAAGATGGTGGAGGGCAAGACCATGACCTGTGGGGTGTTATCGATCATAATCAGCACGCTTCCCTCCAGCAACTGCGCCGACGCGGAATCGGGTCTCTCGGTGGTACGTATTTTGGGAAAGGGATTATACCACCGCCGCTGAATCAGACACTCCGCCAAGGATTCGTGCCCTACCGTCAAAGAGGAGGTTTTCAACGCGGACAGACGCTCCTTGAGATATTGCACGTAGTTCAGGTCCGCCCGATCCGCCATATAGCATAGTACCACGTCGGTTCCCGAATCGGAGCCTACGCTCATATAGTGCATGGTCAGGGCGGGATTTCGAATTCTGCGCCGTACCAACGCCGTGTTAAAGATCAGCGTCTCCACAAAGCCGTCCCGCGCGCCGAGCATAACCCGATCCCCCTCCGGCTCCGCCGTCTCTCTGGCGGGATAGGTTCGGGAATCGATGATCACCGCCGCCGTTCCAAAGGTCTCGGCAAGCATCAGGGTGGCACCCGACAGCACCATACGCACCATCAGATCGACATCCTCGGTCACGTCGGTCTCCACGTAAGGTACCGCTGTTTCCATAAATTCTCTTGCCGAGGGGGGCAATTTCTTCTGGGACAGGAAATGCATCATCAGCTTTTGCATCACCGTATCCTTCACAAAACCGTCTATATAATATAAGGTAGCTTCCCCATCGGCAAACGAAAGGGTTTTGCTCAAAACGTCAAAGTTTTCCTTTACCCGCAACCGCTCGTTCATGAAGGCCACATTCTGTCGGTATTCTTCTCCTAATTTCCGCATTTGCGCACACTCCTATTGAGATTTGGAAATAGTTTGCGCAATTTTTTCCAGTTTATACGAGCTCTGCCTTAAGAAAAAACAAGGGAACTCCGCATGAGACATTGCTTCCCCAAGTCTCATGCGGGGTTCCCATAATAATGGGCCAATCACTTTTTTTGCTGCTTACACCAGATCTTCATGGACAGACGCCGGGGCAAAATTCGCATGCCAAGTCCCAATCCCCGAGCGTACGCGCCGCAAATGGACACATCCTTTTTTCGTTTCATGTCCTTGACGGCTCGCTCCACCACCTGCTTCGGCGTATAAAAGCGAGCGTAATGCACCACCACGTCGTTTTGCTCCGCGGCACGGTCAAAAAATTCGGTTCTCGTCCAGAAGGGGCAAACCGCCATGACTCGAATCCCTCTGTGCTTCAGCTCCACGTTAAGAGAACGGGAAAAGCTCAATACATACGCCTTCGTGGCGGCGTATACGCTCACGTAAGGAACGGGCATCAGTCCCGAAATGGACGCCACCTGGTAGATCTGTCCTCCACTTGTCATATAGGGCAAGGTGAGATAGGTGATCTGCGTCAGCGCCATGGCGTTCAGTTCGATCATTCCCGCCTGATCCGATAGCGTCACGTTCTCAAACTCCCCGAATCGTCCGTAGCCCGCGGCGTTCACCAACGCCACCACCTCGGGAGAGCGATCCGCCAGTATATTTTTATATTTTTCTATGCATTTATAATCCGATAAATCCAACGAGATCGGAACCACATGTTTATGAATTGTCGCTTTTAGTTCTTCCAGGCGATCCGCTCTCCGCGCAATCACCCAAACCTCCTCAATCTCCGTCTCGGCAGCCAACGTCTCGGCGAATTCCCGTCCGATTCCCGAGGATGCTCCCGTTACAATCAATGTTTTCATGGATTTTCTCCTTTGTTTTATTCTTACAGCCGAATATATCTGGGCAAACCGGAATGGCACAAAACGTCACAATCTCCTTGAATCAGAGGGAGCATATAGGAACAGCACAAATCCGTTACGTGATCTTTGGTTTCATTAATATATTCAGCAGGTACATACCGTGTCTCGTTTGCGATTTTCGTCACATCCGCATGATCAATCTCGCAATAATACGGTGAATTGGATACACGGCGGAAGATCATCACCTCGCCGCTCACGCCCGCCGCCGCGGTCAGCACCGCCTTTCTTCCTATGCGGATCGCCTCGTCAATATCGGTACGGGAGAGCAAATGTCCCGCGCAGCGTTGGGGAAGATTCAGCTCCACCGCCCGCGCCTTACAACCAAAGCGCTCCTTGATGGCAAGCTCCAACGCTTTTCCCGCGCCCGCTAAATATTTATGTCCAAAGTTGTCGGTGGCTCCGCTTTGATGGGATTCACCCACGTACCGTCCGTCCGCGAATCGAACCCCCTCGGAAACCGCAACCACAAGGGCGGATTTCTCCTTCCATTTTTCCCCCAGGCGAGAAAAGAAGCGTTCCATATCAAAGGAGCATTCGGGAAGGTAGACCAGATCGGGCTCCGCTCCGCCCGCTACGCGTCCCAGTGCCGACGCGGCGGTCAGCCAACCCGCGTCTCTGCCCATACACTCCACCACCGTCACGGCGCGGGTGCGGTATACGGCGCAATCCCGAATGATCTCCTGCATCACGGTCGCCACGTATTTTGCCGCCGATCCAAAGCCGGGCGCGTGATCGGTCAGAGGCAGATCGTTGTCCACGGTCTTGGGAACACCGATGATCCGCATCTCGTATTCACACGTCTTCGCGTATCGATTGAGCTTACTCACCGTATCCATGGAATCGTTTCCGCCGATATAGAAGAGGTAACGGATCTCATTTTCTTGGAAGGTATCAAATATCTTTTTGTAAAGGAGCTGTGTATTCTCATCGCTGCTTTCGGGATCGGGGAGCTTAAAGCGACACGAGCCAAGCGCCGCCGCGGGAGTTTGCTCCAGAAGAAGATAGGATTCCTCGTCGCCAAACCGATCGCTAAGGTCGATCCATCGACCCTCCAGAAAGCCTTCCATTCCGTTGTACATGCCGTACAACCGCCCGATACAGCCGCCCTCTCCCATTTGGATCTTCGCACCGCGGATCACTCCGCTGAGAGTGGCGTTGATCGCCGCCGTGGGACCTCCGGACTGTCCTACGATCGCGTTCCCGCGCAAAAAATGAGCCATACTGTTCCTCCCTATATTCTTTTCCCTTTTTCGCCCCACATCGTGGGGGACTTTTCTACCATATTATATATTATTTATTATATATTATTGTCCCCCGTTTGTCAATTGCAGTAAAAAGGACGACCTTCGACGGAATAATCCAAGGTTTTTCTCATAAACTGCTAATAGCCGTTTTTTTACGCGGTTTCTGAACGAAAAGGAGGATTTTTCATGTTTGCCGGTCTGCTTTCCCTGTTGTCCGGTTTCTTCCACATGGTACTGGGCATCGGATCTCCCCAAAGCTTCCCACCTCCCCTTCCGCCCGAGCGAGAAAAGGAGCTTTTTTTACAATTGGAAAAGGGAGACATGGACGCCCGCGGAGAACTGATTCTACACAATCTGCGGCTAGTTTCCCACATCGTCCGAAAATATTATTCCACCGCCAAAAACCAGGAGGATCTGGTCTCCATCGGCACCCTGGGGCTGATCAAAGCAATCGATACCTATCGGGTCAGCGGCGGAGCGAAATTCGCCACCTACGCGGCGCGCTGTATTCAAAATGAAATCCTGATGCATTTCCGTTCCCAAAAGAAGCTTTCCTCGGAGATCTCCCTGAGCGAGACTATTGACGTCGATCGGGACGGCAATCCCCTCACCTACATTGATATCATCAGTTGTGACGAGGGTATGACGCGGGAGATTGAGAGAAAGATCGATTCGGATCGGGCAAAACGCTACGTAAATACCGTGCTGAATGAACGGGAAAAACAGATCATCATTCTTCGCTACGGACTTGGGCGCAGAGAGCCCATGACCCAGAGAGAAATTGCTCAAATTCTGAAGATTTCCCGTTCCTACGTCAGTCGTATTGAAAAAAGCGCACTGGAAAAGCTTCTTGCCGCCTTCAAGGAGGCTCCTTGATACTTCTGTCTTCATTATATTACTTTTTCCTTATCCTGTCAATTAATTCCGTATAAAAACAAAAAAGAGGGGCAAAATAAAGGTAAATCAGGAAAAAAGGAGGAGTCTATCCAAAATGACCACCAAAGAATTACTCTATATCGAGGATGCCCTGGGGCACGAGCAGTTCTTCCTGACCCAGTGTCAGCAGACCGCCGCCCAGCTCCAGGACGGAGAGCTGAAGACCTGCGTCAACCAGATGGCGGAAAAGCACCGCATGATCTATCAAAATTTATACGGATTGTTAAAGTGAGGAAACGAAAATGGACGATAAGAATCTGATGGAAAATATGCTCCTTCTGGAGAAGGGTGTGTGCGATCTCTACCTCCACGGCACGGTGGAATCCTCCACCCAGGACGTCCACGGCGCCTTCCGCGCCGCGCTGACCGAGTCGCTTTGTATGCAGGATACCATGTATACCAAAATGGCGGAAAAGGGCTGGTACCCCTCCGAACAGGTCGAACAGAGCAAAATCACCACCGTCAAGCAGAAATTTTCCACGAACTGAAGGGGATGCGTTAGGGCGCGAGGAGGCGAGGAGGGGACTTTTGCAAAAAGCCCCCTCAAACTCCCCCAAAAGCTTTCAATGTTTTTGGGGTTAGGTATAAAATAAGACGATCGGACTATTCCTTGTGGATAACCGATCGTCTTTATTTTCTTCTAATGAAAAAATCGGGCGGACTCTACTCCCTCGCCCGATTTGAATGCGGAGTCGCGCAGCTCATTGAAAGTTTTGATCAAGCTTTTTTCAAAAGCTTGTCGGAGCCGCCGCGATCGGCGGATCGGGATGCATGTTTTATTTACAAAGAACAATTTCGCAAGGCTTCCCTACCTTTTCGGCATATTCAATAACCGTCTTCGCTCCTTTGGAGGATCCGTTCCAAAAAACCACCACACGCTCGGCATAGTCCACAATCTGCTTATTTCTTACGATCCTAGCTCCCCGTCCGTAGCGCCGATAGTTTGGTAAAAATTCCGTCAGCGTCAGCCCGTTTCTTTTGGCATAGTCTGCGGCGCACGTATCTACTCCAATCGCTCCACCAGATACAATTTCATCTCCCTCCGTTACGTATTTTCCGACATTAACCGTCTTTATCTCTCTTGAACCAACAATCGCAACCTTCATAAAAAGTCCTCCTTTAAATTATGTATACTTAAAATAAGTATACTAACCACATTATACCATAAAATAATCTTAAAATATACTTATATTAAGTTTTTTGGGGGGTTTTTATGAGAAATAAAAATAACAAGCATTTAGGAATTGAGATCGACCCCGAGCTCCATTACAAGCTTCACTACATATCGAAATATTACGGAAGATCGGCAAACGGCGAGATCCTTTATTTGATCCGTCAGGAAATCAAAGCCTTTGAGCAAGCCGAGGGAGAGATTGAGGTTCCGAAGCCATCGGATTCTCAATAAAAAAACGGGTGGACTCCACCCGTTTTTTCTTATTACTTGTAGGGACAGGCGTCCTCGACTGTCCGTTTTAACACAAAGATTCTTCCTGCAATCGCGGAAATTTGATGCCTTTCCATGCCGAACATACTGTAAAGAATATCCACTCAACCAATGCATTGTTTTTTCCTTTGTTTTCTCGGCCAGTCGAGGACGCCTGTCCCTACATGCCCTCTTTTTTATTTTCTTCTTGATTCTTTGTTTTTTCTAAGCGGCAGAGCCCTATTGAACCCCGTCACGATGGCGGGGTTTTCGTGATAAAAAAAGCTCCCCCGTTGGGAGAGCGGGGGGACTTTCTCACGGAAAAGCCCAATGCCGCCCGATGGCTTCGATTGCCGTATTCGATCAGCTTTTTGTCCTTCATGTCAACAATCCTTTATCGGTCAGACTTTAAAATCATATCGTAGGCATGTGATGCGGTAACCTGACGAATATAATCCCTGCTTCGCATGGCGGACAGGGACAGCTTGCGCACGGTTTCTCCCTTTGCGGTGCTGATACCCACAAAGACGGTACCCACGGGCTTCTCGGCGCTTCCTCCTCCGGGACCCGCGATCCCCGTAGCGGACACGGCAACGTCGGCACCCAGCCGCTCCCGCGCTCCCCGCGCCATCTCGGCGGCGGTCTGCTCGGACACGGCGCCGAACCTCTCCAGGGTCTCGTGACGAACCCCCAGCAGCTTCTCCTTGGATTCGTTGGAATAGGTCACGCAGCCTCCCAAAAATACGTCGGAGCAGCCCGCCAGATCGGTCAATCTCTTGGCAATCAGCCCTCCCGTGCAGGATTCCGCCGTGGCAAGGGTCTTTCCCTCTCGGCGGAGCTTTTCTACCACCGCCTGCTCCAGGGTTCCCACGTCGATTCCGTAAATATAGGATCCTACCTCGGTCTCAGCAATTTTTTCGATCATTTCGTCGCAGAGAGAGGCGGCATGCTCCTCCGTGTCGCTTTCTGCCGTCACCCGCAGACGAACCTCGCCCTCCTTACAATAGGGCGCCACCGTGGGATTTTTCGACTCGGTCATGAGAGACTTCAGCTTTTCCTCCACCGCCGACTCTCCCATACCGAAGATATGGATATTTTTGCTGACCAGCACCGTCTCCCGTCTCTTTTTCAGATAGGGCAAGATCTCCTCCTCAAAGATGGGGCAAAGCTCACCGGGAGGTCCGGGGAGCATAATTACGGTTTTCGTTCCGTCCTCGTTGCCCACCGCCAAGGAGGGAGCAGTTCCGTAGTGATTGGGGAACACACGAGCCCCTATGGGCATCATTGCCTGCTTCTCGTTGTTTTTGGTCATGACCCGTCCCATGCGGGCAAAATAGGCACGAATGGTCTCCAAGGACTCCTCGTGCATCTCCATTTTTCTGCCAAAGTATTCCGCAACCGTTTCCTTGGTCAGATCGTCATAGGTAGGACCAAGTCCGCCGCTGGTAATCACCAGATCTGCCTCACAGAAGGCGGCATCCAAAGCCCGACGCAAGCGCGCGGGGTTATCTCCCACCACCGTATGGCGGTACACGTGAATGCCAAGCTCCGCCAGCTTCCGCGACAGATACGCGGCGTTTGTATTGACAATGTCACCGAGAAGCAGCTCGGTTCCCACACACAGGATCTCCGCTGTATGAATCGTTTTCATTTTCACGACTCCTTTCACTTTTTTCTCCTCTATTGTACTCTGAATTTGTGTGATGCATGTGAATATATGTGGATTTTTTGTAAACATTCTTGATTTCATGGCGGCTCTGTGATACAATAGAACCATTCAGAAAAAAAGGAGAGACGGCATGAACGGGTGTACCTTATGTCCCCGCGCCTGCGGCGCCCACCGAGAGGCGGGAGAGCGAGGCGTTTGCGGACAGGACAATGAAATACGGATCGTGCGGGCGGCGCTTCACCCCTTTGAAGAGCCTTGCATCAGCGGCACAAGAGGCTCGGGCACCGTCTTTTTCGTGGGCTGTACGCTGCGTTGTGCCTTTTGCCAAAATATGTCCATCAGCCGAGGGGAGACGACAGGACGTGCGGTTACCCCCAAGGAGCTTGCCGAGCTCTTTTTGGATCTGGAGGCGCAGGGAGCGCACAATATCAATTTAGTAACAGGGACCCATTTTACCCCCGCCGTTGCCGAAGCGCTTTCCCTCGCAAAAGCCCGTCTGTCGATCCCCGTGGCATGGAACACCTCGGGTTACGAGCGGGTAAAGACCTTACGCATGCTGGAGGGGCTTGTCGATATGTATCTGCCCGACTTCAAATACGCGTCGTCAGAGCTCGCGTCACGGTATTCCTCCGCCCCCGATTACCCTTCTGTGGCAAAGGATGCTTTGACGGAGATGCATCGGCAGGTGGGAGCTTGTGTCTTTGACCGCGAGGGCATGATGAAGCGAGGGATTCTTGTGCGCCATCTGGTTCTTCCCGCCAACCGCCATGACAGCATCGCGGTTCTGGAGGAGCTGGCGGCTCTGTTGCCCGTGGGAGAGATCCGATTGAGTCTGATGAGCCAATACACCCCCGAATTTGCCGCCGATTCTCCCCACAGGGAGCTTCGTCGCCGTCTGACCTCCTTCGAATATGAAAGCGTTCTGTCTCGGGCGCTTGAATTGGGCTTTGAGGGATATTTGCAAGGTCGGTCCTCCGCTTCGGCAAAATTCACTCCGGATTTTAATTGAATAGAAAACGGACAATTTTCACAATTGTCCGTTTGTTTTTTAAAGCATTCCAATCAGCCGCTCGATGGCAAGATACCCCGAAAAGCCCTGTTGCTTCAGGGCAAGATCCGCCTCGGAGCAGAGGCACAATGCCCGCTTCAGGCGCTTCATGGATTTGCCCGATGCCGCGCCCAGGTTTTTTCTCACCCAGAAATCCTTTTTTTTCAAAAGCGTGGCGATCTCTCCCGCCTGCAAGCCCTCCTCAGCAAGCGCCTTGACCGTGACCAGATCACAGATCACGCGAGACACCTCGGACAGCACGATCACCGGATCGACCCGACGATATCGCATGACCTCAAGCGCCCGAATCGCTTCCTCGTATTTTCCGTCCGTGATGGCGTTTGCCAGCGCGTAGGTGTCCGCCGACAGCTCGGAGATACAAACCGTATCCACATCTGCCTTCGTCACGCTTTGTCTGCCCTGATGCAGAACGTAATAAGAAAGCTTCTCGGTCTCGGAGGAAAGGGTATACATGGATTTTCCGCAAAATTCGATCAGATACGCGCAAACCGAAGGATCTGCCGAGACGCCGTGATGCTGAAAATGCTTTCCCACCCAGCTCGTCAGGCGGGCTCCGGTAACGGGATCAAAGCGAACGGGTGTCAGGTACTCGGAGAGGCGCTTGAACAGTGCCGACGGATTTTTAGGAAGATTCCCCTCATCAAACTGTCCCGCAGGAACAGATACGATCAGCACGTTATAGTCGTATTCCCGAAGCGCCTCCAGCGCCTCGCAAAGGGAGTCGATATCGGACGCGCGAAGTCCGCCCAGATTGATACCGCTCACCGTAACGATCTTCTGATCCGCCATCATGGGCAGAGGCATCAGCGCGTCAAGCAGAGAGGCGGCGGAATAGTCCATGGCATCGATCCGCACGTCGTTGAAAAGAGCAAAGGTGGGATCGGGACAGAGCGCCTCTCTTGCCGCCGAAAGCGCAAAGCTCTTCATATAATCCTCGACGCCAAAAAACAGATATCCTCCCGACAAGCCCTTTTTCAGCTGCTTTCGAAATTCGTCCTCACGGATCAGATCCACGGCAATCCCCCCTTTCCTTCCTTTTTTCTTATTATAACACAACCCGTCGTCTTTTTCAATCCAATCTGACCGATTTTCCAAAAAAACGAAAAAAATTAAAAAAATATCTTGACAAACCGCGGAAAGTATGGTTTAATATAAGATGTCATTGTATAAAAGCGTATTTTTTGGCTGAAAAGCGACACGCTTCCGGATCGTTCCGGACATCTCGCAGTCCGGGATGAAAACAAATTTAAGGAGGTGCAAGTAAATGCTCAGAACTTATCAACCTAAAAAGCGTCAGAGGAAAAAAGAGCACGGCTTCAGAAAGAGAATGGCAACTGCTGACGGCAGAAACGTCCTCAAGAGAAGACGCGCTAAGGGCAGAAAAAGACTGACCTATTAAGTTTCGTCTGTTTGCTTACACACATAAAAACCGCCGATGACCCAGAAAAACAGTCCTTGTTTTTTCTCGAACATCGGGGTTTTTGATTTGTAAGGACTCATGCGAAGTCAGTCAAAGCAAAAATGAAAAATATCGCGATCAGAGAAAACCATCTGTACGGCAAAACCTATCGAAGCGGCAAGCGCTTCGTTGGCAAATACGTCGCCGTTTACGTCCTTCGCGACCTTGCCGCGGGCAGACTGCGACGGGAAAATCCCCAAAAGCAGTTCGTAAACCGCCTCGGCATTTCGGTATCGAAGAAGGTGGGAGGAGCGGTGGTAAGAAATCGCTCGAAGCGGATCATCCGCGCCGCCTACGACTCGGTGCGCAGTGACCTCAAGACCGGCTTTCTCATCGTCATCAGCGCACGATCCGCCATTGTCGGCAAAAAAAGCACCGACGTGGAGCGTGAGCTGCGCACAGCCGTCCGAAAGCTGGAGCTGCTGAAAAGCGCCGCTCCTCCAAAAGACGGACAGGATGTAACATGAAGCATGTTTGCATAAGCCTCATACGCCTTTATCAAAAATATCTGTCTCCCTTGAAACGAAATCCCTGCTGTAGGTTCTCACCTACATGCTCCGCCTATGCCATTGAGGCATTTCAAAAACGTGGCTTTTTTGTGGGTTTCGGATTAACCGTTTGGCGCATCTTGCGCTGTAACCCCTTTTCGGCAGGAGGGTACGACCCCGTCCCGCCCCAAAAAATTCCGAAATACGCAAGGGATCGGAGAAAAGATGAGATGACTCCTCCCGCGGAGGAGAACAATGACGAAAATCAAAAAAGAGAGGAAGTTCCGCATCCCCCCACGGAAACGGAACGAATTGATCCATGAGTTCGATTTGGGATATCATTAACATACCCTTCGGCTACGTGATCCGCTTCTGCAACAAGATCCTTGGAAACCAGTATATTCTGGCTCTGTTCCTCTTTGCGATCATCATTGAAGTGGTTCTGTTGCCCTTCGGTATCAAGCAACAAAAGAATTCTATCAAGCAGGCACGCCTACGTCCCAAGGAAATGGCGATCCGTAAAAAGTACGCCGGACGTGAGGATGCCCCCACAAAGCAGAAAATGTCGATGGAGATTCAGGAGCTCTACCAGAAGGAAGGCTACAACCCCATGGGCGGTTGTCTCCCCCTGCTGCTCCAGTTCCCCATTATTATCGCACTGTATAACATCGTAATGCGCCCCCTGCAGTATATCTGCGGTCTGTCCACCGAAACCATCAAGGGTCTGGTTTCCACGGTCAACAGCTACGGATATGATTTCAACGCCGAGACCGTTGTCTCCCGTAACGTAGACCTGATGAGTAAGGTTCGGGAGATCCTTGCCGGTGATCCCACCGCCTTCTCCGACCTTCAGGGCTTCGATCTGACCCTGTCGGATATGCCCAATCTGTCCATATTCGGCGGCGCGCTGGATCTGGGCGCGACCCCCAGCTTTACCACCTTTAACTGGCTTCTGCTGGTACCCGTACTGACCTTCGTGGTCTATTTCGCTTCCATGAAGCTCAACCGTAAGCTTTCCTATCAGCCCATGTCCGACGACAAGGCAATGGGATGCTCCAACAACATGATGGACGTGATCATGCCCCTGTTCAGCGTATACATCACCTTCATCGTTCCCGCCGCTATCGGTGTTTACTGGATCTTCAAGAGCATCATCGGCGTCGGCAAGCAGTGGATCCTGAAGAAGGCAATGCCCATTCCCACCTTTACCGAGGAGGATTACAAGGCAGCCGAGAAGGAAATGAACGTGCGAATCGAAAAAGCCCCCAAGAACAAGTCGGGCAAGGTCGTTCGTTCCCTGCATCACATTGACGACGAGGACTTCGAGGACACCCGCGAGGCAGCCATCAAGCGCCGCGAGGCGCTGGAGGCACAGGAAGCCGCCGAGGCAGAAGCAAAGAAAAACACCAAGTCGAGCGCTCTTCTGGGAGACGCCGCCCTGAAAAAGGACGAAAAGCCCCCTCGAAAGAGCAAAAAGGAAGCATCCGAGGCAAAAGACAAAGACGAAAATAAAACTGACGGAGAAGAATCGTGAAAAAGGAAGTAATTATTAGCGCAAAGACGATCGAAGAGGCAGTAGCGCAGGCAGTATCCGAGCTGGGCGCCCCCTCTGCCGAGCAGATCGAATATTCCGTTCTGGAGGAGCCCAAGAAGGGCTTTCTGGGACTGGGTGCGCAGGATGCCAAAATCAGCGCGTCCTACGTATCGGGCGGCGAGGCAAGAGCCATCGCCTTTGTAAATCAGCTGCTCTCCGATATGAGCATTGATGCTGACGTTGCTGTCAGCGAGGGTGAAAACGGAGAGGTTCGCATTGCCATCACCGGCGACAGCGCATCGGTACTCATCGGTCACCACGGAGAGACGCTGGACTCTCTGCAATACCTTGCCAATCTGGCTGCCAACAAGCGCGTTGGCGGAAAGAAAGAGGCCTACACCAAGGTTTCCGTTGACGTGGAGGGCTACCGCGCGAAGCGGGAGGAGACTCTGCGGGCGTTGGCAAGAAAGATGGCAGGCAAGGTGCTTAAGTATAAAAAGAGCGTCATGCTGGAGCCTATGAACCCCTACGAGAGACGCATTATCCACTCGGAGATCCAGAACATGGAGGGTGTTTCCACCAACTCCATCGGCTCCGAAAATAACAGAAAAATCGTTATTTTCCTCGATTCCGAGGAGAACTGAATAAGAGAAAGAGCCGTCACAGCTGTGACGGCTCTTTTCACACTCCATCTCTTTCCGTCATATTCTGTTAGTGGAGACTTCGTCGGATTCTGTCGAATCCCGAGTCGCTCCACGGAGGAGAAAACTTCCATTCTCAAATCGGCGGCGCTCTGTTTAAAGCGCCCCGATTTCGGTAAAAATATCCTTGAGAAAACCTGAAATGGAGTGTAAATCAAATGAGCGTCAAACGCGGAGATATTTATTATGCCGATCTGAGTGCCGTGGTGGGCTCCGAGCAGGGTGGACTGCGCCCCGTCCTGATCATTCAGAACGACGTGGGAAATCGATACAGCCCCACGGTGATTGCCGCCGCCATCACCTCCCGCATGGGAAAGACAAGACTCCCCACTCATATTGACATCTATGCCGATCAAGTGGGACTTGCCAAGGATTCCGTCATCCTGTTGGAGCAGATCCGCACCTTGGATAAGAGAAGATTAAAGGAAAAAATGGGGCATCTGGACGAGGCGATGATGAGCTCGGTCAACACCGCCATTGCCGTCAGCTTCGGTCTTGGGGAGCATCCCGGCGCGGGAGCAAGAAGCACAGCCCCCGCCATTCCCACCTCTCCCTCCGCTCCGTCGGCGGGTAGCGCCGTGGCGGTGGCGGCAAAAGACCCCAAGGATCCCCGCTCTGGCTCGGTAACGGCGTAATTTTAAAAAATCGGATATGTTCTTGATTTTTTTCCTCATTTCTGTTACAATAACGGTAAGAATTGTCACAGAAAGGGTACAAATATGAGATATTCCGAAACCTATCGGACCCGTTGGCACGACACCGACGCCAATCGCCGCGTCCGTCCTTCTCAATTGCTGGTCTATATGCAGGAGACCTCCAACGGGCACGTAGCGAGTCTTGGTCTGCCTTTGGACGACTTGAGAGATCAGAGGCATCTTGGCTTTATTCTCAGCAAGCTTCGTTTGGCGATCTATACGCCACTCTCGGCGTTTGAGGATATTCGGGTGGAAACCTGGACCAATCCCGCCCGCGGATTCAGCTCCGGCAGATCCTTCCGCATTCTTCGGGGAGACGAGGTGATCGCCGAGGCAGATTCTACGTGGGCGCTGATCGGCACCGAGGACCGTCAGCTCCACAAGCCGGAGGAAACGGGATACGTCTTTGAGGACGATGCGCCCGTAGAGATCGATCTGCCTTCGCGGATCCGTATCCCGACTGACTGCGTACTGGAAAATATGGCGGAGAGACCCATCGTCTATTCCGATCTGGACTACAATATGCACATGAATAATACCCGTTATCCCGATATGCTGTGCGATTACCTCCCCCCCGAGGACCTGCCGAGAATCCGCGGATTCTGTCTGTCCTATTTGCGGGAGGCGGCTTTTGGAGATAGGATCACCGTCCTTCGGGGCAAAAAGGACGGTATCTGGTATTTTCGCACGGTTAGCAGCGAGGGAAACGTCTGTCTGGAGGCGGCAATTCCCCTCTATCCCGACTCGCGCGCATGAAAGAAGAACCTTCCCGCACGGGAAGGTTCTCTCTGTTTTGGACAAACAGAAAAAAATTTACAAATTAACCCTTGCTTTTTTTCCTTATATACGATATCATTATATGATAGAATGGGTAGGAAGGAAAAAGGCGCTCCCCGCCTCGGTACACGGTTTTGTTTGGATACGTTCGTGTCAAGAGCCCCGAGCTCAAGGTAAGAGAATACGAATTCTACCGCGGAACCTACTGTGGGCTGTGCCGCTCCATGGGAAAGTGCACGGGACAATGCTCCCGCATGACCCTGAGCTACGATTTCGCCTTCCTGGCGCTTCTGCGCATTACCTTTCTGCGAGAGACGGTCAGCTTTGAGCAAAAGCGCTGTATCGCGCACCCCCTCAAAAAACGGAATATGATGAAGCACACCCCCTCTCTTACCTTTTGCGCGGGAGCGGCGGCGCTTCTGAATTATCATAAAATCCTTGACGATCTGTCCGATGAAAAGGGCTTCAAAAAGCTTCGGGCGAGACTCGTCTATCCTTTTGTGGCTCACAGCCGCAAAAAGGCCCTGAAGGCAGGCCTTAGAGAGCTGGACGGTAAGATTGCCCGTGGGCTTTCCTCCCTTTCCGCCATGGAAAAGGAAGGGCTGAACAGCGTCAATGCCCCCGCCGAGGCATTCGGAAAAATTCTTGCCGACATCATCTCCTACGATCTGTCCGACACGGATGCCCGCATCGCTCACACCCTGGGGCTGACGGTGGGAAAATGGATCTATATCGCCGACGCCTTAGACGACTGGGCGGAGGATATCAAGAGAGAGCGGTATAATCCCTTTCGATTGCTCTACGGCGACATACTCCCCTCCAAGGAGGAGCTGGATGGTATACGCACCGCGTTGAAAAATGAGCTCTTGAGCGCGGAAGCGGCGGTGGATCTGATGGAATTTGATCTGCCTGACATCAAGGAAATCGTATCGAACATTTTATATTTGGGGATGCCCGACCGGATCGAGAAAATCGACCCTACGGGCAAAGCCAAAGTAACAACAGAAAAAAAGAGAGCGAAAAACGACTCTGTGACAGAAAGGACGGGTAACCAATGAACGATCCGTACAAGGTTCTGGGCGTCTCCCCCGACGCTTCCGACGACGAAATTAAAAAGGCATATCGAGCACTGGCAAGAAAATACCATCCCGACAAGTATCGGGACAGCGATCTCGCCGATCTTGCAAGTGAAAAAATGAAGGAGGTCAACGCCGCCTACGAGGAGATCAAGCAAATGCGGGAATCCGGCGGCGGCAAGAACAAAAACTCCGGCAGCTACGCCGGTAACACCTCCTCCTCCGGCAATCCTCGCTACAATGAAATTCGCCGTTACATCAACAACGGAAACGACCGTCAGGCAGAAACTCTGCTGAACAACATTCCTGTGGCTGAGAGAAACGCGGAATGGAACTTCCTGATGGGTTGCGTATGCGTCAAGCGCGGCTTCTTCGTCGATGCCCAGCGCTTCTTTGACACCGCTTGCTCCATGGACCCCTACAACAACGAATATCGGGCGGCTCAGGAGCGTCTGCGTTCTCGCGCCAACGGCTACGGCGGCGGATACAATACCACAAGCGGCGGCGGATGCTCCGGCTGTGATATCTGCTCGAGTCTGTTGTGCGCCGACTGCTGCTGCGAGTGCTGCGGCGGTGACCTGATCAGCTGCTGCTGATCCTCATTTCAGGAAAAAGGAGGGACGACCGTGTCAAGAAGAGAACAAACCCGCAAGCTGACAACCTGCGCCATGCTGACGGCGCTTGGGGTGGTTTTGCTCTACCTTGGCTCCATGATTGAGCTGGTGGATATTGCGCTGGCCGTCCTTGCCTCTCTGCTTTGCGTTTTTGCCGTCATCGAATACGGCGGTAGCGCTCCGTGGCTGGTGTTCGCGGTAACGGGGATCCTTTCTTTGATCCTGCTGCCGCAAAAAACGCCGGCGGTGATGTATCTGCTCTTCTTCGGCTACTATCCCATTCTCAAGGAAAAGCTGGAGAGACGGTCCCGTGTTGTCTCATGGGTGCTCAAGGAGCTGGTCTTCAACGCAAGCCTTGCGCTGATGCTTCTGCTATCCCATACCACCATGGTAGCGCCGGGGGCAGAGCCGCTTCTGCTCTACGCCGCCTTCGTTCTTCTGGCAGAGGTGGTATTCCCTATTTACGACATTGCGCTGACCCGACTGATCTCCCTGTATCTGTATCGGCTCAGACGGCGCTTTCGCATAAAATAAGTAATCGGGAGTCGGACAGGGTTTAACTCTCTAAATCAATTGTAAAAATCAATTATAATATGATCAAAATTAAAACAGTAAAAGAGGATTGAATGATGAGTAATTTTAAGAGAATCGGCGTTCTCACCTCGGGCGGAGATGCTCCCGGTATGAACGCGGCAGTTCGCGCTGTCACCAGAAAAGCATTGGAGCAAGACCTGGAAGTCATGGGAATCATTGGCGGCTACGCGGGTTTGATCGACGAGAAGATCATCCCCCTGACCTCGGGCTCTGTCTCCAATATCGTCAACCGCGGTGGAACCATGCTGTATACCGAGCGTTGTCTGGAATTCCAGACCGAGGAGGGTATGCAGAAAGCTGTTGCCACCTGTAAGAAATTCGGCATCGACGCGATTGTTGCCATCGGCGGCGACGGAACCTTCCGCGGCGCGACCGATCTTTCTCTGCACGGGATTCCCACCATCGGCATTCCCGCAACCATTGACAACGACGTAACCGCTACCGACTATACCCTCGGCTTTGATACGGCAATGAACACCGTTGTGAACGCGGTGGACAACCTTCGCGATACCTGTGAGTCTCACGCGCGAATCAAGGTGGTGGAGGTCATGGGACGCGATTGCGGACAAATCGCGCTGATGACGGGTATCGCTACGGGCGCGAGAGCGGTATGCATCCCCGAGCTCCCCTTTGACGAGGAAAAGGCGATCGAGATCATCAAGCAAGCGCGCGCCAGCGGCAAGCGCGGCATGGTCGTGATCGTCAGCGAGGGTGTATTCGCAACCGACGATGCCGGCAAGAAGGTTCCTTACGGTGAGCTTCTCGCCAAGCGGATCGAGGAAAGCACGGGCATCAGCACCCGTTTCGTCCGTCTGGCGCACGTGGTCCGCGGCGGAAATCCCACTCTGCGCGACCGTCTGACCGCAAGCCGCATGGGCGCAAAAGCGGTAGAGCTTCTGCTGGAGGGAAAGAGCAACCGTGTTGTGATCGAACGCGGCGAAGCGCTGGACAGCATGGACATCGTATTTGCGCTGACCACCGACCGTATGTATAAGAACAAGCTGAAGGACGGAGATCTGGATCGTTTCAGCGCCTCCGAGCTGGCAGAAATGAAAAAAATCTGCGACGACACCCACGCGCTGATTCAGAATCTTTACAAGCTGGCATACTCCATCAACGTCTGATCTTGATATCAAAAGGAGCTTTTTTCGCAAAAAGCTCCTTTTTCTTCCCTTTTTCGACCAATTATTTGAAAACTTTTTGTGAATTGCAAAAAAAATGCGAAAAAGCTATTTACAAATATTAGAAAACATGTTATAATAATTCCACATGTCGTGGGCTCGGGCTTCGGATCAAGCTGTCATGCAGCATTTCACCCGCCGCTTCCTGTGTTCGCGATAAATTACATTCGCACTATGCGAGAAAGGTGAAAACAATGCTGAAAGACGAAAAGCAGGCAATTATTGAGCAGTATGCTACTCACGAGGGCGACACCGGTTCTCCCGAGGTTCAGATCGCGCTTCTGACCTACAGAATTAACAACCTCACCGAGCATCTGAAGTCCAATCACAAGGACCATCACAGCCGTCGCGGACTTCTGAAGATGGTAGGTCACAGAAGAAATCTTCTGGGCTATCTGCAGAAGACCGATATCGAGCGTTACCGCGCGATCATCGAGAAGCTGAACATCAGAAAGTAATCTCAATCATTGTCGGAGTGAAGAGTGGAGGGAAATCTCGACTCCTCACTCCCTACTCTTTATTTAGCCCAAATTCAAAATTTTCTCACATCGTTTTAGCAATTACCTGTGCGCCAATGAGTCCATTGACGCGCAAGTAAGTGCTAAACCCTGTGAGATAATATAAATAATTTTTTGGAGGTTTAATTATGTCACAGACCATCAGTTCCCCTATGGAATTCAAGAACCACAAGGTATTCCGTTATACCTTCGCAGGCAGACCCCTGGTGATCGAATCCGGTAAGCTGGCAGGACTTGCCAATGGCTCGGTTCTCGTTCGCTACGGCGACACCGTGCTTCTCTGCTGCGCAACTGCTTCCGCAAAGCCCAGAGACGGCATCGACTTCCTGCCCCTCTCCGTCGATTACGAGGAGAGAATGTACGCTGCGGGCAAGATCCCCGGCGGTTATCTGAAGAGAGAGGGTAAGCCCTCCGAGAAGGCAGTTCTCACCTCCCGTGTGATCGACCGTCCTATCCGTCCCCTCTTCCCCAAGGATCTGCGCAACGACGTTGCCCTGACCCTGACCGTTATGTCGGTTGACCCCGACTGCTCCCCCGAGATCACCGCAATGATCGGTGCCTCCACCGCCCTCGCAATCTCCGATATTCCGTGGAACGGACCCATCGGCGGCGTATTCATGGGCTTGGTTGACGGCAAGCTGGTAGTCAACCCCACCGAGGCAGAACAGAAGAAGAGCGATCTTCAGCTGACCGTTGCCGCTTCCATGAAGAAGGTGGTTATGATCGAGGCAGGAGCCAACGAAGTAGACGACGACACCATGTACGAGGCAATCATGAAGGCGCACGAGGAGATCAAGGATCTGCTTGGCTTCATCAATGCCATCGTTGACGAGATCGGTAAGCCCAAGTTCGCGTACCCCTCTTGTGAGCTGGACCACGACATGTTCGATAAGGTCTTTGCTTTCTGCGAGAAGGATATGATGGAAGCTCTGGACACCGACGATAAGAATATCCGTGACGAGAAGGTGGTTCCGATCACCGATGCCATCATTGAAAAGTTCAGCGAGGAATATCCCGAGATCGGCTCCATGATGGACGAGCTCATCTACAAGATCCAGAAGAAGATCGTTCGCCGCTGGTTGCTGGTTGACAAGAAGCGCGTAGACGGCAGAAGAATGGATCAGATCCGTCCTCTCGGCAGTGAGGTTGGCATTCTGCCCCGCACCCACGGTTCGGGTCTGTTCACCAGAGGTCAGACTCAGGTTCTGACCGTTGCAACTCTGGGTATGCTCTCCGAGGCACAGATGCTGGACGGTATCGATAGCGAAACCGAAAAGAGATATATGCACCACTACAACATGCCCGGCTTCTCCACCGGTGAGGCAAAGGCAACCAGAAGCCCCGGCAGACGTGAGATCGGTCACGGCGCGCTGGCTGAGCGTTCTCTGATTCCCGTTCTTCCCTCTCCCGAGGAGTTCCCCTATGCAATCCGTCTCGTTTCCGACGTGGTTTCCTCTAACGGTTCTACATCTCAGGGATCTGTTTGCGGTTCTACACTTGCTCTTATGGACGCAGGCGTTCCGATAAAGGCTCCCGTTGCAGGTATCTCTTGCGGTCTTATCACCGCTGAGGACGGAAGCTGGGATATTATGCTTGACATTCAGGGACTTGAGGACTTCTACGGAGATATGGACTTTAAGGTAGCAGGTACTCACAAGGGTATCACCTCTATCCAGATGGACCTTAAGGTTGACGGTCTTACTCCCGAAATTATCAAGGCAGCTCTCGCACAGACACACGAGGGACGTGATTATATCATTGACGAGGTTCTTCTCAAGGCAATTGAAGCTCCCCGTGCTGAGGTGTCCAAGTACGCACCCAAGATGACAAGCTTTAAGATCGACCCCGACAAGATCCGTGAGGTTATCGGTAAGGGCGGCTCTGTAATCCAGAAGATCGTTGCTGAATCCGGCGCTAAGGTAGACATCGAGGACGACGGAACCATCTGCATTGCAGCAGCAAACGGCGAGAACGCAGCAGCAGCTAAGGCTATGATCGACGCTATCGTATTCGAGC
>JAZNDP010000053.1:0-2469 GCA_045588165.1 Eubacteriales bacterium | reverse complement strand
TACGTTCACCCAAGAATAAGACATTGTTTCTATTCAGGAATGGAGGATTGACTATGCACGAAGTATTCCCGATGGGTTTCTGGGGAACCCAAGCCATTGATGATGTACCGCTCACCGACGTTGCCGATTGGGCGGCTTGCGGAATGACTTTGACCGTCGCTCCGCATTATTCACCCGACCCGGAGCGTAAGAAAAAATTACTTGCACTCCTTGACGAATGCCACAAATTCGGCATCCGCCTCATTCTCTCCGACAGTCGCACCACCTGGCGCGGAGCTTCTTCCGATCCGGATGGATACCGTTCCCGCGTTGCCGAGGCGGTTGCCGATTTCGGCTCGCATCCCGCGGTTTTCGGCTTCCACCTTGGTGACGAGCCTCAGCATACAAGTTTCGATGATATCCGCGCGGCGGCGAAAATTCAGCTCGAGCTTGCTCCGCATCTGACGCCCTACCTCAATCATTTCCCCGGTTGGCCGGGACACACTCCTCTTTGGGGTTGCAATAGCTTTGAGGAATGGACTCACGAGATCATTCCGAGCCTAGGCGTTCCGCTGATATCGTTTGATAATTACACCCAAATGAATCCCTTCGGCGACGGAAAGGGCGTTGATGATTATTACACAAGCCTCCGTGTTTACTCCGAGGCGGCGTCTGTGATGAACGTGCCCTTTTGGAGCATCGTGCTTTCTGTCGGACATTTCCGATATCGTTGCCCGAACGAGGATGACATCCGCTGGCAGCTTTACACCTCTGTCATTCACGGCGCGAAGGGTGTGATCTGGTTTTATTACCGAATGATGCGTTCGCATATCAACTACCGCAACGCGCCCGTCAACGAACTTGGCGAAAAGACCGAGACCTGGACATGGCTCTCTCGTCAGCTCCGCCTTTTCCACAAGACCTACGGACCGCTTATGATGCGACTCACCCATAAGGGAAGCTGGCATCTCGGCAGAGCATACGGCGGATGGGACGAGTGGCGTGAGGGAGTTCATAAATACGCGATCAATTTCATCTCAAACCACAACCTCGACGGCGTTTTCAGCCGCTTTACGGATGACGAGGGTAACGAGTACGTCGCGATCCTCAACAACGATCAAAAGGAAAGCGGAATGTTCCATCTTATTTTTGATCCTTCGGTCAAAAGGCTGTGGAGAACCTGTTTTGGCGGCGTGGAGCACGACGTTGCAACCGACCATTGGGATGCAAACTACCGCATAAATGAGCAGGGTAATATTATCTCCGGTACTTGGCTTGCCCCGGGCCAGATGGAAATATACCGTCTTGAAATCGAAGAATAAAAATATATCCAAAATATGTAAATCCACTTTTGAAGTGCCGTTATTTTCAACAAATTCCAATGATTGATTTTGTGCATATCCACAAAAAGAAAGCTTTTTTCAAAAAACTTTCGAAAAAAGTGAAACTTTTTGCGAAAAAAAGCGTCTTATATAGTGAAGGGCACAAAAAGCCGCATGGATGAATCTTCTTTAATTGAATTAAATCTCTTTCAAAAGGGTCCCCCGCGTTTGTGGGGGACCCTGCACTTTTTTGTCAAAAAACGGCTTTTTTCTTAAGAATTCATAAAATATTCCTTGAAAATACTATAAAATAATGATACAATGTATTAATTAGTATTTTGGAGGATCTTTCCTTGAAGAATTACGTTGTACTTTACAATCCGCTTGCCAACAACGGCAGGGCAGAACAGGCAGCGCGCAAGCTTGAAACAATACTGACCGACGGCGAGGTGAGATTTGTCGATCTCGCGGCGCTTGGCAGTTTTTATGATTTTTTTGTTTCCTGCGATGACGATTGCATTGTGATCCTCACGGGCGGAGACGGCACTCTCAACCATTTTGTTAACGACACCCGCGGGCTTAAGATCAAACAGAAGGTCTATTATTACGGCGCGGGAAGCGGCAATGATTTTCTTAACGACGTAGGCAAGGAGCGCGGCGCGGCTCCTTTTGACATCAAGGAATACATAACGGATCTGCCCGTTGTCCGCGTGAAAGGCAAGGAATATCGCTTTGTCAACAACGTCGGCTACGGCATCGACGGCTATGCCTGCGAAAAGGGCGACGAGATCCGCGCAAAGACAAATAAGCCCATCAATTACACAACGATAGCCATCAAGGGCTTGCTTTACGATTTCACTCCCCGAAACGCGACCGTCACCGTTGACGGTGTGACAAAGGAATACAAAAAGGTATGGCTCGCACCCTCGATGAACGGCAGATTCTTCGGCGGCGGAATGAAGATCACGCCCGAGCAGGACAGGCTTGACCCCGAAGGCAAGCTCAGCTTCGCGATCGCGCACGACCTTTCCCGCACCCGCATCATCCCCATCTTCCCCGAGATATTCAAGGGCACCCACCCCCGACATACAAAATATATCGACATCGTCAAGTGCGACGAGGTAACAGTCAGATTCGACACCCCCTGCGCCCTCCAGATCGACGGCGA